>UQSB01000004.1 GCA_900543505.1 uncultured Collinsella sp. | reverse complement strand
ATCAGAGAGGCTTCGTAGCTGTACTTGTCGTGCATGTAGTGGATGATGTTCAGCGAGTTGACGTACACGCCAGCGAGCCACTTCATCATGTCGTTGTACTTGGCCACAACGTCGTCGTAATCGAGCGTATCGCCCTCGACGGCGCGATACTTGGGGCCGACCTGCTTCTTGGAGACCTCGTCAACACCGCCGTTGAGTGCGTACAGCAGGCACTTGGCCAGGTTGGCACGGGCGCCGAAGAACTGCATCTCCTTGCCGATGCGCATGGAGGACACGCAGCAGGCAATGCCGTAGTCGTCGCCGTGGTAGACGCGCATGAGGTCGTCGTTCTCGTACTGAATCGAGGAGCTGGCGACAGAAGTCTTGGCGCAGAACTTCTTGAAGTTCTCGGGCAGACGGGTCGACCACAGAACGGTCATGTTGGGCTCGGGGCTGGTGCCCATGTTCTCGAGCGTGTGCAGGTAGCGGTAGCTCATCTTGGTAACGAGCGTACGGCCGTCAACACCCATGCCGCCGATGGACTCGGTGACCCACTGCGGATCGCCGGTAAACAGGGCCTGGTACTCGGGGGTACGGGCAAACTTGACCATGCGGAGCTTCATGATGAAGTGATCCACGAACTCCTGGATCTGCTCCTCGGTGAAGGTACCGTTGGCAAGGTCGCGCTCAGCGTAGATGTCGATGAACGTGGAGGTACGGCCGATGGACATAGCGGCGCCGTTCTGCTCCTTGACGGAAGCGAGGTAGGCGAAGTACATCCACTGGATGGCCTCCTGCGTGTTGGTAGCAGGGTTGGAAATGTCGAAACCATAGGTCTCGGCCATCATCTTGAGCTCGCCGAGGGCGCGGATCTGCTCCTGCAGCTCCTCACGATCGCGGATGTTGTCGGCGGTCATGACCGTCGGGGTGGAAGCCTTCTGGGCCTCCTTGTCCTTGATCAGGTAGTCGACGCCGTACAGGGCAACACGACGGTAGTCGCCGATGATGCGGCCGCGGCCATAGCCATCGGGCAGACCGGTGATGATGTGAGCCGAGCGGCAAGCACGCATCTCGGGGGTGTAAACATCGAAGACGCCAGCGTTGTGGGTCTTGCGCTCGAAGGTGTAGCGCTCGACAACGTTCTCGTCGACCTTATAGCCGTGCTGGCTGGCAGCCTGGCAAGCGATGCGGATGCCACCGTTGACGTGCAGCGCGCGCTTGAGCGGCTTGTCAGTCTGGAGACCGACGATGGTCTCCTTCTCGCGGTGGGCGTTATCGATGTAGCCAGCGGGGTGGCTCACGATACCCGTAACGGTCTTGGTGTCCATATCGAGGACACCGCCCTGCTCGCGCTCCTTAAGCAGCAGGTCGAGAACCTCGCCCCACAGCTCCTTGGTACGCTCGGTTGGGCCGGCGAGGAACGACTCGTCGCCCTCGTAGGGGGTGTAGTTCTTCTGGATGAAGTCTCGGACGTCAACTTCTCCCGTCCAGATGCCTTCCTTGAAGCCTTCCCATGCCTCCTGCATTGTGTAACCACGCTCCTAGTTACGTGTAATGCGGCGCTCTCTCACACCGCTGCTTATTGAATTCTTGAATGTTCGGCTTGCACTACCGGCTTCTTCCGTTCTTCACCACACGTTGGTGCAGGGAAAACGTTTGTCCACCTTGGAACTACAACCCAAAACCCAAGATTTCACCCGTTTGAGAAGGATAACATAGCCACCCCCTTCATCAGGGCTGTTATATGTTTCTTTTTTTATACCATTAGTGCGTTTTTAACAAATCCGCAGGAAATGCGAGCGCGAACAACTACCGTTCACCGATTTGTTTGGTATATTTCCTTGCCTTTGTACGACGTTCACTCTAGCTGTTATGCCAGTTTTAGCAGGGTAAAGTGCCCCAGAGACCCCGCAGAAACTGCAGGGCGGCCACGGGATTTCCCCCGGGGCCGACCTGTGGCATGGCTAGTTATTTAGCTTTGATTGCCGTTTGGCATTAGGCGGCTGCGGCGGCCTTGTCGGTCGTTGCTTTGCTGTGGCCCTGGCCCTCAAAATGCTTGTAGCACCAGCTGGTGACCAGCGGGGTCAAAATGGCCGTCACGATAGCACATGCTGCAACCTGCGCCGTAGCCGTCGCGAGCACCGCGCCGCCGTACATGGCCTCGTTGACGCTTGCCATGGCAGCAGGCGTGGCCACATTGGCTCCGGCGCAGCTCGAAATGGCCGCACCTGCGACACCCGTACCGCCCGTGAGCTTATCGACCGCGATGACGGGAATTGCAAAGACTACCGAGCAGATCACGCCGAGCAGGATGCCGGGAAGACCACCGTTGATAAGCTGGCCAAAGGTCATGGTCGAGCCCATGGCAAAGAAGACGAGCACGATGATGGCGGAAAGTGCCGGTGCCATCATCTTCTTAAAGCTCGGGAAGAGGTTACCCAGAATAATGCCGACGACGATCGGCAGGATGGCGCCCACGAGCGACCAACCGATCGGAGCCTGACCGGCAGCGCCGAGCACGATCATCGTGACCGGAGGGCCGACAACCAGCGTGGTGATTGCGACGGCACCACGCTCGGCCTCATTGCCCATGGTGCCCATCAGACCAGCGTACATAGCGTTGTTGGCGCCGGTGCAAGCGGCCAGCATCACCATGGCAGAGATGCCAAACAGGTTGTCGTTGAATACATAAAGGATGAGCAGCGACACGGCAACGACCACGATCTGCTTGACGGCGATGATGATGGCGCCGCGGGCAGCGGCGGCAGGAGCGCTCTTAAACGAAATCGTCGTACCGACGATGAGCAAAAAAGCGCCAACAAGCGGGCCTGCGCCCTGCTGGGTCATGCCGAGCGTAAAGCTGCCGAGCGTTTTGAACAGGTCGGGGAACAGCGTGTTGAGCAGGCAGCCCAACAAAAGCGGCACCAAAATATTGGCACCCGGGATGGAGGACATCTTAAAGAACGGCTCCTTTGCCGCCGGCGCCTCCACCGCAGTCGATTCACTCATATATATCTCCTTTGGATGCATGCGAATCGTAGCCGCACGCGCCTATGTCAGAAAGAAGGCGACGGTCCCGAGTCGCAGGAACCGTCGCCGAATAATCGTCGTGGGGTATTACCCGTCCAGGACGATGCCGCCGTCGCAGTCGCCGATCTCGCCGTTCACGAAGCTGGCGAGGTCGGAAGCGAAGAACAGCACCATCTGCGCAGGCTCGCTGGCCTGGGCGGCGCGGCCCAGAGGAATACCGTTGATGATGCGCTGAGAGTTCTCGTCAGAGAGAATCGAGGTCATATCGGTAAGGGTGAGCGACGGGCACACGGCGTTGCAGCGGACGCCAAACTTGCCGCCTTCCTTGGCGACTGCCTTGGTTAGACCGTTAACACCGGCCTTGGAGCTCGCGTAAGCCGCGGTGCCGAGCAGGCCGCCACCGATCTTGCCCGCAACGGAACTCACGTTGACGATAGTGCCGGCATGGGCCGCCTTAAAGTGCGGGTACACAGCATTCATCATAGTGAAGGTACCGTTGAGGTTGATGTCGATGGTACGACGCCACTCGGTGTCATCGATCTCGTCGAACTTCTTGGTGCTGATGACGCCAGCACAGTTGATCAGGATGTTGGTTTGCGGCAGGTCCGTAAAAATCTGCTCGACGGTCTCGCGTGCCTTGGGTGCATCGGCGACATCGAGCTGATAGAACTTGTTGCCCTCGCCAAGCTCGACCACAGCGGCCTCGCCCTTGGCAGCGTTCCTTGCGATGAGCGCGACGTGTCCGCCGCCCGCGACGATGCCCTTGGCGATCTCGAGGCCAATGCCCTGAGTGCCGCCGGTAACGATCGCGGTTTTGCCCGTGAAGTCAAATGCCATGACTCCAACCCCCTTGATTCAGGTGTCTCCTTGCGGGAAGTTGGAGCATCGCACGTGGCGATAAATGAGTCCCAGTCGTCATGGTGGTGACAACCCCTCGCCTAACCGCGGGCATAGTAGTTCTTTGAAACGCTTCAGCAATTGAATTTTTTAACTCTTTATGCGCTCTTTATATTGCCCACTGCATGAGGCCCGAATATGCGGGTATCATCTTTCACCGAAAATAGTTTCTAGTGTTAGGGGTTTTCGGTGGAAGATACCGATTTCCATGAGCTTGGGCGTCAGCTCTTAACTGAGTTTGGCAGCATGCATCAGCGCATTTCACGCTTTGCGGACAAAGCTCTCGGCGGCGAGATGGCTGTCATGCGCGCCCTCATGCTCGCTGGCGGCTCGCTCACGCCGAGCGAACTCGCCGATCGCGCCTGGGTCTCGAGCGCCCGCATCGCCAATATCCTACGCGCTCTCGAAGCCAAGGGCTGGGTCGAGCGCGAACACTCAAAGACCGATCGTCGTCGCGTACACGTCACGGTGACCGACAAGGGATTCCAGGATCTCGAAATCAAACGTCGGGAATTCGAGAACCGCACCGCAGCTTTCCTCGAGCAGCTCGGCGAAACAGATACCCAAGAGATGGTGCGCCTTCTTAGACGTGCCAACGAAATTATCGACCGCAATCAAGAAAGGAGAGATGCCGAGTGAGGATTCTCAAGCTCTTTAAAAAGCATATTCCGGCACTGTTCACAGCTATCGTACTTATCGTAATCAGCTGCAACGCCGACCTGGCACTGCCTACCTATATGAGCGACATCGTCGACGTGGGTGTGCAGCAAGGCGGCATCGTCTCACCCGTGCCCGACACCATTCGCGCCGAATCGCTCGACGACCTCGAACTCTTTATGAGCGCCAAGGACGCCAAGACGGTAGAAGCTGCGTTTGGCAAGGCAGACAAAAACGGCATTCGCACGTACAAGGGAACAGAGGATGAGCGCGCCGACGGCAGCAAGCTCGCCGATATCATGCGCCTGCCCGAGACCGTCGTCCTTTCGCTTAACCAGGGTATCGACGCCAGCTCCATGGGCGACATGATGGGCACGTCCGACGAGAAAGACAACAGCGCCGCCCAGGCCATGCCCACCCCCGAGCAGATGGCGGCAATGACGCCCGAGCAGCTCGCCGAGATGCAGCAGAAGGCCGCAGCGGCGCAGAACATGCAAAAGCAGATTGATGCCGACGGCGGCAAGGTCACCATGAAGAGCCTGCGCCTAGGTGTCGAGGGCGGTCTGGTAGACCAAAGCAAGCTCGTCGAGGGCGCCAATGAAATGGCGGACAAAATGGGCTCCATGTCGGGCTCCATCGTGACCCAACGCGCCGTGAGCTATGTGCAAGACGAGTACAAGGCGCAGGGTATCGACCCCGCCGACGTGCAGAACGCCTACCTGGGCCGCATGGCGACCACGATGTTCGGCCTGTGCCTGGTATCGCTCGTCGCCACCATCCTGACCGGCGCTGTGGCGTCGCGCACCGCCTGCTCCATCGCGCGTGACCTACGCCGCGAGACCTTCAACAAGGTTATGCACTTTTCGCCGGCCGAGGTGGGCAAGTTTAGCCAGGCCTCGCTCATCACCCGCTGCACCAACGACATTCAGCAGATTCAGATGGCAGCAACCCTATTCATCCGCATGTGCCTCATGGCACCCGTTATGGGTATCGTCGCGGTTATGCGCGTCCTAGCCAACCACACCGGCCTGGAGTGGACCATCGCCGTGGCCATCATCGCGGTCTCGGCCGTCGTCGGCGTGCTTATGGGCCTCACCATGCCCAAGTTCAAAAAGATGCAGAGCTTTGTGGACCGCGTGAACCTCACCGCCCGCGAGCTGCTCGACGGTCTTATGCCCATCCGCTCGTTCAACCGCGAGGAGCATGAGCTCGAGCGTTTTGACAAGGCATCGCTCGATCTGATGACCACGCAGCTCTACACCAACCGAGCTATGAGCTTTATGATGCCGCTCATGATGCTCGTCATGAACTGCATCACCGTGCTTATCGTCTGGTTTGGCGCACAGGGTGTGTCCGACGGCGTGATGCAGGTCGGCAACATGATGGCGTTTATCTCCTATACCATGCAGATCGTCATGGCGTTTATGATCCTCACCATGGTTTCGGTTATCCTGCCCCGTGCCGAGGTCGCAGCCGAGCGCGTGGAAGAGGTCATCACTTGCCCCACGAGCATCAACGACCCCGCCTCGCCCAAACTGCCCGCGGCCAGCGCGCCGCACGGTGAGCTCACTTTCCGCGACGTGAGCTTCCAGTATCCCGATGCCCGCGCCGATGTCATTAGCGGCGTGAACTTCACCACGCACGCCGGTCAGATGCTCGGCATCATCGGCTCCACGGGCTCGGGCAAGTCCACGCTCGTGCAGCTGATTCCGCGCCTGTACGACGTCACGGGCGGCAGCATTTCGCTCGACGGCATCGACGTGCGTGACATGACCCTTTCCGAGCTGCGCCGCCGCATTGGTTACATCCCGCAGCAGGGTCGTCTATTCTCGGGCACCGTTGAGAGCAACCTCAAGTTTGCCGGCGACATGGTGAGCGACGAGGACATGCACCGGGCCGCGCGCATCGCCCAAGCCGAGGACTTTATCGCCGAGCGCGAGGACGGCTACGACTCCCCCATCAGCCAGGGCGGCTCCAATGTCTCGGGCGGTCAGCGCCAGCGCTTGGCCATCGCCCGCGCATTGGCCAAAAAGCCCGAGGTTGTGGTGTTCGATGACTCGTTTAGCGCCCTCGACTACAAGACCGACGCGCGCCTGCGCGAGGAACTGGCCAAAAACGTCACCGACGCGGCGCTCGTGGTCGTGGCCCAGCGCATCGCGACCATCATGCATGCCGACCAGATCATCGTGCTCGACGACGGCCACGTGGTGGGCACCGGCACGCACGAGGAGCTGCTGCACAACTGCCCGGCGTACCTGGAGATCGCACAGTCGCAGCTTTCCGCCGAGGAGCTGGGGCTTACCCAAGAAGAAATTGCAGCCGTCATGGAAGGAGGCGAGCGCTAATGGCAGACGAGACCAAGACTCAGATTCCCAAGCCCACCCGCCAGCGTGGTCCCATGGGCCGCATGGGCGGCATGCGTCGCGGCGAAAAGGCCAAGGACTTTAAGGGCACCATGAGGCAGCTGCTCGGCTATATCGGCCAGCACAAGATTGCCGTGTTTGCCGCCGTCGCCTTTGCCGTATGCTCGGTCATCTTTAACATTGTGGGGCCCAAGGTGCTCGGCCAGGTTACGACCAAGCTGTTCGAGGGCCTGGTTGCCAAGGTCAACGGTACCGGCGACGTTGACTT
Source organism: uncultured Collinsella sp. (assembly GCA_900543505.1). Lineage (GTDB taxonomy): Bacteria > Actinomycetota > Coriobacteriia > Coriobacteriales > Coriobacteriaceae > Collinsella. The sequence continues at coordinate 75,329 of UQSB01000004.1, read as the reverse complement.
TGCCTGGATCGCCAAGACGCTCGGCTTTTTGCTCTGCCTGTATCTGGCAAGCTCTGTCTGCGGCCTCATCCAGGGCTGGCTCATGACCGGCGTCACGCAAAAGATTTGCTACCGCATGCGCAAGGAGATCGCCGCCAAGATCGCTGTCGTGCCGATGAGCTACTTCAACGGCCACAGCAAGGGCGACGTGCTCAGCCGCATCACCAACGATGTCGACACGCTGGGTCAGTCACTCAACCAGAGCGTGACACAACTCATCACATCGGTGACGCAGATTATCGGCGTGCTCGTCATGATGCTGTCGATCAGTCTGCCGCTCACCGGCGTCACCGTGCTCACGCTGCCGGCTGCCGCGATTATCCTGACCGTGATGATTCACTTCTCGCAGCCGTACTTCCGCGAGCAACAGCAAGTCCTGGGCGCCGTCAACGGCATTATCGAGGAGGACTTTGCCGGCCAGAACGTTATTCAGGTGTTCGACCGCGCCGAGGCCTCAATCGAGGAGTTCGACCGTCAAAACGACCGTCTCTTTATTAGTGGCTGGCGCTCGCAGTTCCTATCGGGCCTGATGATGCCGCTTATGAGCTTGGTGGGCAACATGGGCTACGTGGGCGTTGTCGTGGTGGGCGCACAGCTCGCGCTGACCGGCAATGCCACGCCCGGCGACATCCAGAGCTTTATCCAGTACGTGCGCAACTTTACGCAGCCGGTGCAGCAGCTGGGCAACGTGAGCAACACGATGCAGTCGATGGCCGCTGCCACCGAGCGCGTCTTTGAGTTCCTCGCCGCGCCCGAGGAGGAGCAGAAGGCCGACGCCCAGATTCCCGAGAAGCGCCCCGGCCACGTTGAGTTTGACCATGTCAAGTTTGGCTACACGCCCGACAAGACCATCATCCACGACTTTAGCTGCGAGGCGCAGCCCGGTCAGACCATCGCCATCGTCGGCCCCACCGGCGCCGGCAAGACCACGCTCATTAAGCTGCTGCAGCGTTTCTACGACGTGGACGGCGGTTCGCTGCGCGTCGAGGGCGTCGACGTGCGCGACTGGGACCGCGCGGCGCTGCGCGGCGAGTTTGCCATGGTGCTGCAGGATACCTGGCTGTTTAACGGCACCATCCGCGAGAACATCCGCTACGGACGTCCCGATGCGACTGACGCCGAGGTCGAGGCCGCTGCACGCGCCGCACGCTGCGACCACTTTATCCATACGCTCGCCGGCGGCTACGACTTTATGATCAATGAGGAGGGCACCAACCTCTCACAGGGCCAGCGCCAACTCGTGACCATCGCCCGCGCCATTTTGGCCGACCGTCCGGCGCTGATTTTGGACGAGGCGACTTCCAACGTCGATACCCGTACCGAGGAGCTTATTCAGCGCGCCATGGATGCGCTAATGCAGGGCCGCACGAGCTTTGTCATCGCGCATCGCCTGTCCACGATCCGCAACGCCGACGTGATCTTGGTGATTCGCGACGGCGACATCGTCGAGAAGGGCACGCACGACGAGCTGCTCGCCCAAGGCGGCTTCTACGCCGACCTGTACAATTCGCAGTTCGACGAAGCGGCGTAACAACCGGCGGCAAACAACCGCAATACCCAAAGAATGGGGGCGCAGGACAACCAGCGCCCCCATTTTTCGTTCTGCGGCCCTTGGACCGCATCCCCTGGAGCCGAATTGACGGTCCTTTCCAGCCCCTGTGGGCAAAAAATGGCAAATATGAGTACTGTCACCTTTTTAGTAACAGCCAAAACAGCACCAAATGCTGCTCACACGGCTTGCACGCGCTCCTAAATTACTCAAATAGCTCTATAGCGGGCTTATATGTGTTAGGTTAATGAACATATTTTCTGTTATGTCTATTATCTTTTGCCGGCAATATGGCACTACAATAGCAACAGTACTCATATTTGCCATTTTTTGCCCACAGGGTGTTTCCCGGGGAACCGACAACAGCCATAGGGCCCCGCGTAGCGCCACTCCCTCCCGGCATCCGCCGGCGTTTCCCCAGATAAAACCTACCAAAATAAACCTGTCCCTATTTGGTAGGTTTCGGGGCGGCGAGGGGTTGCACTTTAGCGTGCGACAGCGGATAATGCCGAGCATTCGACAATGTTCTCGATGCCATCAATTGATTGAGGAGGCCCCGTATGGCCATGGAATTCAAACGCAGGCTGCCGATCCCCATGGAGATCCGCGAGGAAATGCCACTTTCCGCCGAGCTTACCGCCAAAAAGCAGGCATTCGACGCCGAGGTCGCCAAGGTCTTTACCGGCGAGGACGCGCGCAAGGTGCTCATCATCGGCCCGTGCTCTGCCGACCGCGAGGATTCGGTGCTTGAGTACATGAACCGACTGGCCAAGACCGCCGAGGAGGTCAAGGACAAGCTCATCATCATTCCGCGCGTCTATACCAACAAGCCGCGCACCAAGGGCACCGGCTACAAGGGGCTGCTGCACAACCCCGACCCCGAGGCGCCCGATGACCTGCTTGAAGGCGTTAAGGCCATCCGCCACATGCACCTGCGCGTCATCGAGGAGACTGGCTTCTTTACCGCCGACGAGATGCTCTACCCGTCCAACTACCAGTACCTCGTCGACCTGCTGAGCTACGTCGCCGTGGGCGCGCGCTCGGTCGAGAACCAGGAGCATCGTCTGGTGTCGAGCGGCATTTCGGTGCCTGTGGGCATGAAAAACCCCACCGCCGGTTCCACCACCGTTATGCTCAACTCCATCTACGCCGCCCAGGCGCGCCAGAGCTTTATCTTCCGCAACTGGGAGGTCGAGTGCGATGGCAACCCGCTCGCGCACGCCGTCATGCGCGGCTACATCGGCCTCGATGGGCGCACCTACCCCAACTACCACTACGAGCACCTCGAGCGCCTGGCCGAGCGCTACACCGAGCACGCCGGCTACGCCAACCCAGCGGCGGCCATCGACTGCAACCACGACAACTCGGGCAAGCGACCGCTTGAGCAGTATCGTATTTGCAAGGAGGTGCTCGACAGCTGCCGCCGCAACGAGTCCATCTCCAAGCTGGTCAAGGGCTTTATGATCGAGTCCTACCTGGAGGATGGCAACCAGCCGGTCGACGGCGGCGTCTTTGGTAAGTCGATCACCGACCCGTGCCTAGGCTGGGAAAAGACCGACTACCTCATCCACGAGATCGCAGAGCGGGTTTAGTTACGCGGGTTTACCAACCCGCGTAACGGCTCGACGCTGCAAACCCGCCAGAGCGGCAATCTGCCTTTCAACTGCGGCGGCATGACCAAAAGGTCAATGCCGCCTTGTTTCAAGGCACCTTGCTCGCTCTGGCGGGTTTTCGCTGTCGTTGCCAAAACAACGGCATCACCTTGGCTGCACACTCATTGGGGGCACTCATTGGGGACGTACTTAAATGAGTAGTCGTTGGGGACGTTCTTGTTTGCCTAGTCGTTTAAGAACGTCCCCAATGACTATCTCTCCGCCCCCGTGGAATCGGGGGTCGTCTACCGAATGGTTGATGCGGCGCCCCTGCGGCCATGCCACACTCATAGATAGCCTGACCCAACTTGGAAGGAGCCTCCATGAGCCTTGACAACGTAACCCTGCGCGCCGCCACGCTCGACGACCTGGATGGTATCGCCGCCATCTACAACCGGCTGTGGTGCAACACGCTACGCAACCGCGGCGACGTCGAAGCTGCCGATTTCTGCGCGCGCTTCAACATTGCCATGCAGCTGCAGCGCTCCCCTATCGCGCTCGTTGCCGAAGCTGAAGGCCGCATCATCGCCGCTTGCTGCATCGGCATCTTCGAAGACGGCAAACCACGCAAAAACCCGACGTGGAAGCCTTGCTACGACGAGCTATTCGCCCAGGCAACCGAGATGGCAAAGACCGCCGATGCCAAACTCGAGGGCTCGCTCTTTGGCGACAGTCGCGAAAAGGCCACGGCCGATCGCTTTGCCGCCACGGGCAACGAGTATGCCCAGGGCCAGCTCAACCTGATCATCATTGTGCCCGAGTGGCAGGGCAAGGGACTCGGCCGCGAGCTCATCGACCTTGCGCGCGCCGAACTCGCCAAAGCCGGGTGCACCAAGTTCTTCCTGATGAGCGACTGCAACTCTGACTGGCAGTTCTACGAGCGCCTCAACATGAAACGCATCCTGGAGGATCACAGCCAAGACACCGGCGACGGCTTTATCGTCTACATGTACGGAGGCGACACGCAGGATTAGCCTGTGTGCCGCCTCACGGGCTTTCTCCAAGACAGCCCAAAGCAATCAGCCACGCCAAAAGGGACATGCCAAAAAGAGACAGGTTTATTTTGGCAGGTTTTATCTGGGCGAACGCCAACCGCCGCGAGGAAGTTGCCTTCCCTCACGGCGGTCTTCTAGCAGCCAAAACCAAGTGAGTAGACTTTTTGCAGGAGGCCGAGCACACCCCGAATCGCCACAGCGCTGACCTGCGGTTTTATTGAGCGTTTGGCGCGGTGTGCTCGACAAGTCCAAAAAAGTCTACTCACTTGCATCTGAGGCGCACCGGATCGGCAAAAAACCGCCGCGAAAGGGGTCCGATCCTCTTCGCGGCAGTTGTTAATACGCCGAACTTGTTATCGCAAAAGCCAATCACGCGCCGAGACCACGCTACAGTCTTTCGACTCATACGTTGAATCCACGCGGGCCACAACATAGCGCGCATCTTTTGCAATGTCGATCTCATCGCATACAGCCTGTAAATGGCGGGCGTACTTATCGTGATACGTTCTGGATGATTTTATTTCGATAGCCTTGGGACTCCCTGAGTTTGTGCAGTCGAGCAAATCGATTTCTCGCTTGCCGTCGTCCCTATAGAAATACAACTCGGGATTCTCGCCCACGTTGAGATGGCTCTTCGCCGTTTCGGAAACGATGAGGTTTTCGAAAACTGCCCCCAGATAAGGGCTCTCCAAAAGTTGCTCCAGTGATCCAATTTTGAGCAAGTAGCAGAGCAGCCCCGTGTCGTAAAAATAAAGCTTGGGCGTTTTAGTCAAACGTTTCCTGGCATTTGCATAATAGGGCTGCAGTGAAAACGTCAGGTAGCTCTGCTCCAGAATAGACAACCAGCTTTTAATGGTCGATACGTTCACACCCGTATCTCGAGAAAGCGAAGATATATTAATGAGAGCACCGGCGCTCTGGGCAATTATGGACAGAAACTTATGAAACTCCGCTTTATTGCGCACGTCAAGCAAGCCCACAACATCGCGCTCAACATAGGTATCAATATAGCTGGGGAAATAAACCGAGGACGGCATTCCGGCGGAACGCAGGCGAGGGTATCCCCCTTCGAGCGCAAACAAATCCACTTCCAACTGCCCCTGCTGGCCCCTCTCCGCTTCTCGAAACGAAAATGGCAGCAATTTTAAGATCCCGACTCGCCCGGCAAGAGACTGGCCGATGCTTTTCATCATCAAAAAGTTTTGCGATCCCGTAAGGATGTATTGACCGGCGTCTCCCCGCTCATCCGAAACAACCTGGATCATCGAGAACAAATCCGGGGCGTATTGCGCCTCATCGATGATGAGTCCGCCCTTTCGGTTGCGGATAAAACTCACCGGATCCTCCAAGGCCGCGCGCCTCGTTTGGGGGTCCTCAAGCGTGACATAGGAATAGTCGGGAAAGGCATGCCTAACCAGCGTAGACTTACCGCTCTGCCTAGGCCCCGTCAACGACACAACAGGAAACCAACCCGCCATGCGAATGAGCAACTCATGCAAATCCCTGTTAATGTACTCGGCCATATCAACGCCCCTTATAACGCTGTTACCATAATCGTATAGTATCATTTGCCATAATCTTGCAGTAGCGTTTTCCATAATCTTGTAGTAGTGTTTTCCACAATCTTATAGTAGCCCAGTTCAAAAACGTTATTTATAGAGCCGAAATCTCAGACCCTAAATAACAATAGCCACCACAATGGGAACTGTCCCCATTGTGGTGGCTTGCAGGCGAGTTGACTTATTCGACTATCGCGGGCCGGCCGTGTCCGAGTCTAGAGCGTGGCAAGTCGCTTGGATTCGCGGACGGCGAGGGCGATGGAGATAAGACCAGTGATGGCGTCAGCCGCCACCAAGGCAAACCAGACACCCTGAACGCCCATCATGTTGCCAAGCAGGTACATAAGCGGCACGGAGCAGATCACGTAGCGGAGCAGACCGGTGAACGTGGCGATACCCACCTTCTCAACCGCCTGGAAGTACATCGACATGGTCATGGCAAGATAGCCCAGAGCCACGGCCAGGATAACGATGCGCGTGGCGTTGGCGGCAACCTCGACGAGCGCCGGGTCGCTACCAGCAAAAAAGGCGCAGACCGGCGTTGCGGCCACCCATAGCACAGCAGACACCGCAGCAAGCGTCACGACCTGGTACTTAAGCGTGCAGGAGAGTGTTTCCTTGAGGCGCGCCCACGCCTTGGCGCCGGCGTTGAAGGCGGCAATGGGCTGCAGGCCGTACGAGAAGCACTGGGCGACCATCATGGTAATGTAGAGGATGTAGCCGTTGATCACACCAAAGGCCGCGATGTAGAGCGAACCCATGTCGCCGCCGAGCTGGCCAAGCAACGAGTTGGCAACGGTGTTGAAGATGAACGTGGCAGCTTGCATCAAAAAGAACGGGAAACCAATCTTGATGATCTGGCCGCAGATGGCCATGTCGAGTTTGAGGTCGGCGGCGCTGATCTGGAGCTGCGACTTCTTACCGCCGATGAACCAGAAGATACCGATGGCCCAGATACCGATGGAAAGCCCGTAGTACACGCCGGCGCCCATAACGCCAAACTTGAGCACAAACGTGGAAAGCGCGAGCCAACAGATGGCGACGATGGCCGAAACGGTCATGAGGTTGGCCTGGATCTGAACCTTCTCGTCCACACGCATCACAGCGGTGATCATCTGGCCAATGACCGTGAGCGGCAGTAGCACGGCGAAGGTGCGCACGCCGGCAACGGTATCGGCCATGATGTCGGGCGTGGCGCCAAAGAATGCGCAGATGGGCTCGGTAAACACTGCCATCACCACAGCAAGCAGCACACTCACGATCGTGGTAAGCCAAAAGCCCTGGCTAAAAGCCTTGCTTGCGCCCTTGATGTCACCGGCACCCAAAAGGTTGCCCACCACGGCGGGCACGCCGGTGCCAAACAGGTTGCCAAAGGCCAGGTTGATGTACTCGACCGACATAATGATCGAGACACAGGCCAGGCCGTGGGCACCTAGGCCCCAACCCATCACGAGGCCCTCAAGGACCACCATGATGATCTGGGCGAGCATGCCCTGGCCGGTGACGATGGTGTACTTACGCACCAGGCCGGGAATCGGCTGCGAGGCAAGCTCACGCTCCTCCTCAACAGCGGCGGTCGTTTCTTCTGCCATTGTTCTCCCCTTTCCATGAGAGATTGATGAATGGATGCATGAATGGATGGGCGGCACGCACAGGCTGCGGCACCGCCCAGCGATGCAGCAGCCCCGCTAGGCCTCGTAGACCACCTTGCCGGCAATCATCGTGAGATACGCCGTGGCCTCGAGGACCTCAGCCGGTTCGCAGTCAAAGAGGTTACGGTCGAGCACACAGATATCAGCCTGTTTGCCGCATGCGAGCGTACCGATGCGATCCTCGGCATGCATGGCGTAGGCGCTGCCGTAGGTGTAGGCGCGCAGGGCCTCGGCCATGGTGATGCGCTCCTGCGGGAACCACCCTTCTGGGTTGGAGCCGTCCTCGAGCATGCGGAAGACCGCGCCGTACACCTCCTCCATGGGCTCCAAGCCCACAACGGGGAAGTCACTGCCCAGGTGCACCACGGCACCGCTGGCAAGCAGGCTATGCAGGGGCCACGAAAGCGCAGCACGCTCGGGGCCCACGGCATCGTCCTTGGCAAGGTCAGCCATATCGAGCAGCATGTGCCACGGCTGCATACCAGGGCATATACCCAGCTCGGCATAGCGCGGCAGATCCTCGGGCTGAACCGTCTCGTTGTGCTCCATGGAGTGGCGGCAACCCCGCTTACCATGCAAGCGCTCGCCCTCCTCAAAGCAATCAAGCACAAAACGCACCGAGCGATCGCCGATCGTATGGACGCGCGTGTCAACGCCCCATTCCTGCGCCCTGACAATGGCGGCACGGATGCGCTCTGGATCCTCCGCGGGCTCACCGCAGGTATCGGGCGCGTTGGAATAGGGTTCAAGCATCCAAGCGGTGTGGTCGGAGCACACGCCATCAAGAAACTGCTTAAAGCCGTGCCACTCGACCTGCGTACCCGAGAAGGCGTATTTCTCCTTGATCTGCTCGAGCGTTAAGGACTCGTTTTCGAACAGATCGGTGTACAGGAACACGCGCAGTGGCAAGTCGCCCTTGGCATTAAGACCTGCCAACACCGCATACGGGTTTTCCATGCTCACAAACGTAGGATTGACCATGCCGACCGTAGTGATTCCCAGGGCATTGGCGCGCCGGGCGGTTTTTGCAAACGACGCGTCAACAACCTCGGGCGCTGGGTCGTAGACCTCGTCCATAAAGAAGACGCCGGCGTTGTTGGAAAACACGCCCGTCAGATTGCCCTCGGCATCCTTAAGGATCTTGCCGCCTGCGGGATCGGGCGTCTGCGAAGTTACTCCCACCTTGTTGATGGCGCAGGTATTGGCACTAAAGGTATGCAGGTCAACCTGCTGCAGAAAGACCGGGCGGTCCGAGATGTACTCATCGATCATCGCGGCTGTGGGCATCTCGGGGACATCCCACTGGAACTGGATAATCTGGCAGCCCAGAATCCACTCGTTATCGGGATGGTCGGCCGCAAACGCCACGACACGTTCCATCGCCATCTCAAAACTGGTGCAGTCGATGAGGTTGACGGCAAAATCGGGGTCGGTCATAAACGCGCCCTGGGCAAAATGCGTGTGCGAGTCGATCAGGCCGGGCATGACGAGCTGGTCGCCAAAGTCGCGCACCTCGGTATCGGGACCGATAAACGGTGCCAGGTGAGCATCGTCACCGCAGGCAACAATCTTATCACCGCGCACGGCAACGCCGCCCTTAAACGGCTCGAGCCCATCGCCGGTAAAGACGGCGTTGCTCTTGATAACTACATCAGCCTTGTCCATGTGAGCCTCCTCAGGCATCTTTGGTTGCAACGCGGACGCACCGCCCGCGTGGGCACTCGGTTGGGAGCGTAGCGCTCCCGCATCGGCGCGTGCCTACAAGCCGTGCTCGGACGTCTGTCCCACGTCCGCGGCTTCGCGCTACACCCATTGATACACAGGGGCAAATCCGTGCCAAGGCCAGGGATCGCAAACGGTCAGTTTAAGCAGGTTTACACGCTTTACCTGCAGGTTTATTGTCTGAGATTATTACCGCGTCATTACGCCCAACGGCGTGCCCGCCCACACGGCAAGACCCGCATGCAAGGAAGAATAGGACTAGGAACGCCAAAAGGCATCTATGAGGTCATCTCGGTTGGAGACACCGCTTTTAACGTAGATGCGATGCAAGTGCGCCTTGACAGTGCCAGGGCTGATGACCAACTCGCTGGCGATGTTTTGGGCGTCGTTGCCCTTCAGCACCAGCGTGAGCACCTCCTGCTCGCGCCGCGACAGCTTATGGGCATCGGCAAAGATCACAACGCGTGATGCTAGATCGTCCCCAGAGCGTGCGCTCTCGGCCGCCACGTCCTCATCGGCACGCGGATGACGGGCATACACGCGCAGGATATGGCTAAACTGGCAAAAGAGTTGGACCGCGCATGCCACGAGCAGCACGTTTTCGGAGATATTGCGCTCGGACAGATACCACAAAAAGAGGCTGATGACGGGGTTTTGGGAGTCGGGGCGGCAGAGCAAAATCATGTAGGTGTCCTCGGCGATTACGCAAAACGCAAGAACGAGTGCCACCTTCCAAAAGAGCTTTGAGCGGTCGAGGTCGAGTTTCTCAACACGCGTGGCCCTGTGCCGGTAATGCCAGGCGGCATAGGCAAGACATCCTACATTGCCCAGGTCACGCGTGAGCCAAAAGAGATACTGCTGCATCTCTCCGGCAGCACCGCTGCGAGGCACCAGCACCAATTGCAAGATTGAAAACGGCACGATAGCAAGTCCGAGCATGCGCGACGTCGGCCTTTTGCGCAAGCGCGCAAACATCCACAGTACCACGCAGGCATAGATGGCAATACCGAGCACGCAGCGCAGCAAGGGGTGCTGCAACGGCTCGCTAAAGGTAACAGCGTAGTCGTATTTTAGCCGATTGTACTCGTCAAAAAAAATGACCGACATATCGAGCATGTAGAGCAAAAAGCCCGCCGCGGCCACCAGGCTGTCGCGACGGCGCGTCATGAGCCAAACCACCAATGCCACGGCACTGGTCACCAGAGCCACACCCATGATAATTGTGGTGTAGATATAGAATGCGAAGCTCATGTCCCCCCCTGTTCAGATGCTGTGAGGATGTTGACAGATTCTTTGCCGCAAGATTAGACTCACCGATTAAACGTACTGTATCGTTTAGATAAACAAGCTGTGTCTCACCGATGAAAGGAGATGCCATGACACCGATCGCTCCGCTCAAGATGCTCGTCGCTCCTGCCGCCAAGGCCATCGCCCACCTGAGCGACTCACTTACTTACGATGAGGTCCCCTGCATCGCCGAGGAGCGTTCGGACAGCCGCCCGTACCTGGGCCACGTCCCCTACTTTGCGCCTAAGCTCGTTTCCGATCCCGAGCACCGCGAACAGTAATCCAAGATGCACCAAGCGCTGCGTAACTCGCGGCGCTTACTGTTTTGGTGCAAAGTAACCTGACCCCCGTGCACCAACGCCGGGATTGTCGACGCTTCGGCCGCGGCGCGATATGAGGCGCGAAACCTCGCCCAATAACAGGCCAATCACTACGCCCGCGAGAATCGGCAACTTTGCCATCTCGGCAGGTGAGCTGTTGAGCGGCACAATCGTAGCAACAATCGAAAGCACGAGCTCCACCACGGGAATCGCAAGCGCCACCGCGAGCACCTTGCCCTCGAAAGGCGCACGGAACACACGCGAGCGATTATCGTGCTTGCGCAGACGCCAAAACGCTGGGAACATGGGAATATAGCTCATGAGCAGAAAGACGACGTTCATCGAGAAGAAGACCCAAAAGACGTCGGAACCCTCACCCAGCGGAATCTGGAGCAGCAGCACCAGACTGGCAAAACAGCCGTTAATGAGCGCCGAGCCGTTGGGCATGCCGGTCTTTTTGGACACCAGCGCAAAGGGGCGCGGCATGTTGCCGTGACGTGCGGCATAGCTCGCTACGTTGTTGACGCCAAAGCTCCAGCAGATCATATTGGCGAACAGCGTCACCAAAAAGGCCACGCCCACGACCATCGTCAGCGGGTGGGTGCGCCCCACCATAGCGGCGACTGCGTCCACAATGCCCGAATCGAGTGAAAGCTGCTCGGTGGGAACCGCGGCTCCAATGCCAATGCCACAGATGATGTAGATCGCCGCAATGGCCACGCCACCGGCAATAACCGCCTTGGGGATATCACGCGACGGGTTCTTCATCGTGCTGGCAAAGGTCGCGACCACTTCGAAGCCCATAAAGTTGAACAGGATAATCGATAGGTACGTCAACGAATTGGTGTCGCCCAGATCTGGAATGAAGGTCTTAAACGACATGTCGTTGGCAAAGCCGTTATTGCAGGCAAACCAAATGCCGACGATTCCCACCGCAGCGGTAATGAGCACCTTGATGACGGCGCCGCCGTCCATAACCCAATCGGCCTCCGCCACCGGCTGCATTGCCATGACCGTGACGCCCCACACAAAGGCAATCTCGATGGCAATTCGGATCCCGAGTGAAAACTCGATACCCCACACCGCATTAATGACACTGGGGAACATGCAGGCGATACTTGCCACCCACAGCGGAAAGTTAACCCAGTAGCACCAAGAGCAACGGGCGCCCCAACGGTCGCCCAGGCCCAAGCGAACCCAATCGTACAGGCCGCCCTCGGAATCAAACGCCGTACCCAGCTCGGCCACCACCAGACCATAGGGAAGCAAAAACGTAATGATAAGGAAAATCCACCAGAAGAACTGTACGTTACCCATGGCAGATGCCGGAGCCGCCGCCTCGATGGTAAACACGACGCAGATAACCGAAAGGATGACCTCGATCAGGGAGAACTTTTTACCTGCCATGGCGCGCGCCCCCTACAGCAAAAAGGATGGCATCTGTACCGAAGGCGCAGCCCAAGGTAGGGTTGCAGGCCGCGTCACCGGTGCAGGTGCCATCCCAGAGAGAGGAGAGGATGCATTTGTTGGACCAACGCTCGCGGAACAGGCGCGTGTAGATAACGATACGCTGGTACATAGATACTCCGATCAAAACGGCCGCGTTCACGACCGATAACTTTCGGCAATTGAAGACGCGTCTGACCTGGGAAATTCAAGCGAACAATTGGCCTAACCCGCAAAAAATCCCAGGCCAGACGCGTACTCAATCAAAGAAAAGGGCACTCCGAAGTGGAGGCAACGGAGTGCCCAAAGAAAAACCCAACCGACCAAGACATCAAGCAAATCAACCATCAATGCCCCAAGATGGTCCGATTCACCGACCGTCCGATTGATCGGCTGGGTTTTCGAGGTGCCCCAGGTCGCCGCGAAAGAGGAGCGAAGCGTACTTTGGTACGCGAGCGACGGTTTGAGCGGCGAGATGGGGTGCCTCGGAAAGTCAGACGATTAAGCGGACGGCTCCTGCTGGGTAATGCAGTGGATGTTGCCGCCACCGAAGACGACCTGCTCGGACTGGACGCCGACGCACTTGTAGACGCCCTCGCCCCAGACCTCGTCGTAGATCTTCTGGAGCGTGTCGACGGCCAGCTGGTCGTTCTCGTCGCCGTACTGCGGGACGATAACGCCGTGGTTGGTGACCAGGTAGTTCATGTAAGAGGCGATCAGCGGCTCGTCGGGGACGCGCGGCTCGGCGTTCTCGTCGGCGTCGATGGTGTCGCAGGAAGCCTGGTCCATGAACAGCGGGTTCACGGGCATGCAGAGCTTGTAGACCTTCATCTTGCGGCCCTTAGCGTCAACGGCGTTGGAGAGGGTCTCGTAGGCAGCGTGGCACTGCTCGTAGAACGGATACTCGGGATCGTCGGTCCAGATGCAGGCCATGACGCCCGGAGCGATGAACGTGGCGACGTCATCGATGTGGCCGTTGGTCTCCTCGGGGTCGATGCCCTCCTTGACCCAGATGACCTTCTCGACACCCAGGTAATCCTTGAGGTGCTCGTCCATATAGGCGCGAAGCTCCTCGCTCCAGGGCTCAAACTTCTTGTGGAACTTGGGCCAGATGGACTCGGGATCCTCTTCCTCCTCGAGCACCGCAGAGCAGGTGCGGCCCGGGGAAAGCAGGCACTGGTCGGTCACGACAAGGGTGCCCTCGCCGTCGACGGTGATGGAGCCGCCCTCGAGAATCATGTCATCGGGACGGTAGCGACGGCAGCCGGAGAGCTCAGCCATCTTAAGGGCGATCTGCTCGTCCTTGTCCCACGGGAAATAGAGGCCATCGACGAGACCGCCGTAGGCGTTGAAGTGCCAGTGGTTGGCACGCTTCTCACCCTTGCCGTTGATGACGTAGGTGGCGGCAGTGTCGCGGAACCAAGCGTCGTCGGTGGTCATCTCGATAACGGTGACATTCTCGTCGTTCTCGAAGACGGCCTTGCAGTTGGCATAGTCGACCTGGTTGGCGCACATATAGACCGGGGTGAACTCGGAGATGGCGCGGGCGATGGCGGCATACTGCTTCTGAGCAGGCTTGGCGCCGTGGGCCCAGGTGTCGGTGCGGTGGGGCCAGCCCATCCACACGCGATCCTGCGGGGCGAACTCGGCGGGCATAAAGAAGCCGTCGGCCTTGGGGGTGGACTCGGACTCGGTGATCGTACGCATAAGATTTCCTCCAAATCGAACGATCGTTTGCCGCGGGCGGATTACCCGCAGCCTAAAACCAAGAGATAGTGGGCGCCCGTCCCCCGGCAAAGGTCGGGGCGCCCGGTGCCGGTTTTCACGGAGCCGCACCGACGAGCGGCAACGTAACCAAGTGCGTGGAGACAAAACGCACGAAGGATACGAAAGAGAGAGGTTGGGGCGGGCGGTGGTTACCGGAGCTATCGCTCGCACCCGCCCCAAGGAATGGTTAGACAATTGGAAGGTTGGAGCCCCGAATCCGGGTGCTCTAGTCCTCCTCGGCCTCGGCGGCCTCCTCAGCGAGACGCTGAGCTGCCAGCTCGGGAGTGAGGCCCTTGTACTCGGTCTCGCGGCCCTTGGCGCTGACGACGCGGACAACCTCGCCGATGAGCAGAAGCACGATGAAGATAACGATCATCGGGAGCTTGTCGCCAATTTCAGCGGCAGAGAGCGGCACCAGCGTTGCAACGATGGCCAGGATCAGCTCGATGCAAGGGATGGCCAGCATGACCTTCATCATGGCGCCCTTAAACGGGAACGTGAAGATACGCTCGCGGTTGGGGTCGTTCTTGCGAAGGTTGAGGAACGCCGGGAACATCGGGATGTAGGTCAGCAGCAGGAAGACGACGGAGGTGCCGAAGAGCATCCAGAAGACACCGTTGGAGATGGCGTCGATGGGTACGAGCTGCAGGCACAGCACCAGGGAGGCAACGATGGCGTTGACCAGGTTGGCGCCGTTGGGCATGTCGTCATCCGAGATCATCGAGGCGAAGACCTTGGGCATGTTGCCGTGCTCGGCAGCGTAGCGGGCGACGGAGTTGACGCCGAAGGACCAGGCGGCCATGTTGGCGAACAGGGTGATCAGGAAGGCGATGCAGATGACCTTGAAGATCATGGAGTCGCCCACCATGGTCTGGACTGCGACGATCATGCCGTAGTCGGGGTCGATGGAATCGGCCGGCACCGCAGCGCCGATGCCAAAGCCAGCGAACAGGTAGATCACGGCGATGGACAGGCCACCGACGATGATAGCCTTGGGGATATCGCGAGCGGGATCGGCCATGTCGTCGGTCATGGTGCAGATGACCTCGAAGCCCATGAAGTTAAAGATGATGATCGACAGGTAGCCGAGAGCGTTGGTGTTGGTGAGCTCGGGCAGGAAGGTGGCAGCGGACATGTCGTTCGCAAAACCGTTCTCCATGGCATACCAAATGCCCAGAGCGCCAACGATAACGGCGACGGCGACCTTGATGATGGCGCCACCGTTCAGAACCCACTCGGAGTCGGCCGCCTTGGAGCGGCCCATGAGGTAGACGATCCACACAAAGGCAAGATCGATACCCATCTTGGCGATCAAGTTGAACTCGACGCCAAAGACCATGCCCAAAATGTCGGGGAACATGGTAGCCAGCGAGGCGATCCACAGCGGGTAGTTAACCCAGTAGTAGTACGAAATGCGAGCGCCCCACTTGTCGCCCAGACCATCGCGTACCCAGTCGTAAATGCCGCCCTCGCCGTCATAGGTGGTACCGAGCTCGGCAACAACCATGCCGTAGGGAAGCAGGAAGGTCAGGATCAGGAAGATCCACCAGAAGAACTGCTGGTTGCCAATGGCAGCAGCAGGAGCGGCGGCCTCGCAAACGAAGACGACGCAGATGATGGTCGAAATGACCGTCAAGAAGGAAAGCTTTTTCTTTCCGTCGCTCATGATGAGCTCCTTCGCTCAGTCTTGGACAGATCCGAGGCCCTAAGGTATTAAGGCAATTGCTTGGGCCTCGGTGAGCGGGCGACAGGAGACGAGCATCCGCCGCCCGCAAACGTGCTTTTAGAAGCCTTGAGGCTTAGAGCTGCTCGAGAGCCTCGAGAGCGGCGTGGAGCTCAGCCTTGGCGGAGTACTCGACACCCTCGTCGTTGAGCGGGGTGCGCTTGCCCAGGGCGGCAAGGAGAGCACGGATGGAGTGCTTGCGGTTCTCGGCCTCGACCCAGCACAGGGAGCGCTCGGGATCGTCCATGACCTCGTCGACGACCTCCTCGTTGCGGGTGGCCGGCAGGCAGTGCATGAACTTGGAGTTGGGGCCGGCGAAGTTCATCATGTCCATGGTGACCTGATACTTGGGATAGAACACGTCCATGTAGTTCTCGCCCGAGACCTCCTCGTCGTACAGGCCATACCACACGTCGGTGTAGATGAAGTCGGCGCCCTTGATGCACTCGATGTCGTCGGAGATGACGACCGAGCCGCCGGAGACCTTGCAATTCTCCTCGGCGATGGCCATCATCTGCTTGCCGAACTCGGCGCGCTCCTCGACGGTGCCAACGTGCAGGCCGCCGTCGGGGATCTGGTGGCCCTTAGGTCCAAACTGGACAAACTTCATGCCGACCTTGGAAGCGATGAACATGAGGGAGACGCAGACCTGGGTGGCGTCGCCGATGAAGGCCAGGGTGCAGTCCTCGATCTTCTTGCCCTCGGGGAGGTTCTCGAGCATGGTCATGAGGTCGCCCATCTCCTGCGTGGGATGGTTGAACTCGGACATGCCGTTGATGACGGGCACAGCGGAGCCCTCGGCGAGGCCGACGACGTCCTTGTGACGGTCAACGCGAGCCATCATGATGTCGAGCAGGTCGCCCATGACGCGAGCGGTGTCGCCCAGGGACTCGTGGCCACCGAGCTGAATGGTGCCAGGGCCATAGAACTGAGCGTGGCCGCCGAGGTCGGTCATAGCGGTCTCGAAGGAAAGACGAGTGCGGGTGGAGACCTGCTGGAAGATCATGCCAAGGCTCTTGTTGCGGAGCAGGTGCGGATAATAACCGTCAACCTTGATGGCCTTCTTCATTGCCAGGCCAAGATCCTCGATAGCCAGGATCTGCTCTTTGGTGAAGTCGTTGGTGTCGATGAAATCCTTAGGCAGTGCCATGTCGATTTCCTTTCCGCCGGTCTTGCCGACTATTACTATGAGGCGCTCGAACATCACGCCTCGTGTTGACAAGACCATCATTCACCCGTATGCAATTTTTACCTAGTTTATTCGGGATTAAAGACCGTTCACGGAGTTACACCCCCTCTAAACCAATATAAACCCGCAGGTCAAGAGTTTACAGGGGGTTTACCATCTAGAACCACGAACGGTATACGGCTATGCTGTATCTCGGCGCCTAATCCACAATGAAACGAAGGGTTGAGACGTCTATATCCCACAAGGTATACAGAACTCGGCCATAGAATAAATGAGATGGGACGGTGACAGATGAACACCCTGATGTTCTTCTATACCCTAGCGATACTCGTGATCTGTATTGTGACGGCGGTGCTCTCGCTTGCCGCCTATGCCTCGTCCCGTCGACGCTTCTTTATCTATGGCAGCGGCGTATTTATCTGCTATGCCATCGAGATGACCGAGATTTTCTTTTTTGAATACACGCTGCAAAACCAGAGTTTTCCAGCCAGCGACTATTACTCAATTACCATGCCTGTGTTGCGGACCTTTGTGGCGACCGCTTCGCAGGCTTTTATTTGGCTCATTGCCATGGATTTGCTCGACAAGCATTCAAAAAAGCAGTTTGTCATTCCCGTCGCAACGTTCTTGCTGAGCGAGCTGCTGATTATCGTCGCTGTCCCCTACGGCCCCATTCATCAATGGCTCTACTACACGATGCGTCAGGTATTCCTTGTTTTCGTGGGGCTATATATCTTTTGGACGGCACGCAAGAGCACACAAGTCGAGCTGAAGGCACGTGTCAACAACCAACAAAAGCACCTGATTATCGGCGCTATTCTGGTCGGTTGCATCGTTGCCGAGGATTTCTACAACATTCTGATTGTCCCCATGAGTCTGGCGCCCTCTTGGCTGCAACTATATCTGTCCGAACGCAACTTTAGCGAAAACGTCTTTGCCTGCTACTTTGCGATTCTGCTGATCATCTACTCCTACCACGTGCTTTCAATCCGCATGCAGGAGGCGCCCGAGGGAAAGAACGTCAGCGATCTTGATCGACACATAGAAGAGCAGATGCCCTTCTATCGCAACGCCTACAAGCTCTCCAACCGTGAGACCGAAGTTATGCGTCTGGTCGTACTGGGCAAATCGAACCAAGAGATCGCTGACGAGCTATTCCTTGCCGTGGGCACCGTCAAGACCCACATCCACAACATCCTGGTCAAAACCGAACAGCAAAACCGCACGACGCTCATCCTCCACTTTTGGAAGCGATAACCTGCCAAAAAGGGACAGGTTTATTTTGGCAGGTTTTATCTGGACAAACGTCGGCCGCTGCGAGGGAGTTGCCTTCCCTCGCAGCGGTCTTCTAGCAGCAAAAACCAAGTGAGTAGACTTCTTGCAGGAAGCCGAGCACACCCCAAATCGCCACAGCGCTGACCTGCGGTTTTACCGAGCATTTGTCGCGATGTGCTCGGCAGATCCAAAAAAGTCTACTCACTTGCATCTGAGGCGTACCGGAAAGGCAAAAAACCGCCGCGGAAGGGGGCCGACTCCCTCCGCGGCGGTTGTTTGCGTTGGTTTTGCGACGGTTTTGCCCGTCTGCTACTCGCTGTAGCGGGTAGCAATGGCGGCTCGCACCATGCCGGTGCTCATGAGGTAGGTCACCAGGAAGTAACCACCATAGGCCGCCAGGAAGATCGCACAGGTGAGGCCCACGGTACCGCCGATGCTCATGTTGCCAAACGTGCTCACCAGCTCGATGATCACCTTGAGCGCCACAAAGGAGTGCGCCAGACCCACTGCCAGCGGGAACAGGAAGAACACCGCTTGCTGCGCCATCACCGAATGGCGAATCTGGCGGTCGTCACAGCCGATCTGCGCCAGCACGCGATAGCTGCGGCTGCCATCCGCCACGTTGGAGAGCTGCTGGATCGATAGAATTGCCGCGCACGCAACGACCAGCACAAAGCCGATGTAGATGGCTAGGTAGCTAATCATGCCGTTCATCTGCGCCGCCTGCGTATAGATCTCGGAGCGTGTCATGAAGACTCCCCACGACCCCGGCTCCTTGCCGTCAACGAGCAGATTGTCGAGCATGGTGTATTTAATGCTCTCGTCTGCCTTGGTCACATCCATCCCCTGCTTGTAGTTAACGAGCAAATTACTGGCATACGGCTGCAGGTTAAGCTGGGACAACAGCTCGTCGGCAACGACGACGGTACCCGGATTACTGCCCATCGCCGAGTTGGCGATGGCCGCCGTATCTTCGTCCGACTTATCGGTTGCGGGCTTGAGCGTATGCCCGCCCAAGGTAAGGGCATGGCCGCCGGCCATATACTTGGTGTACATGTCGACCAACTCGCCGCCCATATCACACGTGAGCAGATACTGGTCGCGGCCAATGCTCACCGGCTCCTCGCCCATCATCTGGCGCAGTTTGTTGTACTGGCTCGCCGGCGTCACAAACAGGCCCATATCATCGGCGTTGCTTCCCTCGAGCGCCTTGGGAAGCTTTTCGCCCATGGCCTTGCACATCTCACCCGCCACCACCGAGGGGCCCGAGCCGCCAAGCGTATAGCTCAGATACGAATCAATCTGCACATGCTCGCCGGCAACATCGGCGATATTGACCTTCTTTCCGGCCTCGTTGCCATTATCTGCCGACTTGCCCTTGATACTTTCCGCAACGTTATCGGGATCGATACGGTCACCGTGCCATGCAGAGTACAAATCGACCGTTGCGTCTGCCAGCACCATGCGATCGGCCTCGGAAGGATTGACATACTCCTTGTAGTAGTCGAGCCTATCGGACGCGTAATAGATATACGTCTGCGACATATCCGCCGGCGTATAGCGCTCCAGGTTCTCGTTCATCACGTTGGCGATCGACATACCGCAGGTCACCGAGGTAATGGCCAGAAACAGGATCATCGCGATAACGCCCATCGAAAAGCACACCGTGTTGACCTTGGCCGCAAGCTGGCGCACGGTAAACATGTTGAGGCCGCGCCAATACACGCTGCGTAGGCTCTGCAGCAGCTTGATAAGCATGCCCGAAAGGCCCCAGAACAGGGCAAAGGTACCCACCGTAACCATGGCCGTGGTGATACCAAACTGGTTCATGGCCTCCTGCAGCTTACCCTCCGTCGCGGTGAGCGGGAACCCATCGCGCAACAGGCGGTAATAGGCCACGCCCACCAGCACCACGCCCACGACAAAGATGGCGATCGCAATCCAGGGGTTGCGCGTCTTGATGCTCTCGTTGCGCCGCTCGGCGCCCATAAGCTCGATGAGCTTGGTACGGCGCACGGCGCGAAGGTTCAGCAGTAGCGTAAGCACAAACATCACGATCATGCAGGCAAGGGTCAGGTTGAACGCATGCACCGAGAAAAAGAAGCGGAAATTAGCGATCTGTGTCTTAAAGAGCGAGGCCGTAAAGAATGTCATGAGCTGGGAGAGCCCCACGCCCAGCACAATGCCGGCGACAAAGGCGCCGACCGAAACGATCACGGTCTCGAGCGCCATGATCGTGGCGACGCGCCCGCGGCGCATGCCGAGCACCTGGTACAGGCCGAACTCCTTTTTGCGGCGCTTCATGATGAAGTTGTTGGCATACACCATCAAAAAGGCCATGACGCCGGCCAAAAAGTACGTCAGGTAACCGAGCATGCTGCCCATGAGCTCGGACAGTCCCTCCTCCTTGATGCCGGCAATGTCGACCTGCATCGAGACGGTATTGAAGGCATAGAAGACCGTGACACCCAGGGTGAGCGTCAGCAAGTAGACGAGGTAGTCGCGGCCGGCGCGGCGGACGTTGCCCCAAGCGAGTTTACAGAGCATCGGAGCCCTCACCGCCCATCATGGCAACGACCTCCATAATGCGGTCGAAGAACTCTCGGCGGTCGGTGTCGCCGCGGCGCAGCTCGGTGAAGATCTTGCCGTCGCGAATAAACAGCACACGGCTCGTGTAGCTGGCGGCAAAACTGTCGTGCGTAACCATGAGCACGGTGGCGCGCAGGCGGCGGTTGAGGGCCTCTAGGCTCTCGAGCAGCAGACGAGCGCTCTTGGAATCGAGGGCGCCGGTGGGCTCGTCGGCCATGATCATGGTGGGGTCGGTGACGAGTGCGCGAGCCGCGGCAACGCGCTGTTGCTGACCGCCGGACATCTGGTAGGGATACTTGTCGAGCACCTGACTGATAGACAGACGCGCGGCCACGTCCTGCACGCGGGTCGAGATCTCTGCCGAGTTTGTGCGGGCAATGGTGAGCGGCAGGGCGATGTTCTCGCGTGCCGTGAGCGTATCGAGCAGGTTGGAGTCCTGGAAGATAAAGCCGAGCTCCTCGCGGCGGAACTGCGAAAGCTTGGCCTGCTTCATGCGCGTCACGTCCTGGCCGTTGATGCGGATGGTGCCACTCGTGGCGCTATCGATGGTCGACACGCAGTTGAGCAGCGTCGACTTGCCCGAGCCCGAGGCGCCCATGATGCCAACGAACTCACCGCGGTTGACGGTAAAGCTGACGTCGTTGAGCGCGCGGGTCACGTTGCCCAGCGCTCCATATACCTTTTCGAGATGCGCGACCTCCAGTACCGGGGTCGCCATGTGCGTGGTTTGCATACCGAGTCCTTTCTTGCGATTAGTCTACGGCATCTATAGTCGCAAGAAGCCGAGTCGGCTACCATCGATATGGCTTACGCTTGCCTTACCGTTGCGTAAGGTAAGGGTAGTCTTTTTGGGACGGGGCTTTTTTGCTGCCCCATCCGAAGCTTTTGAGGCATGAGGGCGCATTTGACATAGGGCAGCTAAAAAAGCCCCGTCCCAAAAAGACTACCCCGTCATGTAATGATGTTGAGAGAGGGCTCCTGTTGAAGACTGTTCATGTTGCCGCCGGGATCATTCGCAAGGATGGATCTGACGAGCTACTTGCCGTGCAGCGCGGCTACGGCGACATGCAGGGACTCTGGGAGTTCCCAGGCGGCAAACTTCTGCGCGGCGAGACGCCCGAAGACGCTGTTCGCCGCGAGCTCATGGAAGAGCTGCAGGTGAAGGTCACCAACCTGCGTGATTTCTACACCGTTGAGTATGACTACCCCGATTTTCATCTCTCCATGGAGTGTTACTACTGCTCGCTCGCCGATGAATCCGATGAGCCCCAGAAACACGACCGCCAGCTTGATATCCGCTGGATTCCACGCACCTCGCTTGCCACGGTGGAATGGATGCCCGCCGACAAGGGGCTCATTGATGCTCTGATTGAGTTAAAGGAAGACCGGCTTGAGGCAAGCTCCGCCGATGACGCCGCGCCCAACACAACCGACAAACCCGCCACCAAACCCAAGCGCGCACCTAAACGCCGCAGCAAAAAGCGTCCCAAGCCCGGTCTGCTCGACGGCATCGATACCTCGGACCTCTCCGCTGACGAGCGCGAACTGGTCCGCCGTCGCGCCGCCATCAAAAAGTCCATGAAGGGCAACAAGCGCGCCAACACCAAGCCCGAGCTGCTCGTACGTCAGCGCCTACGGGCCGCGGGCCTTACGGGCTATCGTTTGGAATGGAAGGTACCCGGCAAGCCCGACATCGCCTTCCCCGGCCGCAAGATCGCCATCTTCGTCAACGGTTGCTTTTGGCACCGCTGCCCCAAGTGCAACCCAAGCCAGCCCAAGCGCAACGTTGAGTTTTGGGAGGCAAAGTTCCGTCGCAACGTCGAGCGCGACCGTGCTGCTGTGGCAGCGCTCACTCAAATGGGCTGGACGCCCATAACCATCTGGGAATGCGAACTCAAAAAAGACCGCATCGACGCCACGATGGAAAAGGTCATCGAGCAGGTGCGCGCCACAGAGCCGCAGCGCTAACAGCGAGCATTCACACGCTACGCACGTCCGCGCCACATCCACGTCACAAACCTTAGAAAGCCCTTAAGCTCAAAACCTTTCAAGAGTGTTACTCGATACCTCTGACCTGCAGTTTCATCGCAACGTCAAACCTCATTAAGCCTTTCTTTAGCGCTTCCTTATCTGCGCTCGCGGCATAATACTGCCAACGCACGGGACCTAGCAGCACACCCCGTGCGCAATCTTTTGGTGGACATCGAGGAGGCCGCATAAGCATGCATTCTTCCAATGCCGTAGCACGGCAGCCATCCCTAAAACATGCAAACCTTTTCTCCTTCCCCCCGACGCAGAGAAACGGCCTCCTCGACTCCCCCACCACAAAAACCAAGCGCTCAGCCGATCAGAGCCTCAACTTACGAGCATCCTTCGAAAAGCTCCAAGCATCCCTAGACAAGGCGTTCCCCGAACAGGCAAGAGCAATCTAAGCCCATCGCGCTTTATACTGATGCCATGCGAAACATGGATCACATAGAATTGCACCGCGGAGGACGCGAGGAAGCGTTTCCCGAGACCGCCGAAGACTGGCCCTATATTGCCGAACGCGCAGAATTCGCTCGCTATCCGGGCAATTCCGTCCCCTGGCACTGGCATTCCGAGGTTGAGCTTTTCTACATGGAGCAGGGAGCGATTGACTATCGAACGCGCGCGGCTCATGAGCACGTACGCTTTGAGGAAGGGTCCGCCGGCTTTATCAACGGCGGCGTTTTGCACAGCACGCTGCAATCACCCAATTCGGCACCAGCCATTCAAATGTTGCATATCTTTCAGCCGTCGATGCTCGGCGATCCCGCGGGACGCCTTCAAAAGCGCTATATCAATCCTTTACTGCAATGTCGAGGCGTCGATGTGCTCAAATGGTCGCCCACCAACCCCGACGATATGCCCTTTATCGATTTGCTAAAGAGTTCCTTTAACCACGACCTTCAACGGCCGCAGAACGAGATGGCGCTTCGGAATAGCTTGTCAGAGCTCTGGATTCAGATTTACGCCAAGGCCGAACCGCTCTTTTCCTCCGACAACGCCTCTTGGATGACCAACCGCGACGTACAGTTCAAGGCAATCCTGGACTATATCCGCGCGAACTATGCAGCCGCTATAGATGTGCCCCAGATGGCATCTGCAGCCGGCGTAAGCGAAAGAGAGTGTTACCGCATTATCGAAGCTTGCGCAGGAACGACCCCGGCGGCATATCTGCGCGCATACCGCGTAAACCGTGCTTGCGAACTTTTGACACACACCACGCGAACGGTCCAGACAGTCGCGCGCCAATGCGGCTTTGCGACAGCAAGCCATCTTGGCCAGGTATTTAAAGAACAAATGGGATGCACTCCTTCGAGCTATCGAGCAGCGAGGCAGAATCTCGATAGCACCAGGCAGAAATCCCGCTAGCCTTTCTTCTGTCACCGCATCAAACTTGCAGGCAAACAACAGAGAGGAGCAATCATATGAAGCACTTTGACCATATCGTATTTGACGTTGATGGGACATTGGCAGATACAGAAGAAAGCGTTCTATCATCGCTTGTCCAGATTGTCCAAGAAGAGACCGGCAAAACGCTCCCCCGACACGAGCTTGAATTTGCCCTCGGCATACCCGGCAAGGATGCCCTTGAGAAACTTGGAATCTACTCGCAGGCAACGTTGGATCGCTGGTGCCAAGTTGCCGCCAGCTTTAAAAGCACCATCAGCGTGTTTCCAGGTTTGCCTGAAGTCATCGCAACACTCGCCGATAGCGGCTGCAAACTTGGCATCGTCTCCTCACGTGCGCGCGACGAATACACAAAAGAAATTGCACCCCTTGGTTTCGATAAGTATTTTGAGCACATCATCCTTGTCGAAGACACAACCGAACATAAACCCGCACCCGCACCCATGCTCGAATATCTCCGGCGTACGGGCGCGAATCCTGGCAACGTCGTCTACGTTGGCGACACCGTCTACGACGAACAATGCGCAACTTCGGCAGGGGTCAGTTTTGCCAGAGCGGCATGGGGATCACACCAAGACATCCCAAACGCCACCTACAACCTCAAAACCCCCAACGACCTACTAACCCTAACAACCAAATAACCCACGCGTCCCACCCTTTCAGTCCCAACACCACAAGGGCGATTGAGCAGAACGGCTTGGGCGGGTCCCCGTACTTAGTTTCCAAAATCATTCCGCAGCGCGAAGGCTTCTTATTATTTTCCGCCCTAACGCCACAAGGGCGACGACCTCGAGTAGGTCAACCTGGGAGGGACGAGGGCTTAGTTCCCCAATCTTTCCGCAGGGGGCAAAAAGCCTCGCCGCACGAAGTGCGCAGCGAGGCTTTTTGCATGCCCGAGGACGATTGGGGAACTAAGTCCTCGTCCCTCCCCGGGATATGTAGCGAGTCGGAGTACCCTTGCTGTTACTCTGCCTTGCCCACAGAGTTGAGGTTGGTCATGCGGATCTTAACCAGCTCGGTGATCTCGCGCATGCCCTCCTTGGCCGGCTTCTTGGGATCGAAGCAGGCGGGGTTCTCGGCCATGTAGGCCATGAAGCCCTTGGTGTAGGCCTGACGCAGCTCGGTAGCGTAGTTAACCTTGCAGATACCGTTCTTCACAGCCTCGGCAACCTGCTCATCGGGCACACCGGAGGTGCCGTGCAGAACCAGCGGCACGTCGACGGCGTCGCGGATGGCCTTGACCACGGACTGCTCGATGTGCGGATCGCTCGTGTACACACCGTGGCTGGTGCCAACGCCAATTGCGAGGGAGGTGCAGCCGGTACGCTCAACAAACTCCTTGGCCTCGGCAGGATCGGTGTAGGGGCTCTCGCCCTCAACCGCGGGACCGTCGTCCTCTTTGCCGCCAACCTTGCCGAGCTCAGCCTCGACGGGCACGCCCATGGCGCGGCCAGCGTCGGCGACGGACTTGGTCAGGGCGATGTTGTCCTCGAAGGACTCGTGCGAGCCGTCGATCATGACGGAGGTGTAGCCCGTGCGGAAAGCCTGCATGCAGCGGTCATAGCCATCGCCGTGATCGAGGTGCAGAGCGACGGGCACGGAAGTGCGCTCGGCGGCAGCCTTGACCATGCCGTAGAAGTAGTCCAGACCAGCGGTCTTGATGGTGCCCGGGGTGGTCTGCATGATGACGGGGGACTTGGTCTCCTCGGCAGCGGCCAGAACGGCCATAACAAACTCGAGGTTCTCGACGTTGAACGCGCCGACGGCGTAGTGGCCGGCCTGAGCGTCCTTGAGCATCTTTTCGGTGGTAACAAGTGCCATGAGCGTTTGCTCCTCTCCATCGCCCGCATCTGGACATCGGGCGTACGTGTCCGCAAGGCGTTTTACCTTGCGTTTTGCTGCGCCCATTGTATGAAAATCACATCTGTCGCATGTACGAGATATCGCCGGCACGCAGGCCAAAACGCTCGTTTTTGAAAAGCAAACGGAAGGGAATCGGACCAAATCCCCCTATCCGATATCCCAGTTTTCGAGCGAATCACCTTTCTTTTGTAGAAAAGATAAGTAATCGAAAGGCGTTTTCTTGCTAGAAAAGAAAATGAACGAAAATGGTTTCAACATAATTCCTGCAAATTTAGGTTGAGGATGGAGCAGCTATGGCCCACGCAACAACACGAGCTTTCGCCGACGAACGACGTGCCGCCATCATGGAAATGCTCGAGCATAACGCCTCCGTGCAGGTGGCAGAAATCGCCCAGACCTTTGGCGTTTCCTCCGTCACTGCCCGCGCCGACCTGGACGCGCTCGCCGAGTCCGGTAAGCTACGCCGCACGCATGGCGGCGCCGTGTCGCTCCACAAACGCCTAACGGTCTCCACGCAGGATCGGCGCATCAACGTCAACGTCGCCGCCAAGCAGGCCATCGCTCAAAGCGCCATTGAACTCGTCAGCGACGGCGACACGTTGCTCGTCGACTCCGGCACCACGGCACTCGAGTTCGTCCGCCTGCTCGATCAGCGCGACGGCATCACCGTCATTACGGCCGATATCACCATCGCCGATTACATCGACGAGAGCATGCCCTCGGTCGATGTCGTCATGCTGGGCGGGGCACTGCGCAAAGGTCATCGCTATCTGTACGGCCCACTTACCATGCAGGCGCTCCAAATGGTCCACGCCGATCTTGCCGTCATGTGCCCTGGCGCTTTTGTTCCCGGCTGCGGCTTTACCACCGACTTTCCCCAGATGGCCGAAACCAAAACGACCATGATCGGCGCCGCCCGTCAAAGCGTGGCCCTCATGGACGCCAGCAAGGTTAACGGACGTGGCATGTACCGCTTTGCCGAGCTCGTCGATGTCAACGCCATCGTCATGGACCGCGACCCCGACGATGCCGTTGCCACCTCTATCGCCGAAATCGCCGACAACACCCGCCCCAACCTCATCGTCGCCAGCGCGTAAACAAAAACCACCACAAAGGTGTCCCCTTTGTGGTGGTTTGCGCGTCAAAAGTGAAGTATTGCTACTTGGAAAGCTCGTCGGCGAGGGCCTCGATCTGAGCGCGCGAGGCGTCGTTGAGCGAGCCCAGGACGGTCACCTTGTTCTGCGCCAGGGTGATGTCCTTCATGCCCTCGAGCTCCTTGGTCATAACCTTGGCAGCGACGGGCGCCCAGGAGCCGGCCTCGACGAGCGCCACCGTACGGTTCTGGTAGGCGTGCTCGGCAAGCGTGTGGATAAAAGTGCTCATGAACGGGAAGATCTCGCCCTGATAGGTAATGGAGGCGAGCACCAGGCGGTCGTAACGGAACGCGTCCTCAACGGCCTCGGCCATATCGTCGCGAGCCAGGTCAAAGACGGAAACCTTCTGGCCGCGAGCCTCGAGCGCAGATGCGAGCTCCTCAACGGCAGCCTTCAGATGGCCGTACACGCTCGCGTAGGCAATCGTGATGCCCTCGTCCTCGGGCTGATAGCTCGACCAGGTGTTGTAGGTGTCGAGGTAATAGCCCAGGTTCTCGGTCAGCACGGGGCCGTGGAGCGGGCAGATGATCTGGATGTCCAGATTGGCGGCCTTCTTGAGCACGGCCTGCACAAACTTGCCGAACTTGCCGACGATGCCAAAGTAATAACGGCGCGCCTCGCAGGCCCACCCTTCCGGATCCTCGATGTCGTTGGCGCCGAACTTGCCAAAGCCGTCGGCACTAAAGAGCACCTTGTCGGTGGCCTCGTAGGAGAACAGCACCTCGGGCCAGTGCACGTTGGGGGCGCCGACAAAGGTTAGGCTGTGGCCGCCCAAATCGAGCACGTCACCCTCCTTGACAACCATCTTGCGCTCGGGGAAGTCGGTGTCAAAGTAGTTAACCATCATGCGGAAGGCGCCCATGCTTGCCACAATCTGTGCCTGGGGATAGCGCTCCATAAAGGCGGCGATGCCGGCGGAGTGATCGGGCTCCATGTGATGGATGACCAGGTAGTCGGGCGTGCGACCGTCGAGTACAGCCTCGAGGTTACCGAGCCATTCGTCGACAAACCCGCCATCGACTGAATCGGCGACAGCGATCTTTTCGCCCAAGATAACGTAGCTGTTGTATGCCATACCGTTCTCGGACACATCGTACTGGCCCTCGAACAGGTCAATGTCGTGATCGTCGACGCCAACGTAGCGGATATCCTTGGTGATCTCCATCAGGCAAAGCCTCCTAGATAGACAAAAGAGCCCGTCTATCATAGCACTCGGCTGCATCCCAACAGCTATCTGCCGGCATCCTTACCGATTGTTATTAAAATGCGATAAATCGCCGTTTACCAGCACAAACTATGAGCGCGGTATCGCCGTGCTATGTCGAATGATGAGCTGGCCGGGAATACGAATGGCAACGGTTTTGCCCACCGTACCCGCCTCGGGAACCGCATGCTCGAATACCTCGCGTCCGCGCTGATGTAGATCGAATCGCACGGTCGTGAGCTCGTTGTGTGCGACAAAATCATCGAGCGAATCGTCGACGCCCACCACGCTCACGTCCTCGGGCACGCGCAGGCCGCTATCGCGCAGCGCTGCAATAGCGCCGTTTGCCATCTGGTCGTTTGCCGCGTAAATCGCCGTCATGGCGCGGTCATGCTCGGCCAGGTACCTGCCGGCCTCGTAACCGCTGTTAGCAGACCAGTCGCCCTCGAGCGGCTCTGCCGGCTCGATGTGTTTACGCTCGAGCGCATCCTGCCAACCGGCGCGACGAAATTGCTCGTCGACCGAGAACGACGGGCCGCCAATATAGCGAATCTGCTCGTGCCCCAGCTCAAACAGATGGTCCATAAGCAACAGCGAGCAGCCGTAATGGTCGGAATCGACTGTGGTCACGCGCGGATGCGCATACATGGTAACGATGACCGTGCCAATGCCCGGCAGTGGATCAAACGTCTCAAAATCGGGCGCCATACGGCTCATGCCGATAATGATGCCGTCCACCGGCAGCGCGGCCATGCGGCGAGTGGCCTCGGCAAGCGAAAACTCCTCGGTCTTGGACATCTCGACCAGCGTGATGGCGCAATTATGCTCGCGAGCAGCGCTGGCGATGCCGTCAATCATTGAGAGGTTGCCAAACTTGGTGACATCGTTGACGCACAGACCGACCGAATGGTAACGGCCGTCGCGCAGCGAGCGACCGGCATAACTCGGACGGAAGCCGAGCTCCTGCATGGCGGCTTGCACGCGCTGGCGCGTCTGCTCGTTGACGTTAGGGAGGCCGTTGGCAACGCGCGAAACCGTCTGCTGCGAAACGCCAGCAGCGCGGGCGACGTCGGCCATGGAGACCGGACGCGTACCTGTATCGTTGGACGGGCGCCTTACCACAGGATCACCTTCACCCTCGCGAGATCTGAATAGCGTGCATGCCGGCCCGGGCAGAAATACGCCCCGCGCCGAAGCCCGCTATCGTCGGACGCATGTTAACGTACTCTACTTTTTCAATCCGCAACTCTTCTGCTCTATAAGTCCATACGGCAATACCGTTCACGGCTGGATTTCTACCGATTACCAGATTCTCAAAAAGTGATAAGTGTTGTGTTATGAGTACGTTAACATAGCCCGTAACGTGCGGCATCGTAGATGCTGAGTTTATGCCACTTCAGATTGTTAACGTACTCACTACGACGGAAAACTCGTCAGTATGCGCCAAGGAAAGGACCCTCATGACCACCCCCGACGAAAAGACACTCGCCACGCTCACCAAGCTGTTTGAGGAGGAGTTTGGCCCCATCGGCGATCGCCAGGTGCTCTATGTGCACGCGCCCGGCCGTTCCGAGATCAGCGGCAACCACACCGATCACGAGGGCGGTCACGTTATTGCCGGCTCGCTCGATGTCGCCGTCGACGGCATCGCCGTGGCAACCGATTCCAACAAGGTCCGCGTCGCCGACGAGGGCTACCCCACGTTTGAGATTACCCTCGACACGCTGAATGTTCAGGAGTCCGAGAAGGGCACGTCCGCAAGCCTCGTGCGCGGCATGGCCCACGAGGTCGCAGCGCTTGGCGTTGAGCCCCAGGGCTTCGACTTCGCCTTCACCTGCTCCGTCCCCTCGGGCGGCGGCCTTTCCAGCTCTGCCGCCGTCGAGGCCGCGTACGGCCGCGCCATGGAGACGCTCTGGGGCGCGCCCGCCATTGAGCCCGTCGCGCTCGCCCAGATGAGCCAGCGCACCGAGAACAACTACTACGGCAAGCCCTGCGGTCTGATGGACCAGGCCGCTGTGTGCCTGGGCGGCCTTGCCTACATGGACTTTGAGGACCAGGCCCAGCCTAAGACCCAAAAGCTCGAGCTCAACTTTGAGGATCACGGTTATGCGCTTGTGCTCGTTAAGGTTGGCGCCGACCATGTGGCAGCTACCGACGACTACGCCGCCGTTCCGCGCGAGATGCAGGACGTCGCCGCCGAGTTTGGCAAGGCACGCCTGTGCGAGGTCGACGTTGCCGACTTTGACGCTAAACTCCCCGAGCTGCGCGCCAAGCTGGGCGACCGCGCCTGCCTGCGCGCCGTTCACTACTGGTACGAGAACGGCCTGGTCGACAAGCGCTGGGCAGCCCTGAACGCCGGCGACATTGACCAGTTCCTGGTCCTGACGCGCGAGTCCGGCGCCAGCTCTGCCATGTACCTGCAGAATGTCGTTGCCAAGCTGGGATCTGAACAGCCTTCCATGTATGCCTTGGCGCTGGCCGAGCACGTGCTCGACGGCCGCGGCGCCGTTCGCATTCACGGTGGCGGCTTTGGTGGCACCATCCAGGCCTTCGTGCCGCTCGATCTGGTCGACACCTTCATTGCCAAGATGAACGGCTGGCTTGGCGAGGGCTCTGCCCGCCACTACGCGATTTCTGACAAGGGGGCTTACGCGGCATGGCTGTAATGACTGATGTGCGCGAGGCCGCGCAGGGCCTCATCGAATATGCCATCCACCGATCGATGATCGACCAGGACGATCGCATCTGGGCATACAACACCATTTTGGAGTGCATCGGCGCCACGGGGCCGGCACTCGACATGGCTTGGGCACTCAAGACCGAGAAGATTTCGCTCTTGCACCCCGATACACTCCCCGACTTTGACCTGGAGGGCACGCTCGCCGCGCTTGCCGAGGCCGCCGTTGCCAACGGTGCTGCCGAGGACACGGCATCGGGGCGCGACCGCATCGCCATGCGCATCATGGGTGCGCTCA
The DNA here is from genome assembly GCA_900543505.1 of uncultured Collinsella sp. Taxonomy (GTDB): domain Bacteria; phylum Actinomycetota; class Coriobacteriia; order Coriobacteriales; family Coriobacteriaceae; genus Collinsella. The sequence continues at coordinate 43,934 of UQSB01000004.1, read as the reverse complement.
TGCCGAGGCCTTCGGTTGTAAACGAGGAGTTCAACGGACGTATGGGCGTCAACGAGCCCCGCGCCGCAACCGACTGGTTCTACGGCCTGTGCTGCGACGCCGGCTACGTGCGCCGTGCCGCCATCGCGCGCAACATCAAATGGAGCACCCCCACCAACTGGGGCGATCTTGAGATCACCATCAACCTCTCCAAGCCTGAGAAGGACCCACGCGATATCGCCGCGGCTGGTGCCGCAAAGAACACGGGCGAGAAGTATCCCGCCTGCCAGCTCTGCATCGAAAACGAGGGCTATCCCGGACGCTCCGCCGCAGCCGACGGCGGCGCTCACCCCGCACGCCAGAACCTACGCGTTATTCCCATTCAGCTTAATGGCGAGCGCTGGGGCTTCCAGTACAGCCCGTATGCGTACTTTAACGAGCATTGCATTGCCATGAGCTCCGAGCATCGTCCGATGCACGTCGACCGCAAGGGCCTGACCTGCCTGCTCGACTTTGTGGACCTGTTCCCGCATTACTTCATCGGCTCCAACGCCGACCTGCCTATCGTGGGCGGCTCGATTCTGTCGCACGACCACTTCCAGGGCGGCGCGCACGAGTTCCCCATGATGCATGCCGCCGAGGTCTCGCAGTTTAGCGTGCCCGGTTTTGACCAGGTCACCGGCACTGTGCTGCAGTGGCCGCTCTCGGTGCTGCGCCTGCGCTCGCATGACCGCGCTCAGCTGCTCGACGCTGCCGAGAAGATTATCCTCGCCTGGCGCGAGTGGACCGACGAGTCTGCGGGCGTTATCGCGCACACGGCCGACGGCGTAGCGCACAACACCGTGACGCCCGTCATCCGCCGCGTCGACTCCCGCGGCAACGCCGGCGGCGAGATTTACGAGGCCTACCTGGCGCTTCGCTGCAATATCACGACCGACGAGCATCCGCTGGGCGTTTTCCACCCGCATGCCGAGTATCACCACATTAAGAAGGAGAACATCGGCCTGATCGAGGTCATGGGCCTGGCTATTCTTCCGCCGCGCCTGGTTCCCGAGCTCGGCGCTGTCCGCGAGCACCTGCTGGCAGCCAAAGCCGATACCAGCTACGACCTTGCCAGTGCGCTCGAGGGCGACGACCTTTGCCGCAGCCATGCCGCGTGGGCCGAGGACGTCTATGCCCGCCGCGCCGACGAGCTTACGGCGGATAGCGCCATCGGCATCCTGCACGAGGAGGTCGGCGTGGTGTTTGGCCACGTACTCGACAACGCCGGCGTCTTTAAGTGGGACGAAGCCGGCCGCGCCGCCCAACAGCGCTTTATCGACTCACTGTAATGATCCCTTGGGGACGGAGGAAAACGGATCATTTCGTCTTCAAGACAACGGCGCCCGCCGGCAACGTCGCCGACGGGCGCCGCGCTACCCATTCCTCGCCCCAACGCGATCTGACAGGGCCGGAGGAAAACGAATCAAGAGACCAATCTATGCCATGGCCCCATAATCTGCCAGCATCTCAACTAAGGACTGATATGCATCTTCAGCCGATTCGGCATCACAGATAAGGGCCATACCGGCTTGGTCGTTTCCGAGTCGAATTATTTCGCGGAACAGCTCTAGATAATCGCCATTACCCACCTGTGAAAAGAAGAATAGCAGATGAACGCGATCACCCTCATCGAATTCAACGCCTTCCCGTGAGACCAATAGGCTGAGTCCATCTTTATGGACCCCATCTTCGCTGCCCGCATGGGCAAGCGCAATCCCCTGGTTAACGATGATATAGGAGCCATACTCCTCAACGTTATCAATCGCCTTATCGACATATGCAGAAGTAAAATAGCCTTCGTTCATGAGTCGTACCGACGCGCAACGCATCGCTTCACGCCACGGAAGCGTCGCACGTTCAACACGGATAAAACGGCGATCGAGCATACGAAGCAAAGGAGATGAACTCGTCGTCTCCGTCTCAATTCGGTTCACTCGTTCCAAAACCGCAGCAAGCTCATGGTTGAGATATGCCGTTTTGCGAGCGTTACCCTGTTCATACACACGACAAAGCTCAGAAATAATTGAAGGGCCGTCCTTAACCGGCAGTCCCTCTCGCCTGCTCTGCTTAAAAGCATGCGCTTGAACGCGATTGATGTCATCGACTGAAAGAACAGGGCTCACGACCACCACTGGAATCGAAATATTAGTCAACGGAACCGTCGAGATGACAAAGTCGATCCCATCGAGTGACGCCTCCCCCGCTTCTATCACAGCAGTTTGGACAACACCGCAAATATTGAGTTTGAAATACTGAGCGATCTGCGCCTCGAGATATTTACTCGTTGCAACCGAGGACGGACACGAAATGAGCACGTTGCACGAGCGCATAGAGCTTTCAGAGCGATAAAGTGCAGCGCAGATGTGAATCACCACACTTGCGCGCATTGAATCATCCATGGCGCGATTGAGGTAATCCTCGAGTACGTGAAAATGCGGCTCCGCCGCCTTTTGCACCATACCGACCATCACTCCAGACGGCCCGGAAACACCGACCTCAAAGGCATCGGAACTCCAATTCGAGACGCTCTTAAGGTGCGAGAGAAGGGACTCTACCAATAGATCGTCATTCTGAATATCAATGTCGATTTCGCGTGCCACCAGCAACAGAAAATGAGTGATGGCGCAGTACAAATCAAAATCATCAAAGCGCCTGATATGGGGCGATAAATTGCGATCCAAAATCATCTGCTCAATGGTAGCGATACGACCACCATTCAAAACGCCCATATCCAGCTTGGATGCCACAAACTGCACCAGTTGACCAATAACGTCGAGCGGACGATCTTGTGTCCCAACGCAGTCAAGCGTACCGCCTGCATCGGCAAAAATCGATGCGACATCTCCATTGAAACCAAGTGCGACCATCAAGCTGGCGACTATTTCAATCTCAACAGTCACAGCCAAAAAGATGTTCTTGCTCTTCAAGAACGTGCGCATCGCATCCAACAGGTCGTCGATCTCAATTTGAGCGCCAAGAACTTGTGAAATCAAATGAGAAAAATAGTCGTGGCGGCACAGTCGATGGGCCAAGACATCAGAAAACAGATCGATAACCAGATTGCCCGCCTGGTCATGAGTCGCTTCGATGCGAAGCCCCCGCTTGCTCTTACTCACCAGGGCAATCCCGTAACCCGCCAGATAATCATCGACGGCCTTAACGTCTGAAATGACTGTGTTGCGCGTCACATACATCGCGTCCGCCAACTGCTGCATCGAGCACCATTCGTCAGAGCCGAGCGAAAGGAGTGTGCAGGCAATAAAAAACTTGCGTTCATCAAATGACAGGCGGTAATCGTATAAGTCCATACTGTCGAGCAGATCCGCAAGGCCTTCAACATCAGCGCCCGCAGCTAGCGACACATGGCTCTCCGACACTTCGACCATAGAGTCGCCGCGCGGATCCTGAGCGAACGCTGCGGAGGAGGCAATGTCGGCCCTGAGCGTCTTCTCCGAAATACGGTAGTCATCCATGAGTGCGCTGAGCCTTAAGCGATGACTCGGCGCATCGACGAGACGACGAAGTATCTCAGCGCTCCGCTTTTTGACCGACATGGCTCCTCCTGTTCGTTACGACAAATGCGTCTTCAGGTATTCGGCAACTTCGCCGATCGGCTTGTTCTCAAAACCCGAAAGCACTGCAGGATCTGCTAGCAGCTGCATGGTCTTGGAAAGAAATTCGAGATGGTCACCGGGCGCAATAGCCAAATTAAAGATATGACGAACCTCGACGAATTCTTCCTCATCGTCCATGCGAGCAAACCGAACGGGCGAATCGAGTCGAAGATAGCACAGAGCGCTCGTAATTATCGCATCGGACTTGCAATGGGGCAACGCCACGGGAATGTCGGTGCAGATGCCCGTAGGATAGCTGACCTCCCGCTCAATGCAGTCCCGCGCAAAAGCACCCGTCACATACCCCTGACGCTCAAGCTCGCTACCGCACAGCTCGATGGCCTCAATAGCGGTCTCGGCGCTTCCCTCGATCGCGAGAAAGCCTTTCGCTACACCATCGCAGGCCCTCTCGGATGTCTTTGGGATACTAATAACTTCATCCATTGTTATCACCGTCCATTAGATACCCATAGCCTTAGCAATAAAGGACACGATGAGATTGCCGGGGTTGTAGCCAAAGTGCGATGCCGTCACCAGATGACCGCCCGCATCGATGCCGCAGGCGTTAAGCATCTGCGTGGCGTAAGGGGCAAACATATTGGCGAAGAAGAGCATCAGATACATGAAGACCGTCATGCACACCAGAGTGCGGAACACGTTGCCTTTGCTCGAAAGCACGGCCATAGGGGCGACATAGCAGACTTCAGCCAGAATTGCCGCCGGGAAGAAGCGCATGTCGGGAACGAGAAATGCCAACCCGACAGTAACCGGGATCATAATGGCAGTGCAGGTAATGCAGCACGGATCGCCCAGGGCAAGAGCAATGTCCATGCCCACGTAAATATTGGCGTCGGAATCGATGTGCTTCTTAACGAACTCATTTGCTCCAGCGCCGATGGGAGTCAGGCCCTCCATCATAATGGCAACCATGCGAGGCAGAAGCACCATGACTGCGGCCATGCCAACACACATGGTTACGATGGTAGTAAAGCCCTGCTGCGTCATAATGCCCAAAAAGCCACCAACAAATAGGCCGATAACTGCGGGATCACCCAGAATGCCAATCTTTGTCGAGAGGGTATCAAGATCGAGATCAATCTTGTTCAGGCCGGGAATGAAGTCGATGACCTTGTTGATAAGCATGCTCAAGGGATACTCATACACGATGTAACCTAAGCAGGTGCAGGCGGTGCCTTCAAGACCAAAGAACTCTCCCCACTTGGGGGCAACCTTCTCGGCGACGAACAAGGTTACAACCGAGAGCGCTACAGCGACCAGGAAACCAACAACAGCGTTGCCAAATAGCACATAAGCAAGCGCGCCGGGAACCAAAAAGTGCATAAAGTTCCAAATATCAACGTTCAGAACCTTGGTGACCTTAAGACGCAGCAGAATGATGTTAACGATGACGATAGCAGGGATGGCGAACACAGCGAACGGAGTTGTCCAGCTGGCGCCTCCCAGTGCCGCAAAGCCAATTTCGGCCACATCGTACCCGGAACCGAGGGCGGTGTAATAGTCCAGCGCGGGCTGAATGGTGCTCAACAAAAAGTTGATGGTTAGTACCACGCCCTGAAAGCCAATGCCGACAAGAAGGCCAGCGCGCAAGGCCTGAGCAGGCTTCATTCGGAAAAAAAGTCCCAGGGCAAAAATGACAACGGGCAGCATAACGGCGGCGCCCATATTAATAAATTCTTTAAAGAACGCAAGTACGATATCCATGAAGTTCATCTCCTAACAATGGCGGGCTTTCTCACTCGCAAAGCGCAACGCAACATGCAGCTACTCGGCCTGAACCCTTTTAAGCAGCTCAACTAAATCCGACTCGCACTTATCTTTGTTAATGCCCGAAATCAGCGGGAAAACGCTCAAAAACGGGCGCTCCAACGGCTTGCGATAATTGGTCGTTGTGCAGACGATGTCGACGTCGTACTGTTTAACGCCGACCTCGCCGATCGTGCCCTTAAAGAGCTGGACGGGAACGCCCGCACGCTCTGCAATTTCTTTAACGGCAGCCTGGGCGACCGTAGAGGTTGCGACACCGCTGCCGCAAGCAACCAAGACCTTAACCGTGCTCTTACTCATGATGTACTCCTATCTGGCAGGCAACCGAATTGGCATTTGCCACCATGCAATAAAGTTTGACGGGGGCGCTGGCTAACGTGACCCGTTTCGCTGACATCACTATCGCGCCTTTGCCCCCAAGGCAACAGCCCAATAATACGAACCCATCGTCTACCTGTTTTTCGCTATTTGGCTAAACGATCGGTTTGGCACATCGACCCCTACTTGGGGTATGAACGCAGCTCCTCGATAATCTGCGCATATGTACGATCCTTACCGAACAGACCGGCGTTACCCAGGCAGAAGCCGTCGACGCCTGCTTTCCACAAATCGCGGACGCTTTCAGCCGAGACACCTCCATCAACCAGAATCTTGTAGCCATAATGCTCCTTGGCAGCCACAAGCTTTTTAATCTTCTCATCGACAAACGGAAGTGCTTTCTGACCGGCAAAACCAGGATTGACGCGCATAACCAGGACGTAATCGCATACGTTAAGCGACTCCTGAATCGTCTCGAATGATGTGCAGGGGCTAATTGCCAGACTCGATTTAGCACCCAGATCGCGGATATGCTGCAGAGTTCGAGTAATCTGGGAATCATTCTCGGAGTGGACGTGGACAATCTGAGCACCCATCTCGACAAACATATCGATGTACTTGGGCGCGTCCTGAACCATTAAGTGCACATCGCAGACCTTACCGGTGAGCTTGGCTATCGCCTGAACGTCCTGGGGGCCAAGCGCAATGTTAGGGACAAATGTTCCATCCATAATATCCAGATGATACAGGTCAACGCCTGCGGCATCGAGCTCGGCAATCGTCTTCTCAAGATTGGTGTACTCAGCGCAATTCATGCAGGCGCCGATAATCTTCTCTCCGTCTTTCCAGTCTGCCGTAGTAGTCATGCTTGTTTCCTTTCTATATTTGGTTTCCCGAGGAGGGGACTGCCCTCCAGCTTCTTTTTTGGTTATGGCTGAGCAACGAAGGCACCGGCAGTAGTCGATGGCTGTTTTTCGCCAATATGTATCTTTGCGAGCTCTTATTGCTCACAATCAATGAGGATTTTGCCTTTGACAAGGCCGGGGGTTCGGAACTGGTCAAACGCCTCAGAAATCTTGGCGAGTGGATACTTGTCAAAAATGTGTCCCTCGTCATAGGGGATCATGCCGTTGCGATACGCCTCTGCCGTAAGAGTCCATTCATGTCCCGGGAACGGCGCGGTATATCCAAGCCAAGACCCGGTAAGCGTGAACTCTTTACGGTTGAGCTTCTCCCATTCCGCCACGGTAAAGGTTAGCTCGCGCGTAGGCTTGCCAATCAAACACGCTTGACCCTTGTTGCCCACGACTTCAAAGACCATATGCATGGTTGCGTTGGCGCCCGCAGTTTCATAGACATAGTCATATCCGCGGCCGCCGGTAATGGTGGCAACCTGGTCTTTCCAGTCCTCATCCATGGAGTTCACAACGCTTGTGGCGCCCATTTTCTTAGCAAAGTCCAAGCGCTCCGGGATTACATCGAACACCGTAACCTCACGGGCGCCGAAAGCGCGAGCCCACTGTGCCGTAATGATACCGATGGTCCCACCGCCTAAGACGGCGACCGTCTTACCGCCTTTATAGTTCAGGCGTTCAAGGCCGTGGAGCGCAATAGTCGTGGGTTCGATAAGCGCGGCCTGCTCAAAGCTCACGCTTTCGTCGAACTTAACGGCGCACACGGCGGGAATGCAGACATATTCCGCAAAGCTACCAAACTGACGCGTACCGATAAAGCTGTAGTGCTTGCAAAGCGAGTAATCGCCGCGCTGGCAGTCTTCGCACTTCATGCAAGGAACAAGTGGTGCACCAGCAACGCGATCTCCGGGATTAAGGCCCTCAACACCCTCGCCAACGCTCTCGATCGTGCCGGAAAACTCGTGACCAAGCACGTTGGGATAGTAATGGCATGCGTCGCCCAACACACGAGGGACATCCGAACCACAGATACCGGAATATTTGACCTTCACCAGAACTTCTCCAGCCCTGGGCTCAGGCTTATCAATTTGTTCATAGCGAATGTCGTCCTTAGCATGAACGACGCCCGCCCACATCTTTTCACACATTATCTGCCTCCTTGTCTGAGAGCGCCTCCTATGGCGCTCGCCTTTATTTGACAAGGTCAGATTACGAATGTGGAATTAAATCAAACAGTCCAATGGGCGCGACTGCCGTCTACCCGTTTTGTGCAGGTTGTTTTGACAAAACAAACCTTTGTCGACGAAACAGAGGCCCACAAGCGCCCGGCATTAGCCCACAAGATTCGTCTGTGCATAATCAGGGCATGATTTAGCCGTTAAAGGCATTGTGACCGATTGTGCCTTTTGAACAGGCGGAAGGACGGCAGGTATGGCTGATATTCTTCTCGTACTCGACACACTCATGGAACAAATCGTCGAGATTGCCATTCTGCTTTTCGAATTCATAGAGGCGCATACAGCTGCAGAACAGTCATCTGAGTAGTCATTGGGGACGTTCTTAAACGACTAGTCAAACGAGAACGTCCCCAATGACTACGTCGATGTCTTGGCAACGACAGCGAAAACCCGCCAGAGCGAGCAAGGTACCTTGAAACAAGGCGGCATTGACCTTCTGGTCATGCCGCCGCAGTTGAAAGGCAGATTGCCGCTCTGTCGGGTTTGCAGCGTCGAGTCGTTACGGCGTTTGGTAAAACGCCGTAACTCTAAAGCTCAGTCACGACAACGTTGTTGAAGATTTCATCCCAACGGTCCATGACCAGGTGGCCGGTCTTGGGATCCATGGCGTTGAGCTTGCCGCAGGTATTGGCGGTCTTGAGCACCGTGACGTCGTCGGCACCAGCAGCAATGGCATGCGCAAAGCCGGCGATGGTTGAGTCGCCGGAACCCGTCGCGTTCACAGCCGCAATCGCGGGCGTCTTGGCGCGGAATGCGCGACCCTCATGGAAGCCCACCGAACCGGCAGCGCCCATCGAAACGACAACCCAGGGAATACCGGCAAAACGGATATCGGCGGCAAGCGCCTCGCGCAGGGCATCGACATCATCAGTCGTAAAGGACGTACCCAGCAGTCCGTTAATCTCGGTCAGGTTGGGCTTTACGAGCTCAGGCTTAGCGTCGGACTCCAGCGCGGCCTCCAGCGATGCACCCGAGGTGTCGAGCAGCACCTTGGCGCCCGCCTCCTCGGCGATCTTGACGAGCTCGGCATAGTAGCCAGCATCGACGCCACGCGGCAGCGAGCCCGAAAGCGTCACAACGTCCGCCTTCGCTGCAAGCTCGGCAAACTTGGCCGTAAAGGCCTCGAGCTCGGCCGGGGCGATCTGCGGGCCGCTCTCCAAAAGCTCGGTCTGATTGCCCTCGTGCAGGATATTCAGGCAGATGCGCGTCTCACCTGCGATGGGCACAAAGTCGTTCTTGACGCCGTCGGCATCCATAAGCTCGGCCATATAGGCACCCATGTGGCCGCCGAGCAGACCGGTCGCGAGCACGTCGTCGCCCAACTGCAACAGCACACGGCTCACGTTGAGGCCCTTGCCGCCGGCAGTCTTTTCGGGCGTCACGCGGTTAACATCGTCGATGATCAGCTTGTCGAGCTGATAGCGCGTATCGATCGACGGGTTCATGGTAACGGTCAGAATCATGTTGAACTCCTGTTTCCGGGGCACGGCACGCGCGGCCCCAAACATACGATAGCTCTTTAAAGGATCTCGATCTCAAAACCGCGGGTGACGGTCTCCCCCGGCTTGGCAACCAGGCAGCCACGCTTGTGCTCCAGAATATCGTCCTCGTCGGAGCAGGTGGACAGGCCGCCCCACGGTTCCACGGCCACAAAGTCGCCCTCGGGCTTGCTCCACACAATCAGGTATGGCATATCGGGGAACGTCAGGCGCACGCCCTTGTCCTCGGTTTTCTTGGCCATCGTGACCACGCGACTCTCGAGCACGTCGAAGATGGTCTCCGCGAAGTCGAAGAGTTCGTGGGTAAGCGGCAGGTCGTGGCCGACCATCGGGTTTTTGCTGCGATGCTCAACATCAATCAGGCCCGTCGAGGGAACGGCAGTACAGAGCTCGGCGGCCTCACGCTGCTCAAAACGGAGCTCGTAATCGTCATAAGACTCGCCCTCGTCGAGCGGGCACTTAAAGCCGGGGTGACCGCCCACAAAGAATGGCATATCCTCGGTGCCCTCGTTGGTCACTTCGTACGATACGGTCACCTTAGCCGCATCAATAGTGTAACGAGCAACGATCTTAAACGGATACGGGTACTGCTCGAGCAACTCGGCATGGTCGGCAGAGCTTAGGCTCAGCGCAACCATGTTGTCGCTCTGCTCCTCGAGCTTCCACTCCTGTTTGCGTGCAAAGCCGTGGCGGGCAAGCTTAACCTCGCGGCCGCCCATGGTCATTGCGCGACCGTCACGAAGGCCACCGCAGATCGGGAAGCAAATGGGTGCTTGGCCCGACCAAACCGCCGGGTCACCCTGCCACAGGTACTCGCGGCCGTTGGCTTTAATCGAAGTGAACGATCCGCCAGCCGTACTCAGTGCCACGCGAACAGAACCGTTATCAAGAACAAACTCCACGGGAATCTTCTCCTTCACATATCATCTTGCACGATCCATTGCGAACGCCGTGCCTTTAGCACAAAGGTAATGAGGCGGCGCCGCACGCAAAAGAACAATGCACGCCCAGCCCGCCAAGCCAATTGGGCTGATAGAAAACTGGCCCGCGCCCCATTACAGAAACGCGAGCCGTCAATTGAAAAGCTGCAAAATGCCGGGGACCGTCAAAACGAAGCACACAAGCTCAGCAAGCAAAAGTGTTATCGGAGCAACTCGCCCGCTAGATGACTTCACAACAACAAAGACAAACCCCGCAACTCACCTCAACGTCAGCGAGCGGCGCCCAGGTGCCGCAGATCACCGCGAAAGAGGAGCGACGCGTACTTCATGTACGCGAGCGACGGTTTGAGCGGCGAGATGGGGTGCCTGAGCGGCGCGCAGCGTCGACCCGTTACGCGGTTTGGTAAAACCGCGTAACCCCCTTAGTCGTGGTATTCGCCGCGGTCCCACTTCTCGAGGAACTCGTCAAAGAAGTGCGGGTCAGCCTGAGCCTCGGCGTCGGCCTTATTGCAAGCGTCAATCTTGGCAATCAGGGCGTCGTGCTCGGGAGTCTTCTCGTAGGGCTCCTCCAGGAAGGCAAGCATGATATCGGCCATCAGGAACTCGCCGGTGATCTTGCCGCCAAAGCCCACGATGTTGGCGTTGAGCTCGCGACGGGCATACAGGGCAGAGGTCATGTCGCGAACCAGGGCGCAGCGAGCGCCGGGAACCTTGTTGACGGCGTTGGTGATGCCGATGCCGGTGCCGCACAGGGCCACGCCAAAGTCGGCCTTACCGCTGGCAACAGCCTCGCCCACGGCCTTACCGTAGATGGGATAGTGCGTACGGGTGTGGCTGTAGGTGCCGCAGTCGAGCACCTTGTAGCCAGCCTGCTCCAGGCGGTCGGCCAGATAGATCTTCTCGTCCGTAACGATATGGTCGCAACCGATTGCGATGGTCTTCTTCATCAGAACGTCCTTTCGTCTGAATTCACAAGTTGAGATAGAAGTTCGAGTTCTCGGTGGCTCTCGTTAGGCCATCTTGTTGAGCATGTCGACACGGATCTGGTGACGGCCGCCGGCGTACTGGGCGCGCAGGAACTCGCGGGCGATCTTCTTGGCGACCTCGGTGCCCACAACGCCCGGGCCCATGGTGACCATGCGCGAGCCGTTGTGCTCGCGGGTCATGTAGGCGGAACGCTCGTCGGAAATGTTGGCGACGACCATGCCCTTGATCTTGACGGCGGCCATATAGGAGCCGACGCCGTACTTATCGAATGCGAAGCCCTGGGAATCCTTGTGCTCCAGCAGGTCCTTGGCAACGGCGGTCGCGGAATCGACAAAGTCCGCAGCAGGGGTCTCGGAATAGTCGACGACCTCGTGACCGTCAGCGATGAGCATCTCCTTGATGGACTCCTTCATCGACATACCGTCGGCATCGGAAGCGATTACAACCCTCATGACATCCTCCTTGAGAGATACGCAGGTGCGTAGTTTCTGTTTGGAAGTGTTGAATCGCGCTCAGGTCCGGGCATCTGAATGTGCGGTTCTTCACTGTTCATGTTTATTTGAACATATTCGAACATAGGTTGCAACCATTATTTGTTTAACTTTGTTCTTTTTTGAACAAATACCGTTTACGGTTGATTGCCGACCGTTTGAGCCCGGCGCAGACGTAGCGACCATGTGTTCAACAAACAAAAGGGCGGCCGAGAACGTGTCTCGGCCGCCCTTCTTACGGTTGATCTTCCAAAGATCGCTTTGCCGCCTACTCAGACTGCCCGCTCTTCTTGGCATGTTTGGACGGAGCGCTCAGAAAACGTCCCGTTAAATAGTTCGCCGGGCCGGAAATATCGATCCCCAGCAGCGTGTGCCCCAGCCACAGAAACGCCGCGAGCACCAGCAATGGAATAACGCACGAAGTCACAATCATCACGATGACGCCTTCGATCAGATCGGTCACCTGTTGCACAATCTCATCGGTCATCTGTTTGGCGCCGTTGGTCACCGACGCGACAAGACCCGAGGCACCGTCGGCAAGCTGCTCAAGCACGTTCTTGGATTCTGTGGACTCGGACTTTTTCTTGCTCGTTTTGGAGCTATTGCCGTCTGCCGCACCCGCAGCGTCGGCCGCCTTTTGCTCGGCCGCTTCGATGCTCACCCGATACGTCTCGTCGACCTTTTGCGACACCCATACGCTTGCAGGCACCAAGGCCATGCCGATCACGGCAACCACCAGCACGCGGGTCGCCACGCGGCGCAGGACAGCGCTCGTGCTCCAGCGTCCGTGAATGCCAAGCGAGACCGCAAAGAGCACCAGCGCAAACGGGATTAAGATGCCCAAGCCAACCGACCACAAAATCGTGAGCAAATATTTCTCTAGGTAGAGCACGGCAAGCACGATGCCCAAGTTACCCGAAAGCTGCGCGAGCTGCTCGGCAACCGGCGTTCCCGTATCACCCGGCAGCGCGGTAATGCCCGCAGACAGCGCCACGCACGAGGTCGTGAGCGCCAAAACGTTGCCCTTCTTTTGGTCGATGACCTCGATGGTGGAGTCCCATGTTTTGGTATCGGCAAAATGCGGACGAGCCACAAAGCCCGACAGCAGCGCCAGTACCACGAGTGCAACGATAAAGCCAATCTGCAGCTTTTTGTTTGCGCACACGACATCGGACAGGCTGGGCTGCAGCTCGGTTACCGTCGTGTGCTCGGTTATCTGGACAGGACGCCCATGAGCCATCTCGTGCGCGTCTCTTTTTTGTATTGACCCGTTATCCGGCATTTGGATGCCTCCTCATTCCGGCCTGTATTGCGGTGGAAAGTATACCCACCCATCGAAAAACCGAACGGGAGGGCGTGCAGAAGCTCCATAACGCTGCTAGTCGAATAGTGCCATTTCAAAACTATGCCGGTTTACTACGATAAAACCGATAGGACCGACCACATTTGCTATTAGCAGAAAATGACAAGCTTTCTACCTGCGGCTTTGATAACGCTGTTCTTTCCATAGTTGAAAGAATGCGATTCATCGTAGTAAACCGGCATAGTTTTGTAACCGACAGACCGAGTCGGCACCGCAGCAAACCTAATGACCCGGTTTCTTCCATCCTCAAAGGATCGAATGCATGGCAGGAGTGTCCCAAACTGCCGGCAGATAAGGAACGTCCCCAAGTGCCGGGTAAACAGAAAAGCCCTGCCGCGGGTAGCGGCAGAGCTTTTGGAAGGGGACTTGGTTGTGAGAGCTCGTTAGGCGAGCTTAGCCTCGAGTGCGGCGATGCGCTTATAGGCATCGATGGTAAAGCGGGTCTGCTTCTCCAGGATCATGGTGGTCATGAGAGTGTCCTGAGCGTGAGCCATGATGAAGGTCATCTCCATCTCGCCGCCGCCGGCCTCCTGCGAAAGCAGCTTGGTCTGCGTGTCGTGGGCGCCGATAAGTGCATCGCTGGCATCCTTGTGCAGCTGCTCGGCCTTCTCAAAATCACCCTCGCGAGCAGCATCGAGCGCTGCAAGCAGATCGGTCTGGGCGTCACCCGCGTATGCGACGATCTCGAATCCAACCATCGAGATTTCTTCTTTGGTCGCCATATTGCGTTCCTTTCACATATGAACCAATGGAGAGCATCGCGTCCGGGCATACGCGCTGCGTTGTGTATGACAGAAACATTAACATTCAAACAAAACAGAACAATGCAAAACGCAATTTCGAGCTGTGAACGGTCGATTTTCGCCCGTGAACGGTTTTTAAACCAATGCGAACAATATCGAACACAATTAGTGGCAACCCAAACAGGTCCACACCCTAGCGTACATCGCGCACCGTATCACCCTCTACGAGCATGCCGGGGATCAGCATGTGCTCCACGCCAGACGCACCCCCCTCGGCGCCGGCAATCTTGTCGACAGCCCACATGCCGACGCGCTTGTTGTCAAAGCGCACCGTGGTCAGGCGACGGTCGGGCACGATGTCGCCCAGACTATCGTCAACACCCACTACGCTCACGTCCTGGGGCACGCGCTTCCCGCGCGACTCGAGCCCGCGAATGCAGCCGTAGGCCATGGCATCGTTGGAAGCATAGATGGCGGTACAGGTCGGATCGTCCGCTAGAGCCTGACCGGCAGCATATCCGCTCTGTGCCGTCCAATCGCCACGGACGAGTCGCGGCGGCTCAATACCATGTGCGCGCAGTGTCTCACGCCAGCCTTCCTCGCGCTGCATGCCCGAAAGCGAGCGCTCGGGGCATGAGATAAAGTGCACGGTCTTGTGCCCCTGCACCAGCAAGTACTCGACCACCTGGCGCGAGCAATCGAACTGGTCGTTATCGACCGTTGAACAGAGCGGGTGCTCCAGCATGGTAACGAGCACCGTCTGCATACCGGGCAGCGGCTCGAAGGTGCCAAAGTCCGCCGGCATGCGATTCATGATCACAACCATGCCATCCACCGGAAGTGCGCTCATGCGCGACGATGCACTCTCGAGGGTATACGGATGCCCGTCTACTTTAGTTAGGGTGATGGCATAGCCGTGTTTGTCGGCCGCAGCGGTAAAGCCCTCCATACGGTCGAGGTTGCCGGTGCCGGTAATGTTGAACATGGCGACACCGACGGTCTTAAACTTGCCGCGGCGCAGCGATCGACCGGCAAAATTGGGACGATACCCCAGCTCGCGCATGGCGGCACGCACGCGCTCCTTGGTCTCGGGGCGCACGCTGGGCGAATCGTGCACGGTGCGCGAGACCGTCTGCTCCGAGACGCCCGCGAGACGCGCCACGTCCTTAACGGAAACCGATTTTTTAACAGCGGCCATAGGTCGATCTTTCTATGTCAACGATGCCATTGGCGGCACCCTACGCAGTCAAATGAACGCCTTCAAGTATATCCAACACCTCCCCCACAATACGTTTACCACCTAAAACCTACCGTTCACCGACAATCTTGCTTCCTCGAACGGCTTTTGTCGCCCAAATGTTAACGTTGCCATTGCGCAAATACAGAGCCACCGGGCGGCTCAAACGTTTACGCGTAAGGAATCGATGGTTCGCAGGCATAGGAACCACTGGTTCGCGTCTTTTTTTTGTGTCGCAAAATGGCAACGTCAACATTTTGGCAACCGAACGCCAAAAGCTACCATCGTTGCTAACCCACCGACTCTTAGGAGCATTGCATGGAGCAACTCATCGCCATCATCGAAAAGGGTCAGCCCTTTTTCAACGCGATCGCCCGCAACAAGTACCTCAAGGCGATCCGCGACGGCTTTATCTCCGTCATCCCCATCATCATCTTCTCGTCCATCTTCTGCCTGGTAGCCTCGGTCCCCAACATCTGGGGTTTCTACTGGCCCGATGACATCAACAACGCCCTGTGGAAGTGCTACAACTACTCCATGGGCATCCTGGCCATCGCCTGCGCCGCCACCACGGCCAAGCACTTCGCCGACGCCCAGAACCGTGATCTGCCCAAGAACAACCAGATCAACTTCATCTCGTGCATGTGCGCGGCCATCATCGGCTTCTTGCTCCTTTCGAGCGACACGATCGCCACGGACGCCGCCAGCGGCTTCAACACCACCTACCTTGGTTCCAAGGGCCTGCTGACCGCCTTCATCGCTGCGTTTGTGACCGGCATCATCTACAAGTTCTTCATTAAGCGCAACATCACCGTCAAGATGCCCGAGCAGGTTCCGCCCAACATTTCGCAGACCTTTAAGGACATCATCCCCTTCTCCGTCTGCATCACCGTCTTTTGGGTCTTTGACATCGTCTTCCGCGCTGCCTTTGGCTTCTGCTTTGCCCAGGGCGTCATCCAAGTGTTCCAGCCCCTGTTCACCGCTGCCGACGGCTACATCGGCCTCGCCGTCATCTACGGCGCTATGAGCCTCTTCTGGTTCGTGGGCGTCCACGGCCCCTCAATCGTCGAGCCCGCCATCGCCGCCGCCCTCGTTGCCAACATGACCGACAACCTGGCTGCATTCCAGGCTGGTCAGCACGCTTCCGCTGTCCTGACCCAGGGTGCCCAGTACTTCGTCGTCTGCATGGGCGGCACCGGCGCCACGCTCGTCCTGGTCTTTATGTTCTGCTTCCTGGCCAAATCCCAGGAGATGCGTGCCGTCGGTAAGGCAGCCATCGTCCCCGTGTGCTTTGCCGTCAACGAGCCGCTGCTGTTCGCCGCACCCATCGTGCTCAACCCCGTCTTCTTTGTCCCGTTTGTCTTTGCTCCGATCGCCAACATCTGGATCCTCAAGATCTTTATCGACTTCTTGGGCATGAACGGCTTTATGTACACCCTGCCTTGGACCGTCCCCGGCCCCATCGGCACCATCATGGGCTTGGGCTTCCAGCCGCTCGCCTTTGTGATGCTCGCCATCATCCTGATCGTCGACTTTGCCCTGTACTACCCGTTCTTCCGTGCCTATGACGCCCAGAAGTGCGCCGAGGAGGCCGAGATCTCCCAGGAGGAGCTCGCCGCCAAGAACGCCGAGAAGGCCGCCAAGCTCAACGACGCCTTCCAGGGCAAGGCCGATGCCAAGAGCGTTGCCGCCGGTGCCGCAGCCGAGGCCGTGAAGGCCGACGCCCCCACCGCTTCCACAGCACCCGCTGCCGAGGCAACGACCGCCAGCGACCTCAACGGCAAGCGCGTGCTCGTGCTCTGCCAGGGCGGCGGCACCTCGGGCCTGCTCGCCAACGCGCTGGCCAAGGCCGCCAAGGAGCGCGGCATCGATCTTGAGACCGCTGCCGACGCCTATGGCAACCACGTGGACATGCTCCCCGACTTTGACCTGGTCGTCCTGGCCCCGCAGGCTGCCAGCTACCTGGCCGACCTGCAGAAGGACTGCGAGCGTGTGGGCAACAAGTGCGTCGCCTGCCGTGGTAAGCAGTACATCGAGCTCTCCCAGAACGGCGACAAGTCTCTCGCCTTTGTGAGCGAGCAGCTGTCGAAGTAAGTAACGCTTAGGGCCAGCCGACTATCCAAGACCGGCTGGCCCTTCGATTTAAACGATTGGATCATCATGTCCGTTAATCCTGCTAGCGTCACCAACCCGCCCGCGCAGTTTCCCGAGGACTTTGTCTTTGGCGGGGCCACTGCTGCCTACCAGGTAGAGGGCGAGACCCGCACTCACGGTAAGGGCAAGGTCGCGTGGGACGATTTTCTGGAAGCCCAGGGCCGTTTCTCCCCCGATCCCGCTTCCGACTTCTACAACCAGTACCCCGTCGATCTGGAGCTGTGCGAGGAGTTCGGCATCAACGGCATTCGTCTCTCCATCGCCTGGAGCCGCATCTTCCCCAACGGCACCGGAGAGATAAACCCCGAGGGTGTCCAGTTCTACCACGACCTCTTCGCCGAGTGCCACAAGCACCACGTTGAGCCGTTTGTCACGCTGCATCACTTCGACACGCCGCTGCCCCTCTTTGAGAAGGGCGACTTCCTCAACCGCGAGACCATCGACGCCTTTGTGGACTTTGCCACCTTCTGCTTTAAGGAGTACGCCGACCAGGTAACCTACTGGTTCACCTTTAACGAGATCTGGGCCGACGCCTCCAACACCTACATCGAGGGCACCTTCCCCGGTGGCGTCAAAGCTCATCTGGCCGAGGCCTTCCAGTGCGAGCACAACATGATGCTCGCCCACGCCAAGGCGGTGCTGGCCTTCCACAACGGCGGCTTTAAGGGCAAGATCGGCGTCATTCAGTCGTTGGAGTTCAAGTACCCGCTCAACGAGAACGAACCCGCCGACATCAAGGCCGCCAACAACGAGCACGTGCTGCAAAACCAGTTCCTGCTCGACGCCACCTTCCGCGGCGACTATGCCCCCGACACCCTCGAGTGCGCCAACCGCCTGGCTGCCGTCTCGGGCGGCACCATCGAGATCCTGGACAAGGACCTCGAGATTATGCGCGAGGCCGCGCTCTACAACGACTACCTGGGTGTCAACAACTACCAGTGCCGCTTCCTCAAGGCTTACGACGGCGAGAACGACCTGCACCACAACGGTACGGGCGAGAAGGGCACCGGCCGCTGGCGCGTCAAGGGCATTGGCGAGCACGTGAACAAGCCCGGCATCCCCACCACCGACTGGGACTGGATCATCTATCCCGAGGGTCTGTTCGACCTGCTCGTCTACATTAAGCAGCGCTACCCCAACTACAAGCAGATCTTCATCACCGAAAACGGCATGGGCTACAAGGACCCCTACAAGGACGGTTTTGTGGACGACCAGCCGCGCATCGACTACATCGAGCAGCACCTGCGCTGGCTGCTCAAGGCCATGGAGGTGGGTGTCAACGTGGGCGGCTACTTCCTATGGAGCCTGCAGGATCAGTTCTCCTGGACCAATGGCTACAACAAGCGTTACGGCTTCTTCTACGTTGACTTTGAAACCCAGAAGCGCACGCCCAAGGCAAGCGCATACTGGTACAAGCACGTGGCGCAGACCCGTCGTCTGGACTAGCGGCTTGCGACGAGCGGCATTGCCCAACTCACATAACTTGTCCCCATTTCTCAGCCGGGGGCGGCACGTCACACGGCGCGCCACCCCCGGTCTTTTTGTTTTTGGGCTGGTCAGGAGCCGTTTGTCTCAATCTGTAACATCTAGCCGAGTTTTTCGGTCCCACCTGTTACAGATTGAGACAAACGAACCAGTCAATCCCCTCAATCTCGATCTGTAACACCTAGCCGAGTTTTTCGGTCCCAACTGTTACAGATCGAGACAAATGAAATAGACCGGGCTGACAATCTCAGCCGCATGCCCCCTTTTGGCCGCATGCCGTCGATCAGATAAAGATCGTCATATACAGAGGTAGATATATCCTATGCCCTTCGGCCCTAAGCTGTTTTGGGTGAAGAACTATCTCTTCTCCGACTCGTCGTTCGAATCGTCTGCCGAAATCGTCAAGCGAGATTGTTGAATACGATTTGGAAGATTTAACTTCAACAGGAGTGACCCGCGGTTTTCCAGCCGCGTCTTCAAAGCCGCGCGAAACAAGAAAATCAATTTCACGCGTTCTGGGCCGACTCCCCTCTGTTTTGGAAGGCTCCTGCCAGCTGTAATAAAAAAGCGAATGCCCCAGACTCTTAAGCTGCTGCGCCACGATGTTCTCGATTAGCATTCCTTTATTAATTGAAATTCTTCCAAATTGAATGTCTCTATGAACATCCATAAGGTCCGGACCATCATCAAACGCCAAGCTCACGAGCAATCCCGTGTCCGCCATATAGCATTTAAGCGAAGAC
This sequence comes from uncultured Collinsella sp., assembly GCA_900543505.1. Taxonomy (GTDB): domain Bacteria; phylum Actinomycetota; class Coriobacteriia; order Coriobacteriales; family Coriobacteriaceae; genus Collinsella. Next base: position 24,401 of record UQSB01000004.1, on the reverse strand, counting down.
GCGTCCTCGTGCAGGCGGTAACCCACGCTCGGATCACTGCATAAATAGCAACGGTTAATCAGTCGCGCATCCTCAAGCCAGATTAACGCCGACTCATATGTCTCAAAACGGGACCCCTTCTCCAAGCTGTCAAATTTGAACCGTTTATTTGCCGCAGATAATTGACCCGGAATGTCGTCATAAGCCGCCAGCGCACGTCTAGCGTCCGAACCTCCAAACTTGGCAATGTCCTCCCTGTACAGTGCGATAATCTGCCGTTTAACCCTGTCGCATCCTCTAAAATCATTCTCTGCCACAAAGGAGTCGACCGACTGAGGCATACCACCGACAAGCATATACTCATCAAATAATCTCATGCACGTCGCATGAACGCCGTCCGGAAGCGCGGTCCGAGATTCGCGCGCTTTACGGATCTCTTCTGCATAAAGATCTTTTCCGGTCGCCCAAAGATACTCCTCAAAATCGAGGGGCTCGAGAGGGATTCTTTCTTCCTCTGACGGTATGACAATGCTATCGACATTCTTTTTGATGGAGACAAGAGAGCCTGTCTCGATGTAATCAAATCTGCCGTCTTCTACAAGATGCTTTATGTATTCGCGCGCGATGGGAAACCGCTGCACTTCATCAAAAATGACCAGCGACTCTCTCGGTTCGAGGGCCTTACCATACTGCAGCTGAAGCATGCGTAAAAAAAGATCGACATCTTCACGATGGTTCAGAAATATATCGAGCGTGGCTTTGCTAGCAGCCGAAAAGTCAATGTACAGATAATCCTTGTATTCATTTTGCGCGAAGCACTTGACGAGCGTCGTTTTGCCAACGCGTCTTGCACCCTCAATAAGCACCGCAGTGCGCCCTTGCGAGTGTTCTTTCCACTCCTGCAGACGATCATATGCCTTCCGTTTAAACATAATCTCACCTCAGCATAATTTACGTGCTAGTTTACAAAAATACCGACCTTTAGATATATCTAATAATACAAAAATACCGACCTTTAAATGAGCTTATAGATACAAAAATACCGACCATTGCAATGGCCGAAACACGCAATATCTCCCGCGGCACTCGCTAGCAAATGACCTGCGTGTGCTCCTCGATGGCGGCGCGGTCCTCGTCGGCAATATCCGGCTCGCACACCACGGCGTCCAAGCTGTCCAGGCGGCAGAAGGTGTAGAAGTCGCGTTTGCCGATCTTGCTGGAGTCGGCGATCAGATAGCGCGAGTCTGCCTTGCTAAAAGCGAGCTGCTGGATACGGCCCTCGTCCATGTTGGACGTAGACACGTCACCGTCCAAGATGCCGTTGGCGCCGATAAACGCCGCATCGATGCCCAGCGCGCGCAGGGTATCCTCGGCCGTTGGTCCCACAAAAGCGGCGGTGCGGCGACGGTACATACCGCCCACGAGGCACAGCTCGCAGTCTTCGCGCGCCTCGAGCAGGTTAAACACCGAAAGCGAATTGGTCACAATGCGCAGGCGAAACGTCGGCAGCATCGAGGCCATCTGCTCAACCGTGGTGCCCGTACCCAAAAAGATGGTCGAGCCCTCCTCGATAAGCTCCACAGCACGGCGCGCAATCTGCAGCTTTTCCTCGGCATGCTTAGTGCGCTTTTCGCTGTGCGAATACTCATGGCGCAACATAGCGTGCGGACGGCCCTGTGCACTGCGGGCTCCGCCGTGCACGCGCTCGATCTCGCCTAGGCTCGCAAGTTCTTCGAGGTCGCGGCGAATCGTCATGTCCGAAACGCCCAACGCATCCGAAATCTCTTTGACCGAGACCGTGCCCTGCTCCTCGAGCAGCTGACGAACCTTATCCTGTCGCTCTGCCTTAATCACGATGAATCCTCGCCGTTCTTTGCGCGCATATCATTCAAACAGTAACGAACAAATTGTATCAGACTCGTACGCGTCAAAAATGAACGCCCGCACAGCTCCAATCATCACTTTTTTGAGAAAAATACCCCCAGCTTTAGTGGGGTGTAGTGATAATCTCGCCTGTTCGCGCTACAGTTTGTCGGAAATACCTCGATGTTAGGAACCAAATGATCACTTCCGAGCTTTTCGGCACCGCGCCGTGCGGTACCCCCGTTCATCGTTACACCCTCAACGGGCCCGAGATCTGCGTTCGCATTATGGACTATGGCGCCACGGTGCTGGGTATCGATGTGCCCGACATTCCCGGCAACGTGCGCGATGTGGTGCTGGGCTTCGATAAGCTCGAGGATTACTTTGACAACCCCGCCTGCTTTGGCGCGACCATCGGCCCTGTGGCAAACCGCACCGCTGGCGCCACGATCGCCATCGACGGCACGGACTGGCATATGCCCGCCAACGAGGGCGCCAACAACCTGCACAGCGACCTTGAGCACGGCCTGCACAAACGTGTGTGGGATGTTGAGCTCGACGAGGTCCATAACGCCGTGCGCATGACCACCTCGCTTAAGGATGGCGAGCTGGGTCTCCCCGGCAACCGCACCTTTACGGCCGTGTTTACCGTTACGCGCACCGGCGTCTTCCGCATCGATTATGGCTGCGAGAGCGACCGCGCCACCTACGTGTCCATGACCAACCACACGTACTTTAACCTTGCCGGCCATAACGCCGGCATGGACTGCGAGCACTTCTTTGTTGCTAATGCTGCTCACTACCTGCCCATTAACGAGCAGAACATCCCCACCGGCGAGATCGCTCCGGTCGAGGGCACGCCGTTTGACTTCCGCGAGCTGCGTCCCGTCGCGCCCGGCATGGAAGCCGACGACCCGCAGATTAAGCAGGCCCGCGGCTACGATCACTGCCTGTGCATCGGCGGCTATCAGTATGGCCGTAATCTGCGCCGCGCGATGCACGTCGAGGAGATGTGGACCGGCCGCGAGCTTGACTACTACACCACCGCCCCGGGCGTGCAGCTCTACACCGGCAACTGGCTGGGCGACGAGCATGCCAAGGACGATGCCAGCTATGGCTGGGGCGCCGGCTTTGCCCTCGAGGCAGAGATGTACCCCGACACGCCGCACCAACCGCTGTTCCCGCAGGGCATTGTGGGCCCGGGTCACCCCTACAGCAATGTGATCGAGTACCGCTTTATGAGGCACTAAGCCCATAACGCAACATATCGCACAGCAACGCCCGCCGGCACCACCGCCGACGGGCGCTTTTCTACCTAGTCATTGGGGACGTTCTTAAACGACTAGTCGTTGGGGACACTCTTTGCCGAATGTGGCCCCGCATCATCGATGATGCCGTGTCCTCGCGCGCAATGGTGGCGTCCGTCCCGCTTCGACCGTCGCGTTACGGCGCGAGAACATCCAGCGGAACAACTTGGACGCCACGCTCGGTAACATAGGCTTGCGAACCAAACCCGATGATCACGACTTTCGAAACCGGCGGGTTGTTTCCGGCGGCAACCATGCGCTTCTCGACAGCAACAAGGCTGTCAGACGCCTCTTTGATTTGAGCAGAGCTGAGTTTAACTTCGACCGGAATCCACGTTCCGCCGGGAGCCGCAATGACCGCATCGACTTCTAGATCGCGAGAATCATGATAGTGATAGAGGCCCATTCCGTTTGCTCGCGCATAAACCCACAAATCATGGAGTGCCAGCGATTCAAAAAGCAGTCCGAGCGTCTTGAAATCTAGCAGTAGTGTCTCCGGGGTCGCCCCGAGTGCGGCGGCCGCCAGCGACGGGTCGGCGAGGTGATGCTTCTTTGAGTCTCTTAAATGCACCGGAGATCTCATTGCAGGGTTCCACGCGGGAATATCGCGAACGAAACTAACCCGAGCAAGAAGAGATATATATGATGCCGCCGTCTGTCTCGACACCTCTCCGCCAAGATCGGCCACGAGCGTCTTGAGTGTCGCCAAAGTGGATTCATTTCGCGCAAGCGATTCGATGACGGCTTTGACCTTCTCAGGGTCGCGGCGAGAGCCGTCGACACGGGACAAATCTTCTTCGGCAACTATGCCGATGTAACGTTTGGCCATCGCGGCCGCAGCCCGCGCATCGTGTCCGACCGCCGCGGGCCATCCACCGCGAACAACGCACTCGGCAATCGAGGCAGAGTCCAACGACCCGAAGGCGCCACTGAACTTTTCGCCAGAAATAATGCCCGACAGCTTAACCGCACCGCTGGATTTCCCGAGTTCGAAAAGCGTCATGGTATCCATGCGCAGTTTGGCGAACCTTCCAGCGCCACTGTGCATCGGCCGTTCATTGTCTCGCGGCGTCGCCGACCCCGTAAATATGAACTGACCAGGCTCACCGCCGCGGTTGTCGCACTCAAACCGTGCCGCGTCCCAAAGCTTCGGAACCTCCTGCCACTCGTCAATCAGCCGTGGCACCTCGCCGGAAACGGCAAGAGCCGGGTCAGTCTCGGCGCGTAAGCGATTCTCGAAGTTGCGGGACGGGTCCATGAGAAGGAGCCTGGATGCTGCACGGGTCTCGGCCGTGGTCGTCTTTCCGCACCATTTCGGCCCTTCGATGAGAACGGCACCGAATATGCCCAGCAGCTGGTCGAGCTCATTTTCGACAATTCTGGTGTAGTACTTTTTTGGCATATTTATCACCATTGCTACCAGCACGTTTAACTAAATTCACGGTTTCCATTTAACCAAATTTCGGTTCGCTGATTAACCATATTTACGCAATTCAATTAACGAAACAGATTTAGAAGCCATTTTTGCGAACGGCTTAAGCTGTAGTGCAGTCATTGACGTTCTAAAAGACATGTCAAAAGGGACACTCTTTTCATAGCTCCGACATATGCGCCAACATGCCTGAAATCGGCGCGCTACAGATTGAGCCCATCTACTACTTTTACTCCCGCACCCCTGACCATACGCCCCTATTTTCAAAAATCGCACGTTCGCGACCTGCGGTTTTAATAGTGAGATTTTCATCGTGGTTCGAGGTAAGCGACCAAAAGTAGTAGATGGCCCCAATTCCTGGCCGAGGGCATCTCGCCGCTCCTCCACGGGAAAATACGATCCGTTTTCCTCCGTCCCCAGGGAATCACGCGAGCAGGTTCTCGATGGAATCGGGGTCGGAGGTGGGGAGATAGCGGATTTCCAACTCTATGCCGAGCGCTTGCAGCTCTTTGAGGGCAGCGACGTCTGTGTCGTCTACGGCAACTGCGGGTGTTGCGGGACGCTTGCCCTCCCCAGCTTGCATATGGCCAATGCTAATCTTGGTGATGGGCACGCCGCCCTTAACCAGCGCGAGCGCATCGGCGGGTGAGGCCACCATGATCAGAATCAACTGGCGCGGCGTTGCGGTATGAATGATGTCGATGGTCCTTTGCACCGAAAAAAACCGCGTCCACACGCCCTCGGGCGCCGCGACCCTCATGGGTGCCCATTGGCGCGAATCCGCCGCGATCTCATCGTTGACGATTAGGACAAGGTTGGAACCCACGGCCTCGTTCCACAGTTCAACGTCTTGCCCGTAAATGAAACGGTCATCGATACGCGTGAGAAGGATCTTGGGTTGAGCCATGGCAGCCCCATTCTGTTTGAGACCCGTAAGAGCGAGACATCACGCCTCCAATATTAGTGCATTTAAAGTGAGAAAAGCCGTCAGAACCCTTGCGCGGACGTGCGATGTCCCGTATCATAGACAGCCGTTGACGCCTCAGTTGCGTCACCACATGGCCGCCAGCGTAGCTCAGTTGGTAGAGCACCGCTCTCGTAAAGCGGGGGTCACCGGTTCGAGCCCGGTCGCTGGCTCCATTGCACAAGATAGCCGCCTACGGGCGGCTTTTTTGTTGCCGATTTCGGACGCACATCCGCCAATCCAAGCACAACGCCGCCGGCAACTCCCCCACTCAACAAAAAGCCCCGCCAACCGCGGCCTCCCAAACGGGAAACTGCGATCAGCGGGGCCCAAGCGCGCTCCTCCAAGGGACAACGCTCGCAACACGAACAACTCAGCCGAGCAACGCGCTACTCCTCCCAGTAAGCATCTGCAAGCAGCTTAAAGCAGATCTTCTTGACCAGCTGCGCGCCATCGCCCGGGAACTCGAGCGTGGGCATGTGAGGCTCGCCGGCAACAAACAGCGCAAACTTGTCGTCAGCAAGATCGCCGGCGATCGAAGCGTCGGAATCGACCAGATCGTAGTCGTCCTTCTCGTCAAACTCCTGAACCAGCGTCAGGCTGCCCGTGGCGACCTTAAAGGCCTCGCGACCCTCGACGTCGATCTGCAGGTCGTGATAGCGCTGATGCGTCTCATAGTGAGCCTCGGCCTCGGGACGCGTCGTGGGAGCCATGACGTTCGCATAGACCTTGTCGCCCAGAATCGGATGGCTGCCGACCTCGAGCTCTGCCGGGTCGTTCTCCTCGAGCCAGTCGATCAGCACGTCGAGGCCCTTGAGCATTCCGCGGTACTCCTCGATATCGCCCAATGCACCGTAAATCATCTAAATCCCCTCTCGGATCGCTTCTTTGGCGGCTACTCGGCAAACGCGTTACCGACGCTGTTGCCACCCACATACGCCTCGACCAGGGTAAGGTCGGGATTGAACACGACAAACTCGGCGTCGCGCCCCAGCATAATGCTACCGCACTTGTCGTCGGCATGAGCTAGCAAGCAATGCCGGGGCCGACGCCCAGGCTTTTACAGCTCGGTCACGACAACGCCGTTGTAGACCTCGTCCCAACGGTCCATGACCAGATGGCCGGTCATGGGATCCATGGCATTGAGCTTGCCGCAGGTGTTGGCGGTACGCAGCACCGTCTCGTCGTCCGCGCCAGCAGCAATGGCATGCGCGAAGCCAGCGATAGTGGAGTCGCCAGAGCCCGTAGCGTTAACGGCGGGGATATCGGGGGTCTTGGCGCGGAATGCACGGCCGTTATGGAAGCCAACGGAGCCGGCAGCGCCCATGGATACGACGACCCAGGGAATATCGGAGAAGCGAGCATCCGAGGCGAGCGCGGCGCGGAGCTCGTCCACATCGTCGGTGGTAAAGCTCGTGCCCAAAAGGCCGTTAATCTCGGTCAGGTTAGGCTTGACCAGCTCGGGCTTGACCTCAGACTTGAGCGCAGCCTCGAGCGAAGCACCCGAGGTATCGAGCAACACCTTGGCGCCGGCGTTCTCGGCAATGCCCGTGATCTTGGCATAGTAGTCCGCCTCGACACCGCGGGGCAGCGAACCCGAAATGGTAACGACAGCGGCCTTGCTCGCAAGCTCGGTAAACTTGGCGGTAAAGGCATCGAGCTCCTCGGGGGCAATTGTCGGGCCGCTCTCGAGCAGCTCGGTCTGGTTGCCGGCATGAAGGATATTGAGGCAGATGCGGGTCTCGCCCTTGATGGGCACAAAGTCGTTGTTAATACCGTTGGCGTCCATGAGCTCGGCCATGTAGGCGCCCATGTGGCCGCCGAGCAGACCGGTTGCCACAACGTCGTCGCCCAGCTGGCCCAACACACGGGCCACGTTGAGGCCCTTGCCGCCGGCGGTCTTTTCGGGCGTCACACGGTTAACGTCGTCGATAATGAGCTCATCGAGCTGATAGCGCGTATCGACAGACGGGTTCATCGTAACGGTGAGGATCATTTTTAGCTCCTTATCTCGCAGGCTCCTTGTGCCTCGCGATACGAGTCGACAAAACGGAATTACAGAATCTCAATCGTGAACGAGCGAACGATGGTCTCCTTGGGCTTGGCGACAAGGCAGCCGCGCTTATGCTCAAGTACGTCGTCCTCATCGGAGCAGGTCGAGAGGCCGCCCCAGGGTTCAACTGCCACAAAATCGCCCTCGGGCTTACTCCACACAATGAGGTACGGAAAGCCCTCAAAGCTCAGGCGGACGCCCTTGTCCTCCCCCTTCTTGGAAAGCGTGACCTGACGACTCTCGAGTACGTCAAAGATGGTCTCCGCAAAATCGAAGAGCTCGTGCGACAGGGGCAGCGTCTTTCCCACCATGGGGTTCTTGGAGCGCCTGTCCACATCAATCAAGCCAGTCGAAGGAACGGCGGTGCAGAGCTCCGCAGCCTCATCCTTCTCAAAGCGCAACTCGTAGTCCGTATAGGCCTCGCCCTCATCGAGCGGGCACCTAAAGCCGGGATGCCCACCGATAAAGAACGGCATGTCCTCGGTTCCCTCGTTGGTCACCTCATAGGAGACTCGCACGGCGCTGTCCTCGAGCGTATAACGGACGACGAGCCTAAACGGATACGGATAATCGCTCAGCAGCGCGGCGTTATCCTCCGAAGCCAGGCACATAGCCAACTCGTTCTCGCCTTGGCTCAGCAGCTTCCACTCCTGCTTGCGCGCAAAGCCGTGGCGAGCGAGCTTTACATGATGCCCGGCAAACGTCATGGCGCTGTTGTCGCGCAAGCCTCCGCAAATCGGGAAGCAAATCGGCGCCTGGCCGGACCACACGGTGGGATCACCCTGCCACAGATACTCGCGACCGTCGGCCTCAATCGAGGTAAACGAGCCGCCGGCCGTAGACACCTTAATAGAAATCGAATCGTTGGAGAGAGCGTATTCCATTGCCCATCCTTTCGAACAACTGCTTTTTGCTCGCAAGTACCCGTCTCGGCCCTGACCAAAGGACAAACCCGCACGCTCATCGATGTGTCCGGTATCCCAGCCATGCAACGGGGTACCATATAGACATTGATGCAATTACAGCTGAAAGGCGTTCTTATGCGAACCATCATCCTCTATGCCTCACGCCACCACGGCAATACGAAAAAGCTCGTGGACGCCATCGTTGAGGCGCACCCCGAAATCGATACCCTCGACGTCAAGGCGCTCGGTAAAAACGAGTACCCCGACCTGCACGAATACCATCTGATCGGCGTCGCCACGGGCATTTATTACTCCGAGATCGACAAAGATATGGCGCGCGTGCTCACTAACGTGCTGCAGCCGCAGGACAAGGTGTTTGGCCTTATGACCTACGGTGGCAAAAACAAGTGGTACGGCAAGGATATCGATGGCATCTGCCGCATGAGGCAGGCCATCTTTATGGGTGTCTACGGCTGCCCCGGCTTTGATACGTGGGGGCCGTTCAAACTCACCGGCGGTGTCCAAAAGGGACACCCGACCGCTGAGGAAATTAAGGGCGCCGTCGACTTCTTCGACAAGATCGAAGACGAGTATGGCGACATCATCGTCGAAGAGTACGCCAAGCGCGAGAAGCGTCTAGCCTACGAAAAGGAGCATCCTGCGGGAGGTCTTGTGGCTGGCGTTAAGCGCACGGCAAAGAAGATCGCTAACAAGCTGTAACTGTTAAGGTGCTTTTGAGCGTTTAACCCATACGGCGGGTCCGAGCAGATTCGGGCCCGCCGTCTTTTTCTATCGTTACTCGGTAAAGGCGTTGCCGACGCTCTGGCCGCCAACATACGTCTCGACGAGGGTGAGCTCACGGTCGAACACGACAAAGTCGGCGTCGCGACCCGGCATGATGCTGCCGCACTTATCCTCGATGTGCGCGGAGCGCGCCGGCACCTCGGTTGCCATGCGAATGGCGATATCGGCGCTGGCGATGCCCCAGTCGACGATGTTCTTGACGCCCTGGGCAAGCGTGAGCACCGAGCCGGCAATGCTCTTGCCGTCGGCGAGCCAGCACAAGTTGTCCTTCATGATGACGTCCATGCCGCCACTGGTGTAGCTGCCCTCGGGCATGCCGCCGCAGCCCAGGCAGTCGGTGATGAGCACCGTATGCTGCCAGCCCTTTGCCTGCAGCAGCGCCTTGATGGCGGCAGGGTTCACGTGCTTGCCGTCACAGATGATCTCGGCGTAGGTCTCGGGCGTGGACATGGCAGCACCCACGACACCGGGCTCACGGTGATGCAGCCCGCGCTGGCCGTTATAGGTATGCGTAAAGCAGCTGGCGCCGGCGTTGATGGCGGCGATGCACTCATCGTAGGTGGCGTCGGAGTGACCGATGCTGGTCACCACACCCTTGGCGTTCAGAGCAGCCGCATAAGCAGCGGCACCGTCGCGCTCGGCCGCCATGGCGCTCTTAACGATGCGGCCACCCGCAGCCTCCTGCCACTGATCGAAGACCTCCTCGGAGGGGTCGATCAGATAAGCGGGGTTCTGCGCGCCCACGTGCTTCATGGTAAAGAAGGGGCCCTCCAGGTAGATGCCCTGAATGCGAGCACCACAGAAGTCGGGGCCGCGGCCCTCGTCAGCCTGGGCGATGGCGGCGCAGGCGTCCTTGATCTGCTCGACGCCATCGGTGAACGTCGTGGGCAGCCAGCTGGTGGTGCCGCGACGGGCGAGCTCGGTCGAGCTGATATCGATGCCCTCGGGATCGTTATCGGTAGTTGAGTGGTTATAGAAGCCATGGATGTGAGTATCGACCATACCCGGTGCGATCCACGATCCCGTGTAGTCCTTAATCTCGCAAGAGGGCTCGTCGGCCTGCCAGGCGCCAAAGACGCCGTCTTCGACCATGAGATAGCCGCCCAGCTGCGGGCCTGCCGGCAAGAAGAACTTGTCAGCCTTAATTGCGTACGTGCTCATATGCACTCCTTGCTTCTAAAGCAGTTGACTGTGGTGATGCTTATACCCAGCTCACGTAAAACAAAAAGCGCCCGCCCGCCGTTATGAGCGGACGGGCGCCCTTACAGGGGGACGCGATTAAGCGGTGAAGGGGTGAATCGTCACGCCCTTGACCACGCGGTTGACCGTGCCGGTGGGGCTCGGCGTGTCGGGCGTGTTGCCCACGCGCACGGAGTTGAGCAGGCTGATGGCCTGGGCAAACATCACGAACGGCAGAGCAAGGTAGCCCTCGGGAAGCGCCTCATAGCCCTTAAAGGTGAAGGACTCGCCCTCGTAGACAGTAGCGCCATCCTGCTGAACGGCAACGGTGTGCTGAGCGATCTTGTCGCCACCGATCTCGTTGAGGATGTCGATGTCGTACTGACGGGTATAGGCGTCGTTGTTGACGAATACAAAGACGAGCGTCTTGTCGTCGACGAAGGACTTGGGTCCGTGACGATAGCCCATGGAAGTGTCGTAGGAAGTAGCGACCAGACCGTGAGCGAGCTCGAGAATCTTGAGCTGGCTCTCCTGGGCAAGGCCACCGAAGGAGCCAGAACCCAAGTAGGTCACGCGGTTGAAGTCGCCAGCCAGGTAATCGGCGATCTCGGGCTCACGTGCGATGACCTCCTCGCCCATCTTGGCGATGGTCTCGACCCACTCGGCCTTCTGCTCGTCGGAAGCCTCGTCAAAGATGAGGGTAGAGAGCAGGGTCATGCAGGTGTAGGAGCCGGTCATGGCGAAGCCCTTGTCGTTGGCGCGCGGGATGAGCAGCGTCAGCGCATTGGGGTCATCAGCGGACTCGACAGCGAGCTTGCCCTCGGGAGCGCAGGTGATGTTGAGGAACTTGACGTTGTGGACGAGCTCCTTGGCAACGGCGACGGCGGCAAGGCTCTCGGGGCTGTTGCCAGAGCGGGCAAAGGAAACCACGAGCGTGGGATCCTCGGCGCGCAGGAAGTCGCGCGGGGCGCTCACGATATCGGTCGTGGCGATGGGCTTAAAGTCGTAGAGATCAGTGTTGCCAGCGTGACGCAGGTACGGGGCGCAGGTATCGCCAACATAGTCGGACGTACCGGCACCGGTGAAGACAACGGACAGACGGCCCTCGCCCATAGCGCGAGCCTCAGCCAGAAAGGCCTCGATGGCCTCCTTGTTCTCGCGATAGATGTTGAGCGTATCACGCCAAAGCTCGGGCTGCTGAGCAATCTCGGCCGTGGTGATCTGGGCGCCGAGCTCGGTGAGCTCCTCGACACTCTTCTCGAACATTTCTAATACCTCTCTCTAGAAGTAATCCTCTGACGTGCAATTATACACTTCGGTTGGTTATCTGGTAGTAACCAGTTAAATACAAAGAATCATCATATGGAAACGGTGCAGACACTAATCGCTACGCTGGTGGTAAACCTTGTATTTAAACTGATCGGCACGAGCAACCGAGAGCGTATACTCCACAACCTCGTTTGACTCGTTATACGTAGTCCTAACCAAATCGAGCACAGGCGAGCCCTCGACGATTTCCAAAAGGTGGGCATCGGTGGGACGGGCTATGCTCGCATAGAACTCCTCTTCGGCCACGCGTATTTTTTGCTGAAAGTCTTGCTCAATCACATCGTAAAGCGGCTTACGCTCCAGCAGCGGTCGCTTTAGGGACAGAAATTGACGAACCGGTAGATAGCTACGTTCGACCATCATGGGCATGTTGTCGGCAGAACGAAGGCGCTTGAGCTTAAAAATGCGATCACCGATACGTAATCCCATATGCTCGGCCAGATTCTTATCGGCCTCCATCTCGCAAAAATCGAGAATCGTGGTCTCGGGGTCGCGACCCATCGCGCGCATCTGCTCGGTAAAGCTGTAGGACTGCATAAGATTGGTTGCCTTTGCCGAACGGTCGGTCACAAAGGTACCGCGACCGTGCTGCCGAACCACCAGTCCTAAACGCTCCAGTTCCTGCAGAGCCAGGCGTACCGTAGTGCGCGAGAGACCATAGCGCTCCGAAAGTTCGCGCTCGGAAGGAATCATGTCACCGGCGCGATATTCATGGTCAATCTTTTCGGTCAGAATATCGACCAGCTGATCGTACAGCGGTTGCTTGCGCGCTCCGATCGCCATCCTATCCTCCCTTTTGCTCAAACTAGGCTACTACCTTGGGTGTTTAGCATTATCTGTCTGCCACACCCGAATCATCAAGAAAACAAAAGCCGCGCGCTCTTTCGAGCACGCGGCTTTTAACATACACATGGCTTAAGGGGTCGGGGTGTGAGCCGCGTAGGGACACACCCCTCAAGCTAGAGCCTTACCAGATGCTCGGCCAGAGACCAAGCGGGCCAGCGCCCAGGATGCCAAGGACGAAGAGCAGGAGAATGCCCTTGGTCGGGGTCCAGCTGTGCTTAGCGAACATGTAGTAAAGCAGCAGCGTAAGCATAAGCGGGACGAGCTTCGGGACGATGGTGTTGAGGGTGTCGGCAACAGAGAAGTTGACCGGATCCTCGGTGACGGTGCCGTAGGTGACGGACTCCATGCCGTTGCCCAGATCGGTGACGCCGCACTCGACAGCGTTGCCGTCGGCATCGGAAGCGGTGAGGGCGTTGCCGTCCTCATCGGTCATGGCGATGGTACCGGCCTCAGCGGTCTCGGTATCGATGCCCTCCATACCGGTGAAGTTCTCGGCCTCCTTCTCGGAGACGATCACGGTAGTAGCGGAGAGGCCACGGGTGGTGCCGTTGGGGATCTGGAGGTTGATCTGGGTGCCACCCATGGTGACGACCAGGCAACCGACGACGAAGACGCCCATGATGGAAGCGGCACGCGTAAAGGCCTGCATGTTGGCGGTCAGAGCGTCAATAGCGCTGGTGCCAAGCTTGTAGGACCAGTTCATGAGCCAGAAGCGCAGAGCGAACTGGACGACGTTGAAGATCACCAGGAAGATCAGCGGCGCAGCGGCGTTACCGTTGATAGCCATGTTGGAGGTGATGCCGGCCGTGATAGGCACGAGCGTCAGCCAGAACAGGGCGTCACCGATACCACCGAGCGGGCCCATTGCGGCGACGCGGACGGCGCGGATCGTGGGGATGTCAACCTTGTTCTGCTCGAGCGAAAGCACGATACCCATAACAAAGGTGACGAGGAACGGGTGAGTGTTGAAGAACTCCAGGTTGTGGCTCATGGAAGCCGCGAGGTCGTTCTTGTTGGTGTGGATCTTCTCCAGACCGGGGATGATGGAGTAGAGCCAACCGGCGGCCTGCATACGCTCGTAGTTGAACGAGGCCTGCAGGAAGCAGGAGCGCCAAGCCATCTTGTTGAGGGTCTTCTGGTCGAGCTGCGGAGCAGGAGTGAGATCCTCGTAGTGCTCCGGGATCACATACTCATTAGATGCCATCTTCGAAGTCACCTCCGTCAGAAACAGCTGCACCCTTCAGCTCGGTCTGCTGCTGGAAGTCCCAGAAGGCGATGCCGAAGCCGATGAGAGCGAGGATGAGCAGAGCAGGGGTTGCCAGAGAATCGTTGGCAACGGTGATGAGCGCGAGGCCAAAGCCCATGAGGAAGAAGCCCCACATATCGCGGTTCATCATAACCTTGAGCAGGACGGCGAAGCCGACGAAGCGCATCATGCCGCCTGCAGCGGAAAGACCGGTCTGCAGCCAAGTCGGGATGGCGGAAGCGATGGTCTGACCGATGGTGGCGCCAGCGATGAAGAACAGGGTGACGACGACGGCGAAGATCAGGCCGAGCAGAGCCATGGCGAAGTAGTTCAGACGCTCGATACCCTTGGTGTCAGCGTTGTGAGCCATGTTGTCCGCGGAGGACATGAGCGGCGACATAAGCGTGAAGACCAGGGTAACGCCGAGCTGACCAAGCAGAGCGAACGGAATGGCAAGGCCGACTGCCGCGTTGGGCTCGAGGCCCGTAGCAATAGCGAGAATGGCTGCCATGATGCCGCCGATGACGGCGTTAGGCGGCTGAGCGCCTCCGATCGGCATGTTGCCGATCGTCATGAGCTGATAAGTACCACCCACGAGAAGACCGGTGTTGAGGTCGCCAAGGATAAGACCGATGACGGCGCCGGTGACGATGGGCTGATAGAGAGACTCGAGGAAGTTGAACTGGTCGATTGCCGCGACGAACGTGACGATGAAGACCAGAGCGACCTGGATGATCGAGTATTCCATCTTGCTCCTCCTTTCAAAATGTATGTACGCACTTTGGATTTCACGTACAGAATGTCAGGGTTTCATTCCTGACAACGTGGATCATGAGGATTACGAGAAGAGCTTGCTCGTGTCCTCAACAGGCGTGCTCGGAACGCGCCTGATCTCCAACTCCACCCCCAATTCCTGCAGCTCTTTAAACGCAGCGACATCCTCGTCGTTAACTGCGACGGAGGTGGCGACTTGGCGCTTTCCTTCCGACATGTGCATGTTGCCGATGTTTACCTTCTTTATAGGCACACCGCCCTTGACGAGCGTAAGCACGTCTTCCGGTGTTTCGGCCACGATGAAGATCTTCTGGCGCGGGCTCGCCTTGCCGATGACGTCGATGGTCTTCTGCAGGGAGAAGAAACGCGTAGCAACGCCGGTGGGAGCGGCCATCTTCATGAGGTTCTGGCGCATGGTGTTGTTCGACACGTCGTCGTTGGCGACGAGGATGAGGTTGGAGCCCAGGGTGGAGTTCCACTGGGTGGCAACCTGACCATGAACCAGTCGGTTATCGATGCGGGTAAGAAGAATGTTGGGTTCTGCCATGTTGATCAGCTTCCTTTCGTTATTTGCTGACGACAGTTACTTGATCTCCTGAATCGCGTAACGCGAAACATCTACGACGGCACCGGATCGGACTTTAATCTGGACCTTTTCGCCTTCGATGCCTTTGACGGTTCCGTAGATACCGCCGGCGAAAAGAACCTCCTGACCCGGCTTGAGCTCCGTGTGCAGCTCCTTGAAGTACTTCTGCTTCTTCTTCATGTTGATTTGCGACCAGATGGTGTAAATCAAGCCCATGATGACAAGCAGGCCCAAAAGAGCGACCGAGGAACTCAGAACACTGGCTCCGAAATCGGCCATTAGATGCCGTCCTCGTCGCCGAAGATATCCTCATCCTCGGCACCAGCGACGGAAGCGACCGTCTGGGCGGTGATGCCCGTCTGGCCAACGGTCACGGCCTGCTCGCCAAGCTCGGCGAGCGTGGCGTTGCCGCGGAGGAACAGAAGCTCAATAACCATGGGAAGGTTAGTTCCAGTCAGAATCTCGACGTTGTCGACATCCTGGGCAATCATCATTGCCTGGTTGAACGGGGTACCACCAAGCAGGTCGGTAAAGACGAGCACGCCATCGCACTCCTCGCGCATGGCGGTAATAGCGGCGCGGAGATCCTCACCGTAGGAAGCAGCCTGGTCGCCCTCAAAAGGAACGACGGTAAAAGCGGGCTGGTCGCCAGCGACCATAGCGATAGCGCTTGCGAGGCCGGGTGCGAACTGTCCATGACCGGTAAGAATAAAGCCAACCATTCAAATTTCCCTTCCGAAGGTGTGTACGATACGAGTCCGATGTTTTCGGAAGCCAGCGGGCAGGTGCCCTTAAAGCTTCTTGGAAAGCGTTCTTTAAGACCAGTGGTCTCTCAACTGGTAGTAACCACGTGACGTGTTGTTGTCACTATATCACCACAGAAGAGGTCGCTTTCGCTGATTCACACAGTAAAACGTTTTTGCGCCGTTCACGGCGAAAAATCGACCGTTTACCGCTCGTTAACACTTCTACCTGCGGTTTTGTAATCGTTTTGAAATGCCTTGGCCAAAGATCGGAACTTTTTTCGTGTCTAAACAACGCAGGGTGGCTAAAAATGGCGTGTAGAAAAAATGCAGGTCATTGTGAAGATTTGTGAATTGGTCTTTTTGACTTAATACCAGTTAGAACCAGTTTCGATATTATCGGTGAACGGTAGTTTTTGACCGTTCACCGGTTATTTGCAATCGTTTACGGCCGTTTTCCAGGATGAATTGAGGATACCCGATGAAGCACTTGCACGGGCGCAAGTCCTATCCTAGTGATTTCGGTAACAAAATGCCCGCTAGAACGTTGTCGTTCTAGCGGGCTTAATCAGGTAGATCGGTTAGCGCGCAGTAGTGCAGACAGATCTTACGCAAACAGGCCGTAGATGCTGATGTTGGCCTTGGCGTACAGGCCGTTGGCATACTCGGTCCACTTGGAGCTGGCGCTCGAAGCCTGCGAAGAATACTGCTGGTAAGCGGTGTAATAGGCGGTCATGGCCTGCTTATAGGTGGCACTTTCGGCGGTAAAGGCATCGTTAGCGAAGGCCTTAGCGTAGGTGCTGTTCTCGTCCTTCCAGGTGCCCTTCGAGCTATCCCACTCGTCACCGGCAAGGTTGATGATGTAATCGGCGTAATCCTTGCTCGCGGTGTCCTCGTTGCCGTCAGAAGGCTCGGTCGGAGCGGTCGGCATGCTCGCGGAAGCATCGCCCACCTTCTTCTTGTAGAGCTTCTGCAGCGTCGCGGACTGACGGACGATCTGCTTGGCCTGATCCTTGGACACGCCGTACTGTTTTGCCATGGTCTTGTAGTCGGAGGTGCCGATGGAATCCTCGGCGTACTTCTTCATCTCCTTAGAAGAGACGGTAATGCCCTCGTCCTCGGCAGCATCGAGCAGAATCTTGTTGCGCACGTAGGACAGGATGACATCGGCAGAAGGAGCGGTGTAGTTGCCATCGCTATCCTTGACGGTATCGAGGCTGTACTGGCTCTCGATGGCCTCGCGCGCGGTGATGTCGCTCTTCTTGCCGTTATAACTATAGCTTGCCACGGTCGAATCGAGCTGGTCCTCGGTCAGGGTCGACGAACCGACGCCCTTGCCACCAAAGCCGCCATTGCCAATAAAGAAGCCGACCACAGCAGCGATCACGACTGCGACCACAAAGGCGGCAATCATCGTCTTCTTGTGCCTGGATGCGTGGTCATCCGCGTCGGGGTCGTTGTCCTCATCCTGCTCCTCGGGCATCAGATTCTCGTCAGCGGCGTCCGCGGCGATCTGAGCCTCCAGGCGGGCGTCCTCTTCCTCGGCCGTCGTGCCAGCAGCGATGTGCTCGGCAGACGTACCGGCGACCAGATCGATCTTCTCGGTCTCGTCACCGTCGGGGCCTTCGCCGCGCTCGATGATCTGGATGCCGTCGATCTCGTCCTTCTCGTCCTTCTTTTGAATCAGACCCATATCAGTTACTCCTTGTTAGGAAACATAGTCCGCAATAGAATACGCCCGACAGAGCGCCGGGCGTATTGATTCTTAGGTTATACGCAAACACTTAAGTACTATTTAGGCGTTTGCAGCCTGCATGCCTTAAGCTAGGTGCGCGATAACGGCATCGGCAAAGGCCTGCGTACCCACGGCCCCCTCGACGGAGCCAGTCTGGGCACGACGCACGTCACCGGTAACCTGTTCGCCCTCGTCGAGAGTGGCAGAGACGGCGGCGCGAATGCGGTTGGCCGCGTCGTTCTCACCCAGGTGATCGAGCATCATCGCAGCAGAGAGGATCTCGGCCGTGGGGTTGGCAATATCCTGCCCCGCGATATCAGGCGCAGAGCCGTGCGTCGCCTCAAAGATGGCGCAGTCGGCACCGATGTTGGAGCCGGGGGCCATACCCAGGCCGCCCACCAGGCCGGCGCACAGGTCGCTCACGATGTCGCCGTACAGGTTTGGCAGCACCAGGACATCGAAGTCGTTGGGGTTCTGGACCAGGCCCATGCAGGTGGCGTCGACGATCTTGTCGTTGAACTCAATGTCGGGATAGCCCGCGGCCACCTCGCGCGCAACGCGCAGGAACAGGCCGTCGGTCGCCTTCATGATATTGGCCTTGTGCACAGCCGTCACCTTTTTGCGGCCGCAGCGGCGGGCATACTCAAAGGCGTACTCCACAATACGGCGGCTCTTGGCGATAGAGATGGGCTTGATCGAGATGGCGGAATCCGCGGCGAAGGTCTTCTGGCCCGAGCGCTCGACGAGCTGCGAAAGCTCCTCGACCTCGGCAGCACCCTCATCGAACTCGATACCGGCGTAGAGGTCCTCGGTGTTCTCGCGCACGATGACCAGGTCAACGTCGCGGAAGCGCGAGCCGTCGCCCGGCTGCGACAGACAGGGACGCACGCAGGCATACAGGTCAAAGTGCTTGCGCAGGGCGACGTTAACGCTGCGGAAACCCGTGCCGACCGGCGTGGTGATGGGGCCCTTGATGGCAACCTTGGTCTCGGCGACCGCATCGAGCACATGTTGGGGCAGCGGCGTGCCAAACTCGTCCATGACGCCGGCACCGGCCTCCTGGACGTTCCAGTTGATCTGGACACCGGTGGCCTCGACCACGCGGCGCATGGCCTGCGTAATCTCGGGACCGATGCCGTCACCGGGAATCAGGACTACATCGTGCGCCATAATCTGTTACTCCTCGTCTTCGGCGTCGTCAGATTTTTTAACGCTAGCACGCTTCTTCTTTTTGGAGAGATCCAGGCCAAAACGTTTAACAAGCATTTCGCAAATCTCGCTCGAACGCGCCTTGAGATAGCTGCCCTTGCCGTTCTCGGCATCGAACTTAAGGCGCAGCGCAAGCTTCTCGGCAACCTCGGCGTCGATCTCGCCCTGGCAAAACTCGTACAGGCAACCGAGCATATCGCGATACTCAAGGTCGCCGTGGTAGCACTGGATGGCCTCGTCCAGGATGGGCCAAGCCTCGCGCGAACGCTCGACACTCGTGGCGCCCCACACGCACAGCAGGCGGAAGGCGGCATAGCGCAGCGTGGAGGAGATCTCGTCGAACAGTGCGGTCTCGGCACCCTCAAAGGCATCGCCCAGCTGCTCGGGGCAGGTGGTGGCGAGCGCCGTCAGGGCATCGAGGGCCTCCCAGCGGGTCTGCGCCTCGGGGCGGTCGAGCGCCTCGATCAGCGCGGGTACGCAGGGCTCGACGCGCTGCGGATCGCGCTCGGCAAGCAGGTGCAGCACGCGGGCGGCAAACTGGCGGATGCGGCGCGTGGGGCAGCCGAGCTCCTGGACCAGTCGATCGACGGCGTTCTCGTTCTCCTCTGCCAGCTGGAGCTGTGCCAGCTCCTCGTCGGTGAGCTGTTCGTCTTTGTTTTCTGCCATAGTTACCTCTTCTTTTTATTTCTTGGCGTGCTTGCCAGCACCCTTGCTGTCATCGGTGACCGAGATGAGCTGTCGGTCGGCCGCGCCATTGCGACGTGCACGGCGGCGTTCCTCGGCATCGCCCGCGTCGGCGGCGGCTCGATGAGCCTTGTTGACGTTAAAGACCTCGTCGTGCTTGCGCCACGGACCGACGGACTCGCCAAAGCTCATCTTAAGGCCGGCGATAAAGCCACCGAGCCAGCCGATCGGCGCAAACTGCACCAGCGGGAACAGCGAGAACACCCAGGTCAGCAGGACGACTGCCGCCGCTCCTGCAAAGTTGGCAATCCAGTAGTCGCGCTTGGTGATGACACGCTTTTCGCACGCCCACTGGCCGCACAGAAAGCCGATGTAGATCGCAAAGAGAAAGAGCACCAGCGCAAGCACCACGAACGTCCAGCTCATGGGCGCTACTCCCCGTGATGGTGGCCACAGCAGCACTCGTGGCCGTCGTCATGGCCGTGGCCGCCGCAGCACTCGTGGTCCTCGCCGTGGTGATGGCCACAACCGCACTCATGGTCCTCGCCGTGCTCGCCGCAACCGCAACCTTCCTCGTGAGCGCCATGCTCCTCGGGACGATACTGCGACCAGTCCAGACCGGCGGCGATGGCATCGGCCTCCTCCTTATAGAGGACCGTGATGGCCTGGGTGCCCAGCTTGGCGCCACCGATAGCGTCGAGCATGTCGTAGAGCGTAAAGGCCACGTCGGCGCCGGGCAGCGCGAGCTCGCGGTCGTCGGCGTAAGCAAGGGCCAGGCGCAGGTCCTTAATGAAGTGCTCGACCATAAAGCCGGGCTTGTAGTCGCCGT
This sequence comes from uncultured Collinsella sp., assembly GCA_900543505.1. Taxonomy (GTDB): domain Bacteria; phylum Actinomycetota; class Coriobacteriia; order Coriobacteriales; family Coriobacteriaceae; genus Collinsella. The sequence continues at coordinate 3,934 of UQSB01000004.1, read as the reverse complement.
CGAGCGCCTTGGGAGCCAGGCTCTCCATGGCGCCGGACTTGCCGGTACCGCCCAGGATCATCTGGCGGGTCTTCTCCAGGTCAAGGCCGCTAAGCTCGGCAAATGCCATGGCGTCTGCCATGCCGACCATGCAGGCACCCAGCGACACCTGGTTGGCGAGCTTGGCAGCCTGGCCCTTGCCAGCGCCGTCGAAGCAGCAGATGTTGGCCGCAAAGGTGGCAAGGACATCGCGGACCGGCGCGATGTCGTTCTCGGTAGCGCCCACGATAGCCGTGAGCGTGCCGGCGATAGCACCCGACTCGCCGCCGGTGACGGGGCAGTCAAACGCCATGCGACCAGAAACCTGGGCGGCCTCGGCAATGTCGCGCGCCAGCTCGGGCGAGCTTGTGGTGAGGTCGATCAGGACCGCGCCGGGCTTAGTGCACGCGAGCAGGCCGTCGCCCGCCAGGTAGAGCTCCTCGACCTCGGAGGGATAACCCACCATGGTAAAGACGACGTCGGCGTTCGCCACGGCATCTGCCGGCGTATCGGCCCAAACGGCACCGCGCTCGATAAGCGCGGCGGCCTTGGACTTAGTGCGGTTGTTGACCGTGACGGGATAGCCGGCATCCAGGATGTGGCCGGCAATGGGGGCACCCATGATTCCGGTGCCGATAAATGCGACGGAGAGCTTGTTTGCCATGAAACCTTTCCTTTTGGGTTGGGTGTTATTACCAGGTTGAATACTCAGCGCCAGCGCTTGAGCTGCGAGGCGCCCGTGGTCGTAGCGCCTGTCTACTCGCCGCGCACACGGCGCGCGATGCGGTCGGAAAGCGAGGCTTTCTCGGCGCGGTTCTTGCCCCAAAACGCAAGTGCCACCATGCCGGGCCCCACGTGCGAGCCGATGGTAGGACCGACGGAACTACGGATAATCGTGACGTCGGCGCAGCCCTCCTCCTTGCGAACGGCGGCCTCGAGCCAGTCGCCGTCCTTCTCGGCATCGGCAGTCATAATGGCGATGGGCATAGTGCGATCGGGCACGTAGTTCTCACGGAACGACTTGAGGATGGACTTGAGCGCCTTCTTGCGGCCGCGGTTGACGCCGATCAGCGACAGCGAGCCGGCCAGGTCGTAGGAGAGCTCGGGCTTGACATCGAGCTTAGCCGTGAGTTGCGCCGCCGCGGGCGGAATGCGACCGCCGGCAGCCAGCGCGTCAAAGCTCTCGAGCGTAAAGTAACCGTGGACATAGGTCTTGGCCTCGTTTGCCCAGTCGACCAGCTGCTTGGCGGTCAGTCCCGCCGAACGCTGACGCACGGCCTCAAGCGCCAAGAGCTCGCCGGTCGCACAGGGCAGAGCGTTGTCGACCACGTACAGCTCAAAGTTGGGATACTCGGCGCGCACGGCGTCCGCCGCCTGGCACGCGGAGTTGTAGCTCGACGACAGCGCCGAGGTAAAGCACAGGTAGACCGTGGGCGTGCCCTCTTTGGCGCACTCGGTAAAGAACTCGATATAGCGACCGAGCGACACAGCCGAGGTGGACACGCGGGCACCGGCGCGCATGCGATCGTAAAACTCCTTGGGTGTGATGCTCGACCAGATGTCATCCGTGCGCTCCTCGCCATCGATAATGAAGGGGAAACCCAAGATATCGACATCGAGGTTCGCGGCGACCTCGGGGCTAAAGTCGCAGCAGGTATCGACGACGATGCGGCAACGGTCCGAATGACCGGCGGATGCGGCCTTGTCCATCAAAGCGACTCCTTACGTAAAAAGGCGGCCACCCGCATGGGATGGCCGCCAACCGTTAACTCATGCAAGTTAACGTATTTTACTCGTCAAGTGTTTCGATGCGGGGCTTGATGATGCCATATCCACCATTCTTACGGTGATACACCACATTGATGAGGCCAGTCGTCGCGTTCTCGAACACGTAGAAGTCGTGGCCGAGCAGATCGGTCTGCACCAGCGCCTGCTCCTCAGTCATCGGGGTGACATCGATGACTTTCTCGCGGACGAGCAGGTCGTCCTCCTCCTCGGGCAGCAGCAGGTCGGCCAGATCCTCGACGCGCTCGACCGGCGCGACATCCGCGGCGCTGGCACCGCCCTGGCGGTTGTCCACGACCTTAGTCTTGAACTTACGCAGCTGGCGGGTGACCTTATCGGCGGAGAGGTCGATGGCGGCGTACATATCTGCACCGTGCTCGGCAACGCGAATCACCGAACCGCGGGCACGAACCGTAACCTCGACGATTGCCGGGTTGGGGTTCGAGGGGTTCTTCTCATAGCGAAGTACAACGTCGACCGTCATGGGCTCGATATCGAAAACCTTGAGCGCCTCGCCGATCTTCTCATCCACATGCGCACGCAGAGCATCGGTTACCGTCGTCTTGCGTCCAGAAACCTTGATATCCATACGTGGCTCCAATCTGCCTCGGGGACTTACTGTACTGGCTATGTACCCATTGCCGTGCATTTAATCACGCGGATTCCCAAAGACCCGAATAACGATTGCTTGATACCGCATACCGAAGTCTCGCACTTTTCTGTGGCAAAGTGCGCTATAGGAGGGAGCCGGCGACTTTGTATTTGGTCCCGAAAATTGGCTTTGACCTGCTGGTTTTATAGAGATGAAAAAGCCGGGCTCCCCTATTGGGGAAGCCCGGCAGTGCGTGTTGAAACCGTGAAGGGGCATCTCTCCTAGCGCATAGGAGACACCACCCCTAGCAATAACTAGCTATTAAGCTTGTTAATGTCGTCGTCGGTGATGGTGTCTTCCTGGCTGGACGATTTGTCTTCGGAGGATGCGGTCTCATTGTTGGAATCGGAGGACTCGCTGCCGGAGGATGTGGTCTCGCTGGACTCAGAGTCGCCCGGCTGCACGTTAGCGCCCGAAACCGTCTTAGTGGTGAGGTCGTAGGGCATCGTGCCGTACCAGACGCAGTGGACCGCCTCGAGCGTGCCGTCGGCCGTAATACCGTCGAGGGCATCGCTCACGGCACGACACAGTTCGTCATTGGACGAAAGGCCTGCAACACCAAGCGTCGAGGGCGCCTCGAGCGCACCGACATAGGAGATCTCGCTCATCAGTCGCGCAAGGTAACCGCCAGCCGTGGAGTCGCAGATCACATAGTCGACCTCGCCGGACTCGAGCGCCTCAAAGCACTCGTTGATGTTGGAGTAAGTCTTTTGGTTGGCGGTGATGCTCTGCTTAGCAAGCGCCTCCTGCGAGGCCGAGGACATCTGGATACCCAGAGTAGACGTGTTAAGGGTATCGGTGGAAACGCTCAGCGACCCACCATCGCTGGTTTTACCGAACACGGAAGCGGCATCGTACAGGCACGTGCCGAGCGAGCTAACGTCCCCATCCGTGGAGTTGATCTCGCCGATAAAGATATCAGCCTTTTTGTCACCGAGCGCGGAACCTGCCGAGGACGCATCGACAAAGGCGACCTTAAGGCCCATGCGGCTTGCGAGGGCGCGGGCAGCGTCGACTGCATACCCCGTGAGCTCGCCGTCAGCGCCCTGCATGGCCTGCGGCGCATCGGAGGTATCGAGGGCAACCGTCAGGGTACCGGGGGTGACCAGGGCATCATCCGACACCGCGGGCGTGACGGTCTCGTACTCGATCTGGTCGATCGTGGGAGTCGTGAACGTAGACAGCGGGTTGAACGCGCATCCGCTCAAGCCCAAAACGGCGATGACCGCTGCGGTCCCAGCACCTAACCGAGCCGCGTGCATCAAGCTGCCCCTCACCATGTCCACTACCCTGCCTTCTGTGTCGTATACGATCCGTGCGTTGCGCGGAATATCAGATTGTTCCCACCAGCTGACCTGGTATTTGACCCCACACTTGCGCACCGGGGTGTTTGCTCGGGAGGCCGCAGCCACCTTCACGACTGGCCCGCTCGCCCGCGAGGCGGTATTGCCCCAAAGAAAGTAGAACGGACGGGGCGGC
>UQSB01000003.1 GCA_900543505.1 uncultured Collinsella sp. | reverse complement strand
GGGCATGGGGATGATCCTGCGTCCCCGCGCGGGCGCCCCCGGTTACCCAACCTCTTCGATAGGAGCTTTTCCCACATGGCAGACATCGCATTCGAGAAGGACCTCTCCGTGGCGGAGACCGGTATCGAGGGCCTGAAGGTCGTCGACCTCGCCGTCCACGGCGACTCGCGCGGCTGGTTCAAGGAGAACTGGCAGCGCGCCAAGATGACCGCCCTGGGCATCCCGGACCTCAGGGTCGTCCAGAACAACATCTCCTACAACGACAGCCGCGGCGTCACCCGCGGCATCCACGCCGAGCCCTGGGACAAGTTCATCTCGGTGGCCCGCGGCTCGGTCTTCGGCGCCTGGGTGGACCTGCGCGAGGGCAGCGCCACCTACGGGAAGGTCTTCACCTGCACGCTCGACCCGAGTAAGGCCATCTACGTCCCGCGCGGCGTGGGCAACTCCTTCCAGGCCCTGGAGGACGGCACCGCCTACACCTACCTGGTGGACGCCCACTGGTCGCTGGAGCTCAAGAAGACCTACACCTTCGTGAACCTCGCCGACCCGGAGCTCGCCATCGAGTGGCCGATTCCGCTCGATGAGGCCACCGTATCCGAGGCCGACCTCAACCACCCGATGCTGAAGGACGTCGTCCCCATGGCGCCCAGGCGCACCCTCGTCACCGGCTGCAACGGCCAGCTGGGCCGCGCGGTGCGCGCGCTCGCCGAGGAGCGCGGCGTCTCCAAGGACTTCGACTTCTGCGACATCGACACCTTCGACATGTCCGACCCGGACGCCTACTCCAAGTACGACTGGTCGCTCTACGGCACTGTGATCAACTGCGGCGCCTACACGGCCGTGGATAAAGCGGAGACCCCCGAGGGCCGCGTGACCGCCTGGAAGGCCAACGCGACCGGGCCGGCGCTTCTCGCCCGCACCTGCGCCGGGCACGGCATCACACTGGTCCACGTTTCCTCCGACTACGTCTTCGACGGCACCGCCGAGGTCCACACGGAGGACGAGCCCCTCAGCCCGCTGTCCGTCTACGGCCAGACCAAGGCCGCCGGCGACATCGCCGTGGCGGGTGCCCCCGCCACTACATCATGCGCTCCAGCTGGGTCATCGGCGAGGGGCACAACTTCGTCAAGACCATGAAGTGCCTGTCCGACCGTGTAGCCGACCCCGAGGATAAGCTCACGCAGGTCACCGTCGTGGACGATCAGCTGGGCCGCCTGACCTTCACGCGCGACATGGCCGCCGCCATCTTCCACGTGCTGGGGGCGCACGCTCCCTACGGCACCTATAACTGCACTGGCTCGGGCGCGGTCAAGTCCTGGACTGACATCGCCCGCGCCGTCTTCGAGGCCGCCAACGGCAACGGCGACAGGGTCGTGCCGGTCAGCACAGCCGACTACTATTCGGACGCCTCGGGCCCCATCGCCCCGCGCCCGGTCCACTCCGCGCTCGACCTGTCCAGGCTCGAGTCGACGGGCTTCCACATGCCCGACTGGGAGGAAGAGCTGGGGGAGTACCTCAAGACGCTCTAGCCGTTATTAACTTTTCGAGAGAAAAAGCCGCCGCTTGTTAACGGCGGCTTTTCTTATGCCTGGCGTATAGACCCGCTGCAACAAGGGCGGCGGCGGTCGCCAGACTCACTGCAAGCCCCGCAAGGGCGCCCGGAGTCTTGTAGGTCATCACGATCCTATTCGCGCCTTTCTGCATGTTCAGGGATGACAAGCCCTTATCGGCGGCGGGCGTTAGTTCTGTGGCGGTTCCGTTTACCGTTACGTTCCAGCCCTCATCGTACGGAACGCTCAGCAGTAGGTTGCCGTCATCCTTGGCGGTGTACTCGCCTTCGATCCTTCCGTCCTCAAAAACCGTCGGAACAAATTCGCTCATCTTAAGCTCGTTAATAATCTGCTCGAAAACGTCCAGATTGAGGGCGTAAAAGACCGGATCATTGTCTTGGGGCATGTCTGTATAGCCCTCTGCGACTCCGATTGACGCCGTATGCTGGCTCGGGGAGTCCGATGCATCCGCAATCTGGCGGATATTATTGTCGAATCTCCAGGCCTCGTTTCCGATCGTTCGCTGGTCGATGGTAAGGGTGACGGGCCAATAACTGCCGGCGGTCGCATCTTTGTTGATGTAGAGATACCCGATGGAACCCGACGGCACGGTGGCGTTCCACTGCCTTAAGTTCTCGTCATCCTCCGTGTTTTTGGCCTCGATTTTGGTATAGAGCATTACCTCGCGGCCTAGAATTTTGCTGTAGAGGTCGTTTTGCTTTTCGAAGGGGTTCTCGCCCTTCAACGTGCAGTTTTGAATGTCATTGGATGCCATGACACCAACGCTGAGCGCATAGGGGTTCTCGTACACCGCACTTGCTGTATCGGCTATTTCAGTCATTGCCGCGTATCCCGAAGGCGCGTGCTCGGCGATGGCGTACTTGACTCCCAGTAGGGCATCGACGGCGAGAATAGGCTCGGCATAACGGGTCGAGAATTCGCCGACGCTGCTGTATCCAAGGGAGTTGAGCAGTGCGATGGCCTGCGGGTTGTTGGCAGACGAATACGAAGACAGCTGGTTGTACCCAAGCGCCAGGCCTTCGTTGAGGGCGGCGCTGTCGACGCGTGTGGTCGTGCGGTCAATGCGATAGAACGACGCCGAGGTCTGGTCTTGAATGGCCGTGATCGTGTCGGTTGCGGAGGCGACATAGGCGCTGTTGGCTTCTTCGGAATAGCCCGTGTACAGCTGGTTCCACATAACATGGGCGTTGGCAAATAGTTCAATTGCCGTGAGTGCCAGAAGTGGCATGATGATGGCCGGACGATGGGCTCGACGCAATGTTGGCCGCTCTTTGAGTTTCTGCAGTGCGTATCCTGCGGCCCGCAGCGTAAAGAAGCTCAGCAAAAAAGCCGTGCGCGAGTAGAAGCCGTTGGGAACGCGCATGCCGCACCAGATGTACTCGAGCGGGCTCAAAACGGAGCTTGCGACCAGGATTATCGTGACGACGAGTGTTGCGATGCGCGTCTTGATCGAAACCGTGCGGTTAACCAGCAGGCTCACCGCAAGCAGCATCATGATGATGCCGCAATAGAACTGCGGTGTGCTTTCGTTGTTTACCCACATGCAGGGAAGAAAGCCCCTGATGAGCGACTTGAGGCTGGTTTTAAGTAGGGGGCCAAGTGCTAGAACGGGACCGCCCTTGGACATGGCAAGGATGGTCGGCAAAAAGGTCCAGGCGGACAGAAGCAGTCCGAGCACGATAGCCCCAGCGAATCGCAGGGCCCGATCGAGCATGAGCTTCCAGCTAAAACCTTCTTCTGCAACATAATCGACAAATTCGACCAATACGAAGATGCAGAGGAACAGGATGCTGATGTAGGCCGTATACCAGCAGAACATGACATTGAGCGCCGTTGTGATGACGAGGCGGATCATGCGCTGCTTGCGGATGAGCTCGTGGCATCCGTAGGCGCAGATGGGCAGCAGGATCAGGCAATCAATCCAGAGTGGGTTGCGCAGGTTGCTGATGGTCCAGCTGCAAAACGTGAACGAGAGGGATAGCAAGAATGCGGCGGGCTTGGAAAGGTCAAAGCGCTTTTGCACATACCAAGCGCTGCTGATGTGGATGCAGCCAAGCTTGAGCGCGGTTATGGCAAATACGAAGAGCGTCAGCTTGTCTGCGGGAAACAGCACGCAGAGCAGGTTGAAGGGGCTGGCGAGGTAGTAGCTATAGAGCCCCCATGTGTTCATACCGAGGCCCTGTGAGAAGGAATAGCGAAGGTTTGCCTCGCCTAAAAGGACGCGGCGAAACCACGCGAAGAAGTCGATGTATTGGTATTTGAGATCGTTGGTGAGAAACGAGTTGTCGCCAAAGGGGTAGACATGCCCCGCCTCTGCAAGTGCGACAAAAAATGCGATGGAAAACGTGAAGCAGGCGGCGTAGAACGCCACATTCTTGAGCATGCTGTTATTGGGCCGTGTCATCAGATTCCTCGTTGGACTCTCGGATGATATAGATGGGGCGGCGCTTGGCCTCCAAGTAGGCTTTTGCCAAGTATTCACCGATGATTCCTAAGCACAGAAGCTGCATGCCGCCAAACAGCGTTATGAGGCAGGCGAGGGACGGCCATCCGCCGACGGGGTCACCCCAAACAAGCGTTTTGACTAGGATGACGATAAATCCCAGGATGGCGATGAGACAGAAAACGATACCCGTGAGGGCGGCGAAGGAGAGCGGCGCCGTGGAAAACGCGACGATGCCGTCGATGGAATAGAGGAGCAGCGACCAAAAGCTCCATTTGGTTTCACCGGCCACGCGGTTGACGTTTACGTAGGGGAGCCATTTGGTCTTGAAGCCGACCCAGCCGTAAATGCCCTTGGAGAATCGGTTGTATTCGCCCATGGAGATGATGGCGTTGACCATAGGTCGATTCATGAGCCTAAAATCGCGTGCTCCGTCGACGATGTCGGCCTTGGAAATGCGGTTGATGATCTTGTAGAACATGCGGGCACAGAACGACCTGATGGGAGGCTCGCCTTCGCGGGTGGTCCTGCGTGTGGCGACGTTATCGTAGTTTTCGGTCTGCAAGATCTCGTACATCTGCGGCAGGAGCGAGGGCGGGTCCTGCATGTCGGCATCCATGGTGGCGACATAGTCGCCCTTTGCGTGCTGGAGTCCGGCGAATAGTGCCGCCTCCTTGCCAAAGTTCCGCGAGAAAGAGTGCCAGTGGATGGCGTATGGATGCGCCGCCGCGGCTTCTGCTTTCATGACGGCAAGTGTTTTGTCTGCCGAACCATCGTCGATGAGGACGGCCTCAAAGAAGATGCCGGGGTCTTGCTGGGTCATGATGCGAACGACGCCATCGAGCTCTTTGAGAAAGATCGGAAGTGATTCCTGCTCGTTGTAGCACGGCACGACGATGGAGATGAGCGGCATGGTGGTTTACCTCTCGCTTGGCTTGGAAGTAGGGTGGCCGGGCTGGTCGTCGTAGGCGTATTTGCTGTACACGCTGACCTCCCACTGCTTTTTTTCGACCTTTGCTACAGAATCCAGGATGAATCCGGTCGCAAGGCTCAGACCGCACAGGAACATAAACGACGCGGCGAGCATGGCGGTGGGGAAGCGCGGAACGAGGCCGGTCTGGAAATACTCGACAACGATGGGCATGCCCAAGGCGAGGCCGATCACCGCAAACAGAAGCGCGACGAGGCTGAAGAACTTCAGCGGGCGGTAGTCCTTGAACAGCGTGCCGATCATCGCAACGACTTTAATGCCGTCGCTTACGGTATTGAGCTTGGACTCGGAACCTTCCGGACGGTCGCGGTACTCGATGGGCACATCTTTGATGCGCCAGCGGTGGTCGACGGCGTGGATCGAGAGCTCGGTTTCGATTTGGAAGCCCTCGGAAAGCACAGGGAAGGTTTTAACGAACGGGCGGCTCATGGCACGGTAGCCGGTCATGACATCATCGAAGCTGTAGCCATAGATCCACTTGATCATGGCGCGGACCAGATTGTTGCCAAAGCCGTGGAAGGCACGCTTGTTCTCCTCGGCATAGGTGCCGTTGGAAAGGCGATCGCCTACAGTCATATCGGCCGTACCGTTAAGGATGGGCTCGCAGAGGGCTTTGGCAGCCTCGGCGGGATAGGTGTCGTCGCCGTCGACCATCAGGTAGCAATCGGCGTCGATATCGCGAAACATCTGGCGGCACACGTTGCCCTTTCCCTGACGGGGCTCAAAGCGGACCGTGGCGCCGTGCTCGGTGGCGATGCGTGAGGTGTCATCCGACGAGTTGTTGTCATAGACATAGACCGTCGCTTGCGGAAGCTCGCGGTGAAAGTCGTCGATGACTTTGCCGATCGTGAGGGCTTCGTTGTAGCAGGGGATGATGACGGCGATGGATTTAGAATTCACTCAATGCTCCTTATACATTCAATCCTTGAAAGTATAGCCGTTTGGGCTTGGCATCCTAAGATGTGGGTTAGTTCTCCAGTTTTGTTGCGCGAATCGTTTGCATGGCCGTCGGGTCTATACTGTTCGTTTGTCAACGATTACGAGTAAAGGAGTTGCATCCGTGTCGGATCAGACAAAGCAACAAGAAACTCGCAGTCTGCCTGCGACGTTTGCTAAGAACGAATTTGAGAAGGATGCGTTTATCCTTCGTCAGCTGGTTACCAAGGATTTTAAGATCAAGTATCGCCGTAGCGTTCTGGGTGTCGCATGGTCGGTGCTCAATCCGTTGCTGATGATGATCGTCATGGCCATCGTGTTCTCGACGATTTTTGGCCAGGGCCGCAATGGCTCAATGACGCCCGAGATGTACCCGCTGTACTTGATCGTGGGTAACATTACCTTTGCCGTCATGTCCGAGTCTACGAACCAGGCCCTGACGTCGATCGTGGGCGCTGCCCCTCTGCTCAAGAAGGTTAAGGTGCACCGCTGGGTCTTCCCAGTGCAGAAGGTGCTCTTCTCGCTGGTCAACTTTGCCTTCTCGCTGGTCGCCGTTGCCATCGTTATGCTGTGGTTCCGCGTTATGCCTTCTTGGCACCTCATTCTGCTGCCGGTTTGCCTGCTGCTGCTTATGTGCTTCTGCATGGGCCTGGGTATGATGCTCTCTGCCCTTACGGTCTTTTTCCGCGACGTTATGCATCTGTGGAGTGTCGTTATTACGGCATGGACCTACATTACGCCCATCTTCTGGACGACTGACTATATTGCGCAAATGCCGCATCTCGTGCGTATCTTGATGTATGCGAACCCCATGTACAACTATCTGCAGTTTATGCGCGATATCTTCCTGTTCCAGACGACGCCCTCTCTTATGACGTTTGGTATGTGCGTTGCTTGGGCGGTCCTTGCGCTTGTTATTGGCTACACCGTGTTCCATAAGTTCGAGCGCAAATTTATCCTCTACATCTAAGGAGTGCTGTGATGACTGAATCTGTTGTTGATTACAGCGAGCAGCCTCTGGCTGTCGAGGTCGACGACGTCACCATGATCTTTAACATGGCGTCTGAGTCGCTGACCAACCTCAAGGAGTACTTCATTAAGCTTGCCAAGCACGAGCTGTTCTTTGAGGAGTTTAGGGCGCTTAAGCACATCTCGTTTGATATTCATCGCGGCGAGGTCGTGGGCCTGGTCGGCACCAATGGCTCCGGCAAGTCTACGATGCTCAAGATTATCGCTGGCGTTCTTGAGCCTAGCGAGGGCAGCGTTAAGGTGCACGGTAACATCGCGCCGCTGATTGAGCTTGGCGCCGGTTTTGACCCCGAGCTGACCGCCCGCGAGAACATCTATCTGAACGGCGCCCTGCTCGGCTATACCAAGGAGTTCATCGATTCCAACTTTGACGGCATTATCGAGTTCGCTGAGCTTCAGAACTTTGTCGACATGCCGCTCAAGAACTTCTCCTCGGGCATGGTGGCGCGTATCGCCTTTGCAATCGCGACGATTACCGAGCCCGATATTCTGATCGTTGACGAGACGCTGTCCGTCGGTGACGTGTTCTTCCAGCAGAAGTGCGAGGCCCGCATCCAGCACTTTATCCAGAGCGGTGACGTGACGGTTCTGTTCGTTTCGCACTCCATGGAGCAGGTTGAGCGCATCTGCCAGCGTGCCGTTTGGATTGAGAAGGGTGACCTTCGCATGGACGGCCCGGTCGATGAGGTTTGTAAGGCGTATCGCGAGCAGTTCAACTAGGTTATAATTACTTGCGCCTGACAGGCTTGCGCTTGCTTGGGCGTGCGGTTATTTGCTCCATTAGCTCAGTTGGATAGAGCAGGGGACTTCTAATCCCAAGGTCGACGGTTCGAATCCGCCATGGAGCACCATCGTTTATTAAGCCCAGACCGCTTGGTGGTCTGGGCTTTTTTCACATGCAGGTGTTTTTTATTCTTGCCGGGTATACGTTTAGGCCGAAGTCGTGGCGCGAGCTGCTGTTGTGCTGCTGATGTGGATTGGCTATACGGCGCGCCAGGGGGGGCTCGAGCCGAGCGTGAGCAAGCCCCTGCTGTTTATTGGAGCCGGTGTCACTTGGCTTGTCCTTGCCGCGCTGAGTGGGCTTGAGCTTTCGAGCCGCCGCGTGGATGGGTTTGTGGTTGCGACAGTTGCCGCTCTTGCCGGCAGCTATTGCGTGTGCTGGGTTTCCATGGCAGTGGGGAGGACCAAGTTGGTCCTCCCCACTGCCATTATGCCTTCAGACACTCGGGCAAGACGCTCGCAACTGCATCCATCGCCTGCGGCTTTAGGTACTGCTCGTTGAGCCGTGCCTTTCTGTAGACGTAGCGAGTGTCTGCCGAGTACTTGATCAATACGTCGGTGAAGAACCGCTCCCAGCTCAGGTAGTCGCGGCTTTCGATATAGCTCGAAGGGTCCTTGAGGATCTTTGGAATGTCGTTGTTGGGAATGAGGCCAGATTGCAGAAGCGTCCACTCGAATGATTCCGGGAGGAACAAGCGAACGTTCTTGTAAACGCGCTGCCCAAGCACCTTTTCGATGTAGGGACCAAACGCAGCGCCGTCTCCTATAGCAAGGATGTTTTGCTCGGGACATTCGTGAATCGTTCGTTTTAGGTTTGCTACGCCGGTAGCGGTATAGCAGGGGATTCCCAGTCGGTTGCAAAGGGCGCTGTAGAATTGATAGCCAGACTTGCTATCCTCGACAATCACGGCATCGGGATTGTCGAACCCTACGTTAAGGTCCTGATACAGCATGTTTGCCGTGTGGGTATAAAGCGGTTTGGTCACCGAGTAAAAACGCTTGTCGCTCTTGCGGCCATTGATTGTTTTGCTTGTGGTGTTGACTAGCTTCAGAATCTCATCAACGCTGTAGGGGAGCTCGTTGACATCACGACGAGATATCAAAACATAATAGTTGGACGAGCCGTTGACGGCTTTGGCGAAGTCCTTTGAGTAGATAAACTCGTTGCCCTCATCTAGAAAGACGATCGAGTCCTCGATAATCGAAAGCTCGCGCTTCCAACGTCTGCCGGAAAGCGTTTCGCAGGGCACGTCGCAGCTGAGTGTAACGCCGCTTTCCGGTCCTCGGTCGTTGTAGTCGCGAATCATCGAGATGAGCGTCGTTTTGCCCGTGCCGCTGTTGCCGCGAATGAAGGAAATGTTGCGTTTAAAGGTGAGTGTGTATTTGACCTTTGCACGCTCTACGACAACGGTATGCGTTCCCTTCATTACTCATCAACATCCAGAAAATCATTGGTGGCACCGACAAACTCCTGCATGTTCCTGACGATGCGGTCATCGTTTTCAATGCGGATTTCAAAGTTCTTCCAGGGGAACTTCATGATGTGGTAAAGGGTCACCAGCACATCCTGCTCTTTGCCGATCTTGAGTAGCCAGCGGGCACAGTTGTCTCCGCAGGTCGATGCGTTGAACACCATGTTTGGGAGATTGCGTACTAGCAGCAGCGTCTTGACGCCGCCGGACAGTTCGAGTGGGGTGATTGAGCCTAGTTGTTTGCTTACGATGTTGTGGGGACCGATGAGCTCTGATCCGTCCACGCTTTTAATAATCTGTGCGGCCATAGGGTCTTCGAACCATGAGTCCAAGTATGAGTTCCTAAAATAGGTTTCGGTATCGTAGATGGAACCGGGATAATCTCCCAGGTGGATGCTTAACATGCGCGTCTCCAGACGTTGTGTGACTGCAACGATTATATGCCAGTAATAAAGTGCCGCCAGTAGCGAGGTTGCTGCTGGCGGCACTGGCTATATTAGCGTGCGAATCGGCGTTGATGGATTTGCTCGCGGGGCTACTTTTCGAGATGTTTCCTCAGCAGCTCCAACGCGTGGGCGTAGCCTTGGAGGCCTTCGCCGGTGATGGTGGCGAAGCAGGCCAGGCGGGCGTAGCTTACCTGGCGGAAGTCCTCGCGGGTCTCGACGGCGCTTATGTGGACCTCCACAGCCGGGATGGCGACGGCCTTGAGGGCGTCGAGGATCGCGACGCTCGTGTGCGTGTAAGCTGCCGGGTTGATGACGATGCCGTCGACCTTGCCGTAAGCCTCCTGGATCTTGTCGACGATGCTGCCCTCGTGGTTAGACTGGAAGACCTCGACCCCGTCGAAGCCCTGTGCGGCGCCCGCTTCCTGGCAGATCTGCACTAAGCGGTCGTAGTTGTCGCTGCCGTAGATACCCGGCTCGCGAATGCCGAGCATGTTGAGGTTTGGACCGTTGATGACGAGTGCTTTCATGGTTGCTTCCTTTGCGGTTGGTTGGCGTGGCCGGTCTTATGGTCTTCGACGTTTGCCCAGATGAAACCTGCCAAAATAAACCTGTCCCTTTTTGGCAGGTTTAGAGGGTCTCGAGGACGGCGCGGGCGGTGTTGGCGGCGCAGTCGCGTGAGTCGATGATGTAGTCGGCCCAGGCGCGGTAGCGCGGCATGCGCTGCTCGGCCAGCTTGTCGATGCCGTCGCGGGCGGTGATGGGGCGTCCCTTGTGGGCGAGTTCGTCGAGCTTGCGGTTGAGCATTACGATCTGGCTGTTCTGGTGCAGCAGCGGATAGTTATCGTCGCGCGTGACCACGCCACCGCCGGTGGAGAGCACCAGGCCGCTGCGCTTGGAGATGTCGGACAGCGCCACCGTCTCCTGCTCGCGGAAGGCCGCCTCGCCGCGCTCGACGATAAAGTCGGCGCAGAGCATGCCCAGGCGTTCTTCGAGGGCGCGGTCCAGGTCGATATGCTCGCGTCCCGTGAGCAGGGCAATCTGCTCACCCACGCGGGTCTTGCCCGAGCCCGGCATGCCGATCAGCGCGATGTTCTGTTCGCGGCGCGACAAGCGCTCCGTTACGTCCAGGATGCGCTCACGCGGGGTGACCTGGCCGGTATAGCGCTCAACGGCTTGCGCCGCCTGGGCCACGAGCATGAGCAGGCCGCCGATGCAGGGGATGTCGCGGCGCTCGGCCTCGAGCATCAGGCCCGTACGGGCAGGGTTGTAGACAATGTCGATAACGCCTTCGAGCGCATCGAGCCCTTCGAGCGTGCAGGGGGCGTCGGGGCAGTGGGGGAACATGCCGGCGGGCGTGCAGTTGACGAGCAGGGCGGCGTCGGACTGCTGCGCGATGTTGTCGTAGTTGACTTCGCTCGTGCGGCCGACCGGCACGACGATGGCGCCCAGGTCGCCGAGCACCATGCTGGCAGTGGTGCCGGCGCCACCGGTGGCACCGAGCACGAGGGCCATCTTGCCGGCGACCTCAACGCCCAGCTCCTCGACTAGGCACTGAAAGCCGAAGTAGTCGGTGTTGTCGCCGCGCAGGCGGCCGTCGGGCAGGCGCGTGATGGTGTTGACGTTTCCCATACGCTCGGCGAGTGGACTCAGCTCGTCCAGGTATTCCATGACGGCGCGCTTGTAGGGGATGGTCACGTTGGTGCCCTCCCATTCGTCACCCGTCGTAAAAGCCTGGAGGTCCTCGGGCTCGCGCTCAAAACGCACATACTCTAGCCCCGCGAGCTCCTTGTAGATGGTCGGGGTGTAGCTGTGGCCCAGCATGCGGCCCAGCACGCCGTAGGGGCGGGTTGCGGCGACATCGGTCATCTAGAGCACCTCCGTGTAAGTGCCAAAGTAGGTGAAGCTCTCGCACACGTCATCGATGGAGTCGAGCAAGTCGTCGAGGGCCTTGCTACCAAAGGGGCAATCCAGGTCAAAGTAGAACATAAACTCAAAGTCATGCCCGGGGATGGGACGGCTCTCGAGCTTGATGAGGTTGATATTGAGCGCATAGAAGCGCTCGAGTACGCGATAGAGGGCGCCCGGCTCGTTGGCCGTGGTAATCATAAGCGAGGTGCGGTTGGCACCGGGGTAGACGCGTGGCTCGCGGCTGATGACGACAAAGCGCGTGTAGTTGTTGTCCGAGTCCTGGATGTTGGGCTCCAGCACCTCCAGACCATAGAGTGCCGCGCAGCTGCGCGATGCGATGGCGGCAACATCGGTGCGCTCGGAGCTGGCGACCATCTCGGCCGACATGGCCGTGTTGGGGTACTTGGTGGCGTGCAGGTCGTGCACCTCGATAAAGCCGGCGCATTGGGCAATGGCCTGGCCGTGGCTGTAGACCTCGTGCACGTCCGCAAACTTGGCGCCGGGCTTGACGAGCAAGTTGTGGTCGATTTTGAGGCGAAGCGAGCGCACGATGTGGAAGTCGAACTGGGCGAGCAGGTCGTAGACGGCGTTGACTGAGCCGGCGGTGGAGTTCTCGATGGGCAGCACGCCAAACTCGCAGAAGCCGTCGCGCACGGCGCGCATAACGCCCTCGAAGGTCTCGAAAAACGCGATGTCGGGCACGTCGAAGAGTTTGCACGCGGCGATTTGACTGTAAGCGCCCTCAACACCCTGGCAGGCGACGGTGGCCGTCTGGGGGAAGGGCGTATCGAAGGCCTCGGCCGTGGCGTGTGCCCTTTGCGAGACCGTGATGCCCTTGAGCTCGTTGATATAGCGCTGCTGCTCGGCCTTGCTCATGCTCATGAGGAGGCGGAATAGCGTGATGGTCTGCGCCTCGTAGCGCTCGGGTGCGCGGCTGGCGAGGTTGTTGAGCTTGGAGCGCTCACGGGCGGGGTCGAAGACGGCCTTGCCCATCTCGATTTTTGACTTGGCGACCTCGGTGGCAATGTCCATGCGCTCGACAAAGCTGTTGAGGAGCGTGGTGTCGATGCCATCGATGGCCTGGCGGATGTCAGCAAGGTCCATGGAGACCCCTTTCACGTGTCGGGGGATGTTGAGGGGTGGGTAGTTAGCGCTGGGCGGCGTCTTCGAGGAGGGCGTCCCAGATGGCAAGGGCGGCGGCTGCCTCAGCTACGGGGACGGCGCGCGGGACGATGCAGGGATCGTGACGGCCGTGGACCGAGAGCTCTGCATTTTCCATAGCGTCCATGTCCACCGTCTGCTGCTCGCGGCCAATGGAGGGCGTCGGCTTTACGGCCATGCGCCACATGACGGGCGCGCCGGTCGAAATACCGCCCAGGATGCCGCCGGCGTTGTTGGACTCGACCTCGATCTCGCCGGTTTCGGCATCGATGCGATACGGATCATTGTTCTCGCTGCCGCGCATGGCGGCCACGGCAAAGCCCATGCCAAACTCCACGCCCTTTACGGCGGTAATGCCAAACGCGATCTGCGCGATGCGGTTCTCGATGCCGTCGAACATGGGATCGCCGATGCCCGCGGGAAGCCCGTAAATGCCGCACTCCACGATGCCGCCGATGCTGTCGAGTTCGTCGCGTGCGGCTAGGATCTCCTCGCGCATGCGGCCGGCTGCGGCGGCGTCAATGCAAGGAAGATCGTTCGTTAGGATCGCTTTGCGGTCGGCCTCGCGATAGACCATATCGTCCATCGGCAGGTCGGAGATACCGCCGATCTGCGCGACGTGCGCCATCACTTTAATGCCGCGGGCCTCGAGTGCCTGCAGCGCAATGCCGCCGGCGATGCACAGGGGTGCCGTTAGGCGGCCGGAGAAGTGCCCGCCACCGGCGACATCGTGCATGTTGTGATACTTCACGCGCGCAGGGAAGTCCGCATGTCCGGGGCGGGGCTTGCGGCGCAGCTCGGAGTAATCCTTGGAGCGCGTGTTGGTGTTCTCGATAATCGCGGCGATGGGCGCGCCGGTGGTATGTCCATCGACCACACCGGCGATGATGTGGGCGTCGTCGGCCTCGCGGCGTTTGGTCGCGGTCTCGTCGCGACCGGGGGCACGACGGTCGAGGAAGGCCTGCAGCTGCTCCTGGTCAACAGCGATGCCCGCCGGAATGCCATCGAGGGAGCAGCCGATGGCGGGGGAGTGCGACTGGCCGAAGATGCTTAAGTGCAAGACGTTGCCAAAGGTCGAGGACATGCTATTCCTCCTCGAGTGTGACCTTGCCGCCCAGCAGGCGGTAGTGGTCGAAGAAATCGGGATAGGACTTGTTGACGGCCTCGGCGCCGTGGATCACGACCTCGCCGGTGGCGCGGCTCGCGGCGATAGCGGCCATCATAGCGATGCGATGGTCGTTGTGCGAATCGACCTCGCCGCCGGTGAAGGCATCGACACCCTTGATGATGAGGTCATCGCCGGCAATGCGCACCTGCGCGCCCAACGCGGTGAGCTCGCGGGTGGTCGTGACCAGGCGGTCGGATTCCTTGATGCGCAGACGGGCGCAATCGCGGATAAAGGTGCGGCCCTGCGCCAGCGAGGCTACGGCCGAGATGACGGGCACCAGGTCGGGAATGTCGTGGGCGCTCATCTCAAAGCCGGCGAGCTTGTCGGACTGCACGGTGGCGGCGTTGGTGGAGCGCACGATGCGGGCGCCAAAGCGCGAAAGCGCGGCAAGCACGTTGCGGTCGCCCTGTGCGGAGCTCAGCGACACGCCCTCGACGGTGATGGGGTCGTTGCCGATGGCACCGGCGCACAGCCAAAAGGCGGCGTTGGACCAGTCACCCTCGACGGCTACGCTGCCGGGCGTGCGGTACGAGCCACTGCTCACGCGGAAGTTTGTGACCTCGGGCTGGCCGTCCTTGGCCGGAATACGCTCGACGCTAACCTCGACGCCAAAGGCCTTCATGGCCTGGATCGTCAGGTTGATGTAGGGGCGGCTCTCGATGAGGCCGGTTACCTGCACGCAGGAGGGCTGGGCCAGCAGCGGGGCTGCCAGCAGCAGGCCGGAGATATACTGCGAGCTCACGTTGCCCGGAAGCACAAAGGTGCCCGGGCGCATGCGGCCGCTCGTCTTGAGCGGAAAACCGCCCAGACCCTGTAGGTCGCAGCCGGCAGCGATGATCTCGTCCGAGAGCGGGGAGAGCGGGCGGGCGCCCAGACGGCCCTGGCCCACGAAGGTGGCCTCCGCGCCCAACGCACAGGCGACGGGCAGCATGAAGCGCAGCGTGGAGCCACTCTCGCCGCAGTCGAGCGTGCCGCCGGCAAGGGCCTTGAGTAGGCCAAATTCAATGCTCTTCATGGTGGGGTGGACCTGGAAGCCATCCTCGACGGTCTCGATGCGGGCGCCGAGCGACGTGAGGCAGCGCACCGTGGCCTCGATATCGGCGCAGGTCGTGTTGCAGGTAACGTGCGTCTCGCCGTTGGCAAGCGCGGCGCAGATGATGAGGCGATGCGCCATCGACTTGGACGCGATGGCGGGAACGGTGCCCTTGAGCGGGGACGGGGTGATGCGGGCTAGCATGCGGATGCGTCTCCCTTCTGGCCGAGGCCCTCGGCAATCAAATCGTGGAAGGTGGAAAGCGGCGTGCGGTCGATGCTGCAACGGCCAATGCCGTGCGGAATTACCAGGTCGATGGTGTCTCCCGCGCGCTTTTTGTCGTGGAGCGCCTCGGCAAAGACGGCATCGGCATCTAGGTCGCAGCGGGTCTTGAGGCCGTGGCGGGTGCAGAGCTCCTCAATACGATCGGGCAGCTCGGCATCGCAGATGCCATGCAGGGCTGCGGCACGCGTGATGATGCCCATGCCGATCGAAACGCAGTTGCCGTGGCCGAGCTCAAAGTGCTCGCAGGCTTCGATGGCGTGCCCGGCGCTGTGGCCATAGTTGAGGAGTTTGCGCTGATTGGTTTCGCGCTCGTCGGCGACGACCACGGCGCGCTTGATGTCGATATTGCGGGCAATGATGAGCGCCACACGGGCCACGTCGCGGTTCAGCAGCTCAAGCGTGAGCGGGGTCTTCTCTAGCTCGGCGAAGAGCTCGGGGTCGGCGATCACGGCGTGCTTGACGACCTCGCCGCAACCGTCGGCGAACTGCTCGGGCGTGAGGGTTGCCAGGCATCCCACGTCGGCGATGACCACGCTCGGCTGCCAAAAGGCGCCGGCCAGGTTCTTGCCGGCTGCCAGGTCGATGGCGGTCTTGCCTCCCACCGACGAATCCACCATGGCGAGCAGGCTTGTGGGAATCTGCACAAACTTGCAGCCGCGCATGTAGGTGGCGGCCACAAAGCCCGCCACGTCGCCCACGACGCCGCCGCCGAGCGCCACGATCACGTCGGAGCGCGAAAGCTCGTGTTCGGCCACAAACTCCAAAATGGCAACGTAGGTCTCGGCACGCTTATGGGCCTCGCCGGCCTCGAAGGTGCAGACGCTCACCTCGTAGCCTGCGGATTCGAGGCTCTGCTTAACGGGCATCTGATAGAGCGGGCCCACGTTGGTGTCCGTCACGATGACGGCGCGGGTGCCGCCGGCGGTGGTGCGGACGAGCGGACCTGCCTGCTCCAGCAAAAACGTGCCCACATGCACCTGGTAGGGGCGTGCAGTGTCGATATCGATGGTAATCGCCATAAGCTTTGGTCCTTTCGACCTGGCGTGATGGGTGGTCTAGTGGGAGGCCTCGTCGTCGAGCGCGCGCTTGATGCGGTCGCCCTCGGCAAGGAGATTCTCCAGATAGCGCTGGTCGCGGTCCTTAAGGGCGCGGCTGTAGGCGCCGAGCGATTCGATCAGATGGTCGATCTCGAAGGCGAGCGCATCGGCGTCGTCGATCATGAGCTCAGACCACATCTGCGGATTGAGGTGCGCCACGCGGGTGAGGTCGCGGTAGCTGCCGGCCGAAAAGCCGTGGTGGACCTGAGCGGTCGGGCTCTTAACGTAGGCGTTAGAGACGACGTGCGCGAGCTGGCTCGTAAAGGCGATGACGCGGTCGTGCTCAGCGGCGCTCGTTACGCTGAACTTGCCAAAGCCCAGGGGACGCACCATCTCGCGCACCTGGCCCAAAAGCTCCAGCTTGAGCGCATCGTCCACCGCGGGCGGAACGAGCACCAGGGGAGCGCCCTGGAACAGGTCGGCGCGGGAGTGCGCGTAGCCCGAGAACTGGGTGCCCGCCATGGGGTGCGCGCCCACGAAGTAAAAACCGTGCTCGCGGGCGAGCTCAAAGGCCCGCTCACACACGATGCCCTTGACGCCTACGGTGTCGATCACCACGGGGCCCATGATGGCCTCGGTATCGGTGGCGTCGGCGAGCGCCTGGGCGTGCGCCTCGAGCCACTCGATGCAGGCTTCGGGGTAGCAAGCCAGGACGATGATGTCGCATTCGCCGAGCGTCTCGTCGTTGAGCTCGCCGGCAACGGTGCCCATGCTGGCGGCCGTCATGACATCGTCATCGGGATCCCAGGCCAGCACGCGGACGCCCGCCTGCGCATAGCCGCGGGCAAAGCTGCCGCCGATGAGGCCAAGGCCGACGATGCCGGCGCACTTGGGGCCGCCCTGGTTAACGCGCGCGTTTCTCACTGTACCCATGGGCTACTCCATGGTCTCTTGGCAGACAACCTCGCGGATGGCTCGGATGCGGCGCATGGTGTCGTCGAACTGATCGGGGGTGAGGGCCTGAGCGCCGTCGGACCAGGCGCGGCTCGGCTCGTCGTGGACCTCGATCTCCAGACCGTTGGCGCCGCAGGCGGTCGCGGCGAGCGCCATGGGCTCGACATAGCGGGTGTAACCGGTGGCGTGGCTGGGGTCGGCGACGACGGGCAGGTGCGACAGGTGGTGCAGCACCGGCACGGCGTTGAGGTCGAAGGTGTTGCGGGTGCGGGTCTCGAAGGTGCGGATGCCGCGCTCGCACAGGATGACGTTGTCGTTGCCCTCGCTCATGATGTACTCGGCTGCCATAAGCAGCTCGTCGACGGTGCCGGACATGCCGCGCTTGAGCAGGACCGGAGTCTTGGTCTTGCCGACCTCTTTGAGCAGAGGGAAGTTCTGGGCGTTGCGAGCGCCAATCTGCATGACGTCGATCTTTTTGTCCAGGAAGACCTGCACGTCGCGCGGGTCCATGATCTCGGTGACGATCGGCATGTCGAGCTCGGCGGATGCCTCGCACAGCAGGTCCAGGCCGGCGGGGCCCATGCCCTGGTAGGCGTACGGGGAGGTGCGGGGCTTGTAGGCGCCGCCTCGCAGCATCGTGGCGCCGGCGGCCTTCACACGGCGGGCGATGCGGATGAGGTTCTCGCCCTCGACGGAGCAGGGGCCGGCGATGACCTGGAACTGGTCGCCGCCGATCTTGACGCCGTGGCCGCAGTCGATAACGGAGTCCTCGGGGTGGAACTTGCGGTTGGCGCGCTTGAACGGCTCGGAGACGCGCTGCACGCGCTCGACGACGTCCATGGACTCGAGCAGGAACGGGTCGATCTTGGTTGTGTCGCCCACCAGGCCGATGATGGTCTCGTTCTCGCCGCGCGAGACGTCGGTCTTGAGTCCCTTTTTCTCGATCCAGCTGACGATGTGGCTGACGGCCTCGTCGCTGGCGCTCTGCTTTATAATTGCAATCATGGTGTGCCTCTCACCTCGATGGATAGTCCTTGCAAAAACGGCCCGCATTGCGAGCCGTTTTATATGGTGCATGAGAGTTTATACTATCTGACTCGCTTTTGCCGCCTAAAGCGTGCCGTCGCGGCGCGTCTTCCACGTAATTGCAAAGCTTTTTCTATTATTTTGTTAGCCCGTGGCGCACTTGGGTATAATGCCAACCGTTCGCCCTATTAGCTCAGGGGATTAGAGCGTCTGCCTCCGGAGCAGAAGGCCGTTGGTTCGAATCCAACATGGGGCACCATCGAACGTAAGACCGTCCGAACCTCGCATGGTCCGGGCGGTTTTCTTATACCGACGCGACGTGATGGGACGTGGTATGGCAGCAACGGATATCGAGCGCGGACTCTCGACCGCCGAGGTCGAGGAGCGCATCGCCGCTGGCAAGATCAACCGCAACATGGAGCTCAAGACCAAGTCGGTCAAAGAGCTCATCATCGAGAACCTCTGCACGCTGTTTAACTTGATCAACGTGGTCTTGGCGGTTTTGGTGTTGCTGACCGGTTCGTTTAAAAACCTGACGTTCCTGTTCGTGGTGTTCTTGAACACGGCAATTGGCGTCATTCAATCCATGCGCTCCAAGAAGATGGTCGACAAGCTTACGCTGCTCACCTCTAAGAAGGCCATCGCGGTGCGCGACGGCGCCGAGGTGGAGCTCGACCTGGACCAGATCGTGCTCGACGATATCATTCGCCTGGGGCGCGGTGACCAGATTCCCGCCGACGCCGTGGTGGTGTCGGGCGAGGCGCTCGTCAACGAGAGCCTGCTGACGGGCGAGAGCGACCTCATTAAGAAGCAGCCAGGCTCCGAGCTCATGAGTGGCAGCTTTATCGACTCGGGCCTGTTGCGCGCCCGCGTGATCCATGTCGGCGCCGATAACTACGTGGCAAAGATCAACAACGAGGCCAAGTACGTCAAAAAGGTCAATTCCGAGATCATGAACGCGCTCAACGCCATCGTGCGGTTCGCGAGCATTATCATGATTCCGCTTGGTCTGGCGCTTTTTGCCTCGAGTGTGAGCGAGCTGTGGGATGCCGCGGGAACCCCGGGCGATAGCGCGCTTTCCTGGTGCTTTTCCGAGCTGCTGGCCGGTCGTGTGCCTTCTTCGGCGCTGCTGTCCACGGTGGGTGCCCTGCTTGGCATGATTCCGCAGGGCCTGGTGCTGCTGACCTCGTCGGTGCTCGCGATTGCCACGGTGCGCCTGGCGCGTCGCAAGGTGCTGGCACAGCAGCTCTACTGCATCGAGACGCTCGCGCGCGTCGATGTGTTGTGCCTGGACAAGACGGGCACCATTACCTCGGGCCGTATGGAGGTCGAGGGCACCTACCCTCTGCCTGTTGAAGGTGTTGGCTTTGGCGCGGACTCGGACGAGGCGGCTGTTCCCGTCGAGACCACGGTGCTCGACTTTGCGCTCGCCAACGTGGCGCGTGCTACCTCGGCAGATGCCAACGAGACCTGCCAGGCGCTGCTCAACTACTACGCCGATCGCCTTGTTGAGGTGTCCGAGCCGCTGTCGGTTATTCCGTTCTCGTCGTCCAAAAAGTGGAGCGGCGCGTCGTTTGCGCAGGGCTCCTATGTGATGGGCGCCGCGCAGTTTGTGCTCTCCAATCGCGCATTTGCTCAGGTCGAGAACCGTGTCGCCGAGCTTGCCGATACCTGCCGCGTGCTCGTGGTGGCGCGCGTGGACGGCTTTACGCCCGACGGCGATATGGTGGGCGAGGCCGAGCCCGTGGGCTTTGTGACCATCCGCGATGAGATTCGCACCTCGGCGGCCGAGACCATCGGCTATTTTAACGAGCAGGGCGTGACCCTCAACGTGATCAGCGGCGACGATCCGCGTACGGTGTCGTCGATTGCGCGCGTGGTGGGCGTGCCGGGGGCCGATGCCTACGTCGACGCCACGACGCTCGATACGCCTTCCAAGCTCGACGCGGCGGTGGACCGCTATCACGTCTTTGGGCGTGTGACGCCGCAACAGAAGCGCGAGCTCGTACAGGCGCTCAAACGCCGCGGGCACACCGTGGCCATGACGGGCGACGGCGTCAACGACGTGCTGGCGCTCAAGGAGGCCGACTGCTCCGTGGCGATGGCCGCCGGCTCCGATGCCGCGCGCAATGTGGCCGAGATCGTGCTCGTCGATAACGACTTCGCCTCGATGCCCGCCGTGGTGGCCGAGGGCCGTCGTTCTATCAATAACCTGCAGCGCTCTGCCGCGCTCTTTTTGACCAAGACGCTTTTCTCGATGGGCCTGGCGGCGCTGTGCATCGCGCTGCCGCCGTATCCCTTTGAGCCCATTCAGATGACGCTCATCAACTTCTTCTGCATCGGCGCGCCGGGCTTTGTGCTGGGCCTGGAGCCCAACAACGCCCGCGTGAAGGGGTCGTTCTTGACCAACGTGCTTAAGCGTGCGCTGCCGGCGTCGATTGCGGTTATTTTGGCCGCGGCGCTCGATATCTTTGTGGCGCGCGTATTTGGCTTTGGCCAGCTTACGCTTTCGACCATGTGCCTGCTCACGTCGTGCGCGGCGAGTGTCAGCCTGATCTGGCGCATTTCGCAGCCGCTCACGCCTTTGCGCGTGGTGCTTTTCGTGTTTGTCATCGCCGGTATTTTGACGGGCGTTATCGGGTTCCCGGGGCTGCTGTCGATCGCCAACCTGACAATGGGCCAGATGGTTATCTTGGCTGCCGTCGTGGTCTTTACCTGCTCGGTGTTTTTTAAGCTCGCCACGATGATGGATTCGCTCAAGCCGCGTCGTCGTCATGCCGCAACTGGTTTTGGCCGCGGTGTTCGCGTCCGCCTGGGTCGCGGTGGCGGCAAGGTGAGCTCGACGGGTTCGACGGCCGAGCGTTTTGCCAAGCGCGTCGCCGCCGACATGGCGCAGCGCCGCGAAGCTCGCACCGTTCG
This sequence comes from uncultured Collinsella sp., assembly GCA_900543505.1. GTDB lineage: Bacteria > Actinomycetota > Coriobacteriia > Coriobacteriales > Coriobacteriaceae > Collinsella. Next base: position 63,421 of record UQSB01000003.1, on the reverse strand, counting down.
TGAGGCCGAGGCCCGCGCACTCGAGGGCGTGGCCCAGGCCCAGCCCAAGAAAAAGAAGCCCACGGGCGCCAAGCGCTCCCGCGTAACCAAGTCCGCCCAAGGCATCAAAGTCTCGATGCCGAGCAAAAAGAAGAAGTAACTACGCGCCCTGGCGATGTTGAATTGGTGCCTTGCTCCTGTGGGGCCTTGGCGATGTTATGCTCTAACCTCGATTGTTTGAATTGCTTCGAAAAGAGGATGCCGTGATCTGTCCGCATTGCCTTAAGACCATCGAGGACGGCGCCTCGTTCTGCCCCTACTGCAACGCCTATGTGGGTCCGGGCGATGGTCCCGAGCACACCGAGTTCGTGTTCTGTGAGGGCTGCGGTGCCCGTCTTTCTCCCCATGATCGTACGTGCCCCAAATGCGGACGCCCCGCTCCGGGTATCCTCTCCGAGGACGCGGCCGCATCCGACCTGGCAGCGGGCCGCACGGCGGGCTTTCCGCGCCTAACGCAAGAGCAGATCGATACCGAGGTGCCGCATGCGCCGGCCTCTGCCGCTGCGGTGCTTTCGGACGCCGCCGACCCCAATGAGACCTGCGTGCTGCCGGCTTTCGATAAGGATTTCGGTATCCCCAAGGTCGATATTCCCATGCCCGTTTCCCTGCATGACGATGCTCAAAAACCCAAGCGCAAGGTGCACCCCGACGAGGACGCCTATCACAAGCACAAGCGTCATATTCCCAAGCCGCTTATCGTAATCGCGGTCCTTGCCGTCGTTTGCGGCGGTGCCTATTGGTTCGTGACGACCGATCCCATGGGTGTTATGCCCGGCTTCTACGACCAGTTTGGCCAAGCTGCACAGACCACCTTCCCCACGCGCCAAAAGGGCGAGGCCACTGAGGACGATACCAAGCAGGACGATTCTGCGGAGGTGGTCCAGGAAGAAACCGTGCTCACCGATGATCAGCTCTATACCAGGCTCGACGGTCTGTATCAGACCATCGTGTCCTACGCTGACGAGGACCAGATCGGCGAGGTCATCGATTCCTTTAACAACGGCTATCTCCGAACGCCGCTGTCCACCCGTCAGGAGCTGTCGCAGAGTGCCTACGCCCTGCGCGACCAGATCAAAAAGACGCAAGATGAGCTCAACAACCTTAAGTACCAGGACGATACGGTCTATGCGGATGACATCGCCCACTTAAAGCAGCTTGCCGAGTGGATGTATGAGCGCGTTGACGTGATCTGCCAGAGCTGGGATATCTCGCTGGCCATTCCCGATGGCGAGTCGATGAGTTCCCACCAAAGCGAGATCCTGGCGCCCATCGCGCAGGGTGGCAACAGCGCGCTGAACCAGTACGATGCCAATGTGGGTTCCTGGAAGCCGCAGCAGCGTTCCTAAAATTAGTTCGCCATAGTCGGCATAACCTACGTGCGCAATTGATGTAAGCCCGTGCTTATTGCTACAATTCGTACAAATATGCTTTAAACGCACGAGGAAGGAACCACATGTTTGGTTTTAAGAAAGAGCTCTACACGCCCGAGTATCAGCTTGTCGGCGACGAGTGCGCCGTAATCGAGACGTCGAAGGGTACCATCAAGGTCAAGTTTGACGGCGAGGGCGCTCCCACTCATGTCGCGAACTTCTGCGAGCTTTCCACGATGGGCTTCTATGATGGCCTTAAGTTCCATCGCTATGTGCCCGGTTTTGTTATCCAAGGTGGCGACCCCAATACCCGCGACATGTCCGGCGCCGACGTCGCCGCCGGTCTTGAGGGCCCCGACGGCATGCCCGGTACCGGTGGCCCCGGCTACTGCATCAAGGGCGAGTTTGCCACCAATCCGCGCAACAGCCATGTCGATGGCGCCCTTGCCATGGCACGCTCCATGGATCCCGATTCCGCGGGTTCGCAGTTCTACTTCTGCCTGGGTGCCCAGCATAACCTCGATTCTGGTTACACCGTCTTTGGTACCACGGTCGAGGGTCTCGATGTGATTTCGCAGCTGCGTGCCGGCGACGAGATCGTTCATGTCGAGATCGTTCACGAGTAAAGGGGACTTCCTTGAATAGCCAGCTGATCCAACAGGGCCGCGCCGCTTACCGCGCGGGTGATTTTTCCGCTGCAGCCCAGATGCTTGGGGCGGCAAAGACTCCCGATGAGATTATGGGCGAGGCCGATCACCTTCGTGGCAACGCCTTGATGCACCTGGGCATGTATGCCGAGGCCGCCGAGGCCTACGCCGCCGCCCTCAACGACGGCACCTACGGCAAGCGCGGCGCGCTGCTCACCAACCGCGGCAAGGCGCTCGCCGCCGTGGGCGACTACACGACGGCCGCTCAGGCGTTCTCTGCTGCTACGCAGGATGCTTCCTATGCCACGCCGTTTAAGGCCTATCTGGGCCTGGGTAACGCGCTGTTCCAGTCGGGCGACTATGCCAACGCGGGTACTGCCTTCCGTCAGGCCGCCATCGACGGCGCCAATCCGGCTCCTGCCGCCGCACTCGGCGAGCTCGGTCGCTGCTTCATTAAACTCGGCCGTCCGGCGGATGCCGTGGAGACCTACCGCACGGCTATCGACTTTGCCGGCCCCCGCGACGACACGCGTGCGCTCAACGCCGGCATGGGTCAGGCGCTTTCTGCCGCCGGCCGTCCCTCTGATGCGCTCGATGCCTTTAACGCCGCCACCGCCGACGGCATCTACCAGCTCACGCCCGAGCAGGCCGACGAGCTTGCCCGCGTGCACGACTCGCTCGCCGCGCTTTCGGCCCAGACGGCCATGTCCACGGCTCCGGCTCCCGCGATGGACGCTCCCGCTGTCGACCCGCTCGATCCCACGGGCGCGACCGGTCAGTTTATGCCCGACCCCTCTGACACCGGCTTCTTTACGCTGTCCGAGTCCGAGATGGTCCAGCAGGACCGTAAACAGGCCAAGGTTCGTCGTCGCCACCGCCACACGGGTCTTAAGATCTTCCTGGTACTGCTTCTGCTCATCGTGATCGCTGCCGGCGGTCTTGGCTATGCTTATACGCGCGGCATGGGCTACCCCTCGCAGGAGTCCGTCATCACCGACCTGTTCCAGGCTGCCGGTGACGGCGATACCGCCAAGGCCGAGTCCTGCCTGGCCTCGAGTCTGTCCGAGGACGCCAAGGCGATGATCATCTCCTCGATCCCGCAGGGCGCCACCGTCTCGATCGAGGGTATGGATCAGTCCATGACCGAGACCACCGCCAAGGTGAAGGCTTCGCTGTCCAAGGGCGGCGAGCAGGAGTACACCGTTAAGTTCGTGCGCTCCGACAACCATATCGGTTGGGCCGTTTCCTCCTTCGATATCGATTTCTCGGCCGCTGACAACCAGTAGTGACCTTATGAGATTTGGCTCTGCCCGGCGCTTCACCGCAAGTGAGGTGCCGGGCTTGCGCTAGTATGATGGGCTAGTAGTTTTCCAGCAATCATCCAACACATCAGGAGTTGCGTTGTTTTCTTTGATGGATATGTTCTTCGGTAGCTATGCGGGCGATCTCGCCATCGACCTCGGCACCGCCAATACGCTCGTCTCCGTGCGCGGCAAGGGCATCGTCATCCGCGAGCCCTCCGTTGTCGCTATCGACAAGAACGACGAGCGCATCCTGGCAGTCGGCATCGAGGCCAAGCGTATGCTCGGCCGTACGCCCGGCAACATCGTGGCCGTTCGTCCCCTTAAGGACGGCGTCATCGCCGACTTCGATGTCACCGAGGCCATGCTTCGCTACTTTATCGACAAGGCTTCCGAGAAGCGCTATCCGTGGACTCCGCGTCCGCGCGTCGTCGTCTGCGTTCCCTCCGGCGTCACGTCGGTCGAGAAGCGCGCCGTCTTTGAGGCCACGATCCAGGCCGGTGCTCGCCAGGCCTATCTGATCGAGGAGCCCATGGCGGCTGCCATCGGCGCCGACCTACCCGTCGAGGAGCCCACGGGCTCCATGGTCATCGATATCGGCGGCGGCACCACCGAGGTCGCCGTTATCGCTATGGGCGGTATTGTCGTGTCGCAGTCCATCCGCATTGCCGGTGACGAGTTCGACCAGGCTATCCTCACCCATGTTCGCGATGCCTACAACCTGGCTATCGGCGAGCGTACGGCCGAGGACATCAAGATTAAGGTCGGCTCGGCCGTGCCGCTCAAGGATGAGCTCGACGTCGAGGTCAACGGACGCGACGTTATCACGGGCCTGCCCAAGACCGTGCGTATCGAGAGCGAGGAGATCCGTCGCGCGCTCAACAAGCCGCTCGACGAGATGGCCAAGGCCGTTAAGGACGCTCTGGACGCCACGCCGCCCGATCTTGCCTCGGACCTTATGTACTACGGCATTCTGCTGACCGGTGGCGGTGCGCTGCTGCGCGGCCTCGACGTGCGCCTGCGCGACGAGACCGGCGTTTCGGTCAACGTCAGCCCCACGGCGCTCGATAACGTCGTAAACGGCTGCGCCCGCGTGCTCGAGGCCAACGCCTTTGACGGTGGCTTCGTCCAAACCAATGCTTAATTTCCAAAAGGTGGATTCCATTTGGCACGATCTTCGGGTTTCTCTCCAAATCTGAATACCAAGCGACAATCAACGGGTATGCGCCCGTTGATTGTTTTCAGCCTGATTTCGGTGTTGCTGCTCACGTTTTATATCCGTGAGGGCGAGGCCGGGCCGATTCATGCCGTACGCTCGGGTGTGACGACGATTACCTCGCCGGTGCGCTTTGTGGGCTCGGCCGTGGCGGCTCCCTTTAACGCGATCGGCAACGTGTTCTCCAACCTCACGGCTTCGCAGGAGTCGCTCGATGACCTCAAGAAGCAAAACGAGGTACTGACCTCTAAGGTCGCCGAGCTTTCCGAGGCTCAAAAGACTGCCGAGCGCCTGGAGGGCCTGGTCGGCCTGCAATCGACCTACAACCTTAAGTCGACCGCTGCTCGTATTGTCGGTGCGTCGGGCGATGCCTGGACCTCGACCGTTACCATCGACAAGGGCTCTGCCGACGGTCTTACCATCAACATGCCCGTGACGAGTTCCGCCGGTGTTATCGGCCAGATTATCGAGGTATCGGCCAAGACCTCTACCGTGCGCCTGATTGGCGATGAGAATTCGGGCGTGTCGGCTATGGTGCAGGACACGCGCGCCCAGGGTATGCTCCAGGGCCAGCCCGATGGCACCCTGCGCCTTGAGTACGTGAGCGTCGACTCCGATGTTAAGGTTGGCGACATCATCGTGACCTCGGGCATTGGCGGTGTGTTCCCCAAGGGCCTTCCGCTCGGCACCGTCTCGTCGGTTGAGAAATCGGCAAACGACGTGTACTACACCATTGTGGTGCGCGCCCAGACGACGGCCGAGAACAACGAGGAAGTGCTGGTCATCACCTCGCTGACCGACGAACAGTCGGCCTCGGATGAGGACGTGAGCACCGCTAATAGCACGCCGCAGGGAACGTCGCGCGATGCTGCGACCAAGACGAAGGACGAGAGCTCGGATGACGGTTCCGACACGTCCGAGACGACCGATTCCGGCTCGAGCGAATAGGGGGCATGTCCATGGATCTACACGAGCAGGGGATGAGCTCCCGCACGTTTGTAATCGCCGCCATCGTGTGCGTGCTGCTGCAGGCAGGCCTGGCACCGCAGATCTCCATTGCGGGCGGTCGCGTCAACTTCATGATTATCCTGGTGTGCCTAAGCGTGTTCTCGGGCGACCCGACCCGTGCCGTCGTGTGCGGTTTTTGCAGCGGCTTGTTTTATGACCTGTCCGCTGCCGTGCCGGTGGGAGTTATGTCGCTCCTGCTGACCGTGGGTTCTTTTGCCCTGGTGCACAGCGCTGCCGGTCAAACGAGCGGTACCCCGAGTGCGCGCGGCATCACTGTGGGCGCCTTTGCGCTCGTCATTAATGTGATCTACAGCATCATCTTGCTGTTTATGGGTATGGAGACGAGCTTTGTCGTGGCGATCTTCGGCCATGCGCTGCCGTCTTCGATCCTGACGGGTCTGGTTGCCATTCCGTTTTTGATGTCCGGCGTCGTGCCGCAGTCCGGTTATGGATTCTCCGCACGTGGCGGACGCCAGACGGGCATGCGCTTTAAGCCCAAGACCCGTAAGCTCAAATAGGGGAGGCCCGTAGATGTCTTCCCAGATGACGGTTATTATCGCCGGTATCGTGCTGGTTGTGGCCATCGTGGTCGCGCTGGTCATCATGCGTCGCGGCGATTCCCGTTTTACCTACGATACGCAGCATGGAACGGCCCCGCGCGCCACCGAGGGCGAGGGCAATACCGCGGCGACCGCCTTTAAGGGCCGCTTCTCCATCCTCACCACGGGTGTGGGCGCGATGTTCGCGGCGCTTGCCGTCAAGCTGTGGGGCATGCAGATGGTCTCGTCGGACTATTATGAAAAGCAGGCTAATAGCAATCAGACGCGCACCGTTACCACACCCGCTGTGCGCGGCCGCATCCTCGACCGCAATGGCGTGGCACTTGTCCAGAACCGTCCCTCACTTGCTGTCGTGGCCTACCGCGACCTTGCCGAGGATGAGGTTCTGGTTCGCCATCTTGCCAACGTGCTCGGTATGCCCTACGTGGCGGTTCTGCGCAATATTCAGGACAATTCCGAGGGCGCCCAGAGCCTGCATACCATCGCGACGGACGTCCGTCGCTCCACGGTTGCCTATATTCAGGAGCACGCCGGCGAGTTCCCGGGCGTCAAGATTGCCGAGCGTACCGAGCGCCAGTATCCATATGGCGAGACGGCATGCCATATCTTGGGATATACCGGCACCATTACCTCCGAGCAGCTCGAGGCCCAGAATAAGAAAACCTCTGGCGATGATGGTGCTTCTGCTGGCAAGATTACGTACCAGTCGGGCGATATCGTGGGCCAGGCGGGTGTTGAGAGCTACTACGAAAACCTGCTGCAGGGTATTCGTGGCGAGCAGACCGTCAAGGTCGATGCTTCGGGCAATGTGACCGGTCAGGCCGGCGCCGTGCCCGCCAAGGCCGGCTCCGACATTAAGCTCACGCTCGACCTTAAGATCCAACAGGCCTGTGAGACGGCGCTGGCGAGCGCCATCGAGCTTGCCAAGACCACTGGCTACAGCAATGCCGGCAACGGCGCTGTGGTGTGTCTCGATCCCAACAATGGCGAGATCCTGGGCATGGCGAGCGAGCCCAAGTTCGATCCGTCCGTCTTTATCGGCGGCGTCTCAAATGACGTGTGGACCGAGCTCAATGATGACAAGGGTTCGCACCCGCTGCTCAACCGCGCCATTAGCGGACAGTACATGTCGGCCTCGACCATCAAGCCGCTCTCGGCACTGGCCGGTCTTGAGTTTGGAACCTACACTTCAACGCAGACAACCAACTGCACGGGCTATTGGACGGGCCTGGGCAAGGCTTGGGGCAAGCGCTGCTGGCTGACGTCTGGACACGGCACCATGACGCTGCAGTCGGGTATCGCCAACTCGTGCGACCCCGTCTTCTACGACATGGGCAAGGCCTTCTTTTATGACGAGCAACATTCCGAGGGCCTGCAGGAGGTCTTTCGTCGCTGGGGCCTAGGCAAGACCTGCGGTATCGATCTGCCGAGTGAGGGCGCGGGCCGTATTCCCGATGCCGAGTGGAAAGAGTCGTACTTTACCGACGCCTCTGCCGAGGACCGCAAGTGGAATGCCGGCGATATGACCAACATTGCCATCGGCCAGGGCGACATCCTGGTGACGCCTCTGCAGATGGCATGCGCCTACATGGGCCTCGCCAACGGCGGTAAGCAGTACGTGCCTCACGTGTTTTTGTCTGCCGTGTCGCGCGATGGCGACGGCGATGCCTATAAGTACAACGGCAAAGGCAAGAAGAAGCGCCTGGAGGCCAAGATCAACAGCGATTCGGATTTGGCTCTTGTTCGCAACGGCATGCACGACGTGATTTACACGGCATCGACGTCCCTGGCGGCTCACTTTGGCACCCTGACGCCGCAGGTATACGGCAAGTCGGGCACGGGCGAGAAAAGCGGCGAGGACGAATACGCGTGGTTTTGCGCCTATGCGCCGGCCGATGATCCCAAGTATGTCATCGCTACTGTTCTGGAGCAGGGCGGCGGTGGCTCAGATACCGCGATGCATGTCGTGCGCGATGTGCTCGGCGTGATTTATGACGAGCCCGATACCTCTTCGGCCTCGGGCGATTCTTCGGTTCGATAGGAGGTTGCGATGGATTTTTCTCCGGCGGATCTGTTCCGTTCAACCAAGACCGGCTCTCGCAGCAGCCTGGACCGCGTCAACAAGCAACTTTCGGCCTCGCGCGGCACGTTTCGTCAAAAGGTGCATATCGGTGTGCTCGTGGCTACAGTGGCGCTTGTCGCCTACGGTGCCATCATTATTTGGTCGGCTTCGCAGTTTAAGGCCGATGCTTCGTTCTCACGCCATCTGCTGGGAATTGGTATCGGGGCGTTGCTGGCGGTGCTGGTCTGGCGTACCGACCTGCGCGGTATTTCCAATTTCTCGACGGCGTTGCTCGTCATCGACCTGATCGTGATCTTCTCGCCCAAGATTCCGGGTCTGTCCTATACGGGCGGTCTGGGCATGACGGGCTGGATCAAGATTCCCGGTATCGGCTTGACATTCCAGCCGGTCGAGCTTGCCAAGCTCATCACCATCTTCTTTATTGCCACGCTTGGCTCGCAGTATAACGGCCGCATCGATACCGTTCGCGACTACGTCAAGCTCTGCGGCATGCTGTCCATCCCGTTTTTGGCCGTCGTCGCCATGGGCGACCTGGGCTCGGGCCTGGTCGTGCTGGTCTCGGGCGCCATCGTCATCTGCATGAGCGGTGCGCGCCGCGAATGGGTGCTGTCGACCCTGGCCCTGCTCGTGGGCCTGGTAGCCCTCGTCCTGGCGCTCGATTCGGTCTTTGATTCGTTGCTCGGCCACGATGTGCTCATCAAGCAGTATCAGATGAACCGCCTGACGGTCTTTATCGACCCCGATAATGCCGATTCGGACGATGCCTACAACCTGCAGCAGTCGCTTATCGCCGTTGGCTCGGGTGGCTTCTTTGGTAAGGGTTTGGGCCATGCGACGCAGTCGGCCGGCGGCTTTCTGCCCGAGTTCCACACTGACTTCGTCTTCGCCTTCCTGTCCGAGACCTTTGGCTTTTGCGGTTCCTTTTTGCTCCTATGCCTCTACGTGCTGCTGATCTTTTCGACGATTCGCGTCGCCTTTAAGTGTGAGTCGCTGTTCTTGCGCCTATCGTGTGTGGGCATCGTTGGCATGTGGGCGTTCCAGACCTTCGAAAACATCGGCATGTGCATTGGCATGATGCCGATTACCGGTATTCCGCTACCGTTTATTAGCTTCGGTTCGTCTTCGATGATGATTCAGCTGCTGACGGTGGGTATCGTACAATCCATATGGCGGCATCGTTCGGGCGCCGCGTAACCGCTGGAGGGGTTTGCTATGAAAATTCCCGTAGATAAGCTGACCCGCGCTTTTAAGATGGGCGCGTCCGTTAAGAAGGATTCCGATACGCCGGTGCGCGTCTCGGTCTATTTGGATTCGTCCGCCTCGCGCTTTCTGGCCGAGACGGTGCGTGACGCCTTTGTGCCGCAGACGACCTCGGGCATTGTGCGCGTCGAGCGTCTGGGGGAGGAGCGAATTGCTCCAAAGACCGATACCGATGTGGTACTGGTGCTCTCGTGCGGTTCCGACCGCTTGGAGAGTGCCGTGCAGGAGCTCGTGATCGCCGGCGCGCCCGTGTGCGTGCTTGCCGAGTCAGCTGTGGAGGTGCCGTTTATCGAGGAGTCCACGCCCATGCTCGGCGTGGTAGCGGCAACCGATAAGACGTATCTGCTCGAGACGCTTGCCCGCTGGATTCTCGATCGCACCGAAAAGGAAACGGCTTTTGCGGCGAACTTTGCCTTCATGCGCATCGCGGCGGCCAATCGTATCATCACCTCGTGCGCGCTCACTAATATGGCGACCGGTGCGCTGGTGTTTTTGCCGGGCGCCGATTATCCCGTTATGGCGCTGGCGCAGGTGGGCATGCTCTTTGAGCTCGCTGCCGTCTTTGGACGCGGCATTAAGCCTGAGCGCGGCTACGAGGTCGCGGGCGTGCTTGTCGGCGGTCTTGTGATCCGCGCGGTCACCCGCGCGCTCGTCAAGCAGACGCCGCATATTGGGTTTGCCGTCAAGGCGCTCACTGCTGCCGCGGGCACCTATGGCATGGGCCGTGCGCTCGTTTCGCTCTACGAGCGCGATGTCGACTACAGCCGTGCCAACGAGGTGGTCACTGCCACGTTCTCCCGCGTTCGCGATCTGGTGACCACGGTCGCGGGCGCTACCCGTCCTATGGCGTCCTACCAAGACGCGTCCGATCTCGCTGCTTAGGGGTTTTCCGTTGCGCGTTCCGTATCAAGACTGTTTTCATTTAATTGAGCCGCTGCTCGCCAAGGTCGAAAAGCCGAGTCGCTATATCGATCACGAGTGGGGCACGCTTTCCAAGGCCGATGCCGACTACCGTTGCTGCCTGATCTACCCGGATGTGTACGAGGTTGGTCTGCCCAACCAGGGTATCGCCATCCTCTACAACATCCTTAACCAGGCCGAGGGCATCTCCTGCGAGCGTGGCTATGTGCCGTGGCCCGATATGGGTGACGCTATGCGCGAGGCAGGCATTCCGCTGCTCTCGCTCGAGGGTGCAGCGCCGGTCGCTTCGTTTGATATCGTCGGCCTGCATGTGCCGCACGAGATGGCGGTGACGAACTTCCTTGAGGCACTCGATCTCGCTGGCATTCCGCTGTTAGCGGCCGACCGAGGTGAAGACGACCCCATCATCATCGCCGGCGGCCCCTCGGTGTACAACCCCGAGCCGTACGCGGCCTTCTTCGATGCCATCCTCATCGGCGAGGGCGAGGAATCGCTGCTCGAGACCTGCCAGCTGCATCGCCGCCTGCGCGACGAAGGAGTCCCGCGCGCGCAGATTGTTGAGCAGCTTGCATCCATTGCCGGCAACTACGTGCCGTCGCTCTATGAGGTTCGTCACGACGAGCCCTGCTCGCCGCACGGCTACACCGTGCCGCGCGAGGGCAAGGATGCGCCGACCGTGGTCTACAAACGCGTCGTCGAGGATTTCGGCGCCACGAATCCGCTGTCGCAGTCGTGCGTGCCCTATGCGCAGCTGGTTCACGACCGCCTGTCTATCGAGATTCTGCGCGGCTGCGCTCGCGGCTGTCGTTTTTGCCAGGCCGGCATGACGTATCGCCCGGTGCGTGAGCGTTCGGCCGACCAGATCGTCTCGTCGGTGATTCAGGGTCTGGAAAAGACCGGCTATGACGAGGTGTCGCTGACCTCGCTCTCCACGACCGACCACTCCTGCATTCGTGACGTGCTTGACAGGCTCAACCGTCGCCTGGAAGATACGGGTATTCGCGTGTCTATTCCGTCGCAGCGCTTGGATTCGTTTGGCGTGGATATGGCCGAGTCGGTCGCCGGCGAAAAGAAGGGCGGCCTGACGTTCGCGCCCGAGGCCGGCAGCCAGCGCATGCGCGACATCATTAACAAGAACGTGACCGAGGAGGACCTGGACCGTGCGGCCAAGGCGGCCTTCGAGGCCGGCTGGAACCGCATGAAGCTCTACTTTATGATGGGCCTTCCCGGCGAGCGCGACGAGGACATCGTGGCCATCGCCAATCTGGCCGATCACGTGCTGGAGCTCGGTCGTTCCGTGGTGCCCAAGGCTCGTCGCGGCTCGATCTCGGTGTCGATCTCGGTTTCGGTCTTTATCCCCAAGGCTGCCACGCCGTTCCAGTGGTGCCCGCAGCTCGACTACGACGACGTCAAGCGTCGCCAGAAGCTGCTCATCACGAGCGTTCGCAACCGTGCCGTCCGCGTTCATTACCACGATGCCGAGACCTCGCTCATCGAGGCCGCGCTGTCCCGCGCCGGTCGTGACATGACGCCCGTCATCATCGACGCTTGGCGCTCGGGCTCTCGCTTTGACGCCTGGGTAGAGCATTTCTCGCTCGATAACTGGAAGGAGGCTGCTGCCAAAAACGGCATCGACCTCAATGAGCTCGTGCACCTGCCCTACGAGTTGGACTGGCGCCTGCCGTGGGAGCATGTGAGCCCCGGCTGCACGCGTGGCTTCCTCGAGCGCGAGTACCGTCGCTCGCTCGAGGGTGTCACGACTCCCGACTGCACCCGCACGTCGTGCACCGGCTGCGGAATCTGCCCCACGCTCCACGTCAAGAATGTATTGATGGGTGATCGCGCATGAGTGAGCGCCTGACCGACAACCCCACGCTCTTTAGGCTTCGTGTTCGCTATGGCAAGCGCGATCGCCTTAAGTACCTGGGCCATCTCGAAGTAATCCATACCATTGAGCGCATCGTGCGCCGTGCGGGACTTCCCTATGCCGTCACGCAGGGCTTCTCTCCGCACATGCGCGTGGGCTTCTCTTCGGCGCTACCGGTGGGTACGTCGTCGACCTGCGAGTGGTATGACCTGTTTATGACCGAGTTCGTGGCGCTCGACGAGGCGTTTGGGCGCCTGGCTGCGGCGTCACCGGCCGATCTGGCGCCCATCGAGGCGGCGTATATCGACGTGCGCACGCCGGCGTTGACGGCGCAGCTCACGCGTCTGTCGTATCGCATCGACCTGCACTTGGATCCCGAGGCGCCCGTAAGCGCCGACGAGGTGCGTCGTGCGATCGACACGCTGCGCGCCGACCATGGCATCGACTACGCGCGCGGCAAAAAGAGCAAGCGCTTGGATTTGGATCACACGCTCGTGGGCTATGAGCTCACGGCTGGGGAGCGTCCGGACCATCTGGTGCTCATGCTCGACACCCATGCCGACAACGAGGGCTCCATGCGTCCGGAAATTTTGCTTTCCGCTGCTGATGTTTTGTTGCAGGGCTTGACCCCGGGCGTGGATGCACCTATTGTTTCCACCGGTATGCAAGACCTCGTGACCATCTGCTCCTACGATGTCGAGCGTCAGAATCAAGCATGCGAGGACGACGAGGGCCGACTCGTCAGCCCCATACCTGTGCGAACTTGTGGATTTGCTCCACATACTCGTTGACGGGGGTATTTTCGCCTGCTACTATATTCGGCTGTTGCACTAACTGATGCATGAAGGGCAAGTAAACATGTACGCAATCGTTAACACGGGCGGCAAGCAGTACAAGGTCGCCACCGACGATGTCATCACCGTCGAGAAGATCGAGGGCAATGAGGGCGACAAGGTCACCCTGCCGGTCATCTTCCTCAACGATGGTAAGAAGATCGTCACCGATCCCGACAAGCTGGCCAAGGCCAAGGTTACCGCTCAGATCGTTGAGCAGTTCAAGGGCGAGAAGCAGCTGGTCTTCAAGTTCCACAAGCGTAAGCGCTATCGTCGTCTGAAGGGTCACCGTCAGCAGCTCACCAAGCTGAAGATCGTGAAGGTCCAGGCTACGTCCCGCGCCAAGAAGGCTGTCAAGGCAGAGGCCGAGGCTGTTGCCGAGGCTCCCGTCGCCGAGTAGATTACACTCGTAACGAAAGAGTAGGTATACACAATGGCACACAAAAAAGGACTCGGTTCCTCCCGTAATGGCCGTGACTCCCGCGGTCAGCGCCTTGGCACGAAGCGCTATGCCGGCCAGACGGTAACCACGGGCACGATTCTCGTCCGTCAGCACGGCACTCACATCCACCCGGGTGAGAACGTTGGCCGTGGCAAGGACGATACGCTGTTCGCGCTGGTCGACGGTACCGTTGAGTTCCACAAGGGTATCAAGCACAGGGTCAGCGTACGCCCGCTCGCGAACGCGTAATTCACCCTTCATAGAGCACATATGTGGGAGGCACTTGAGTTTTAGGATTCAAGGGTCTCCCTCTTTTTGTAGGAGGCGATTCTGTTGTCACAGTTCACCGATATCAGCCGCATTAACGTGTGCGGCGGCGACGGCGGAGCCGGATGCATGTCGTTTAGGCGCGAGGCATTTGTCCCCAAGGGCGGCCCCGATGGCGGCGACGGCGGTCGTGGCGGCAATGTCGTCATCCAGGCTGATGCTCAGCTGTCTTCGCTGATCGATTACCGCTTTAAGCATCACTTCCGCGCCGAACGCGGCACGCACGGGCAGGGTGCCCGTCGTAACGGCAAGAGCGGCGAGGACCTGATCCTGAAGGTTCCCATGGGCACCGTGGTGCGCGAGCTCGACCCCGAGACGCAGACCCCGATGTTCGAGATTGCTGACCTGGTGCACGATGGCGAGCGCGTTGTCGTGGCGCCCGGCGGTGCCGGTGGCCTGGGCAACACGCACTTTGTGACGTCGGTGCGCCGCGCGCCCGCGTTCGCTCAGCTGGGCGAACCGGCCGAGGAGCACTGGATTGAGCTTGAGATGAAGCTTATGGCCGATGCCGCACTCGTGGGCTTCCCCTCGGTGGGCAAGTCCTCGCTTATCGCGCGCATGAGTGCCGCCCGTCCCAAGATCGCCGACTATCCGTTTACAACGCTCGTGCCGAACCTCGGCATGGTGCGTGCCGGTGAGTATTCTTACGTCGTTGCCGACGTTCCTGGTTTGATCGAGGGCGCGAGCGAGGGCAAGGGCCTAGGCCACCAGTTCCTGCGCCACATTGAGCGTACGGCCCTGATCATGCATGTCGTCGACATGACGGGCGGTTTTGAGGATCGCGACCCGGTTGAGGATTACCGCATCATCAACCGTGAGCTCGAGCAGTATGGCGCAGAGCTCTCGGAGCGCCCGCAATTCGTTGTCGCCAACAAGTGCGATGCGCCGGGCACGGCCGACAAGATTGCCGACCTCAAGCGCGCCGCGCTCGACGATGGGCATATGTTCTTTGCCGTGTCCGCCGTGACGGGCGCCGGGCTCAATACGCTGATGCTTGCCGTGGGCGAGCAGGTGGCTAAGCTTCGCGCCGAGCTGGCGGTTTCCGATGAGCCGGTCGATCTTCGCGACGAGGAGTGGGAGCGCCGCCGTCTGCAGCGCGAGAAGCGGTTCCGCATTGTCCAGGAGGAGCCCGGTGCCTTCCGTGTGGTTGGTCGTGCCATCGAGCGCATGGTCATCCAGACCGACTGGGAAAACGAGGAAGCCGTCATTTACCTGCAGCATAAGTTTGCACGTATGGGTGTTGACGACGCGCTCGAGAAGGCCGGTTGCCGTGCGGGCGACGAGGTCCGCATTTGCCAGCGTGCCTTTGACTTTGAGGGCGCTGAGGACTTCTCGGAGTACGAGGAGCTCGAGGACGCTGGCGAGGACGTTGCCGTTGAGGCCATTGACGTGGCCGATGCTGCGGATGAGGGCGTCGAGGTTGTCGATGCGGCGGATGCCGCGGACGATGCCGAGACCTCGGAGGGCGAGTAAGCCATGTCGCTGCGCGGTGGAATCGGTTTGCCCGAGCTGCCCATAAAAGAGGGCAAGGAGTTTCGGCTTGGCATTATGGGCGGCACATTCGACCCGATTCATTACGGGCACCTGGTGACTGCCGAGCAGGCGCGCGAGTCGCTCGACTTGGACGCTGTGCTCTTTATGCCGGCGGGCTCTCCCGCCTTTAAGCTTGACAAGCCGGTTACGCCTGCCGAGGACCGTTATGCCATGACGGTCCTCGCCACCGCCGCGAACCCGGCCTTTTTGGCGAGCCGGTTCGAGATTGACCGTCCGGGCGTGACCTATACGGCCGATACGCTTCATGCCCTTCGCGATTTTTACCCGCCGCAGGTAAAGCTCTACTTTATTACGGGCGCCGATGCGATTATCGATATTGTGACCTGGCATGATGCCGAACGAATCGCTGAGCTTGCTACCTTTATTGCGGCGACGCGACCGGGCTTTGATATCGATACGGCGCGTGCCCGAATCAAAGAGTCGGGGCTGCCGTTCGACGTGCGCTATATTCAGATTCCGGCGCTGGCGATCAGCTCGACGAACATTCGTAAGCGAGTTGCCCGCGGCATGAGCGTGCGCTATCTTACGAGCGAGTCCGTGCTCGGCTACATTCGCAAGCGCAGGCTATATGCCGATTTGGGCCAAGAAGATTTTGAGTGATGGGGGCTACGTTGTCGGTAGAGGATCAGTTTGAGGGCGATGAGCGCGCGCTGCTCAAGCGCATTCAAGAGCTGCTCGATGTTCGCATGAAAGATAAGCGCAAGCGCTATGTGCATTCGCTGGGTGTTGCCGAGACCGCACTTCATCTGGCCGAGGTCTACGGCGTTGACCGCTTTGATGCGGCTGCCGCCGGCTTAATTCACGACTGGGACAAGGTTCTTTCCGATGACGAGCTCGTGGCCCGCGCGCTTCACTATGGCATCAAGGTTGCCGGCTCTCCTTCCGCCGCGACGCCGCTTTTGCATGGCCCTGTTGCCGCCTATGAGCTTCCGCAGCTTTTTCCCGAGCTGTCACCGGCCGTTTTCCAGGCTGTCGACCGTCACACCGTGGGTGCCTGCGACATGACGCCGCTCGATATGGTGGTCTTTGTGGCAGATGCCATCGAGCCCAACCGTCACGGCGACTATGCCCATGCGCTGCGCAAGATGGTGGGGAAGTCCTCGCTCGATGAGTTGTTCTTCTCCTGTTTTGCGCAGGGTCTGGTCTTTGTGATCCAGTCCGGGCGCTATCTTTATCCCACGGCTATTACGATTTACAACCATTACGCCCAGCTGCGCTAGCTCGGGTGTGTCTAGAAAGAGGTATTCCATGGCCGACGAGACCATGACTGACGAGCAGATTCTTGAAGGTGTGGAGCACAAGAGTTTCGTTGCCACGTCCGACCGCACCGCCGCCTCGCTGTCCGCGAGCGGTGTCGCCGCCGAGGATGTCGCCCGCGCCGCCGCGCAGGCCGCCTACGACAAGAAGGGCGAGGACGTGCAGGTGCTCGACCTGACCGAGCTTTCCGACGTGTGCGACTACTTTGTGCTTGCCACCGGTACCAACAACCGCCAGGTCGATTCGATTGTCGACGAGATCGAGGAGAAGGTTGCCGAGGCTTGCGGCGAGCATCCGTTCTCCATCGAGGGCCGCGAGCAGAAGACCTGGATGCTCATGGACTACGGCTCGGTTGTCGTCCACGTCTTCACTCCCGAAGCCCGCGACTTTTACCGCCTAGAAAAGCTCTGGGGTGACGCCCCCCAGCTCCCCCTCGACCTCCTCTAAATGATTTTTCTGGGACGGGGATAAATAAATCATTCCTACCGTTCACCGAACCGCTCATCTTTGTTGGGCGGTTCGGTTTTTTCTTTTCCCTCCTTTTGTATGCTGTAGCTATTGCAAACTCGGAAGGGAGGGCTTCGATGACTCGCGTTGCCCGTGTGTTATCCGAACTCGGCCATTATCATGTTATGGTCAAAGGGTGTGCTGACCAGCTGATCTTTGAGGACGACGACGACCGCTACTATTTCCTTAATCTGATGAGCCAGCGTTTTATATCCGACCATATTCGGTTGCTTGCTTGGTGTTTGATGGACAATCATGTGCATCTGCTATTTGATGACCCCGATAACCAAATGAGTGCTGCGATGCACGCCATAGATACAGCGTATGCTATGCGATTTAATTTGAAGACAGGCAGGCGTGGGCCAGTTTTTCAAGAACGTTTTAAGAGTGTTGTTATTTCTGATGATGAGCAGTTGCTCCGTTGCGTTCGTTACATTCACGACAACCCTGCGAAGGCAGGCATATCTTCTGCACCCATGTATCGTTGGAGCAGCTTCCACGAGTATTTCGGTACGCCTGAAATCTGCGATTGCAGTGATATTGTCGAACTTTTTGGTGGGTCGGAGGCGTTTTACCTTACAAGTACAGACGGTAAGCCCAATTCGTATTATTTGCCTGAAGGCAAACACGTTTCCGATATGGATGCTTTGGAAGTCGCACAGGCTCTATTGGCTCCACTTGAGCCCTACCAGCTCAAGACGCTTTCGAAGCAAGAACGGAATCGTCTGTTGGCAATGCTTAAACATCGAGGCTTTACGATTGCCCAGATTTCGCGCATTACGGGAATCGGGACAAATATTATTCAGAGGGCGAAATGAGGCCTGAAATAATTATTTCATCCCCGTCCCAAAATAATCAAAAGCATCGATAGCGCCAGAATGATTTTTTAATCCCCGTCTCAGAAAAATCATTGGGAGGAGAAGCGGGATTGGCGGCCGAAAGATAGGGCGGTGTCGCCGAACTTGTCTCGGACGGCATCGATCGCGACTGAGAGGTCGCGACGGTCGCTTGATTGGGCTCCGCGGTCGTCGACTTCGCAGAACAGGTCGGTCTGGATGCCGCCCTGATGGTCAAAGTCGCTCATCCCGATACCCGCCAGACGCACATGCATGCCTTCCTGCCAGATGTTGTCGAGCAGTTCGAGCGCAACCGCCACAAAGATGTTCTCATCGTCGGTGGGGTGGGGAAGCCGCCGCTGCGCCGTGCGTCCGCTGCCATACGAATACTTAAGCTTGAGCGTTACCGTGCCGCCCGTCAGTCCCTGACGGCGCAGGCGGCGTCCAACCGACTCTCCCAACAGCGCAATCGCCGCTTCGATGTCCCCACGCTCAGTCAAATCTTTCGCAAAGGTGCGCTCATTGCTCACGGATTTAACCTCGCGTTCCTCATCGAGGCTTGTTACTTCGGATATTTCGAGTCCCAGCGCACGCTGGCGCATGCGTTCGCCGTTGACGCCAAAAATAGAGGCCAAGGTTGATTCCGGTGAACGTGACAGCTCGCCGAGCGTGTAGATGCGCATGCGGCGCAGTCGCTCCTCGGCCGAGCGCCCGATGCCGCTCATGGCAGATACCGGCAGCGCGGCCAAAAAGCGCTGCTCGGTTCCGGGGCGCACGATGGTCAGCCCAAACGGCTTATCCCGCTCGCTTGCGATCTTTGCGACCGTCTTGTTGCAGCCCACGCCAATGGAGCAGGTCACTCCCAGCGCTGCCACGCGGTCGCTTATACGCCGCGCAACCAGTAGCGGGTCTTCGGGCGCAAAGCGACCCGGTGTGATATCGATAAAGGCTTCGTCGATGGATACGCGCTCAACGCGCGGCGTCTCCTCGGCAAGAATCGCCATGACCTGCGCGCTCACCTCGCGGTAGCGATCAAAGTGCCCGTGCGTCCAAATGGCTTGCGGGCACAAGCGCCGCGCCTCGGCCGAGGCCATGGCAGAGTGCACGCCAAAGCGACGTGCCTCATACGAACACGTGGACACGACGCCACGCGAATCGGCGTCTCCGCCCACGATGAGCGGCTTTCCGCGCCATTCGGGATGATCGAGCATCTCCACGCTCGCAAAAAACGCATCGAGGTCCATGAGGCCCACCGCCGGACCCGTCCAGGGCGGCGGCGTGACGCCCATGGCATCCTCATAACCGTATGTATGTTCGCGTCTTTCCATGTCATGAGTATACCGCGCAGCTCATGTGGGGTGCGTGTATGTGCTTGCAAATCCCGAATTCTTGTCTAAGATATGGATTTGCCCTCGACTACACCGAAGAAGTTGGTCTCACGGACTTCACCTGCCCGCGTCGATGGCGTATTATGTTCAACTGTTTGTTTGTAGTTGCAGCCTAAAGCTGCTTGGTTGGAGGAGTTTCCTTTGGCAGTCAAGATTCGCCTTGCTCGTCACGGCGCTAAGAAGCGTCCGTACTACCGTGTCGTCGTCGCCGATTCCCGCGCCCCGCGTGACGGTCGTATCATCGAGGAGGTTGGCCGCTACAACCCGATGACCGCCCCCAAGACCATCAATCTCGACCTCGAGAAGATCGCCGACTGGCAGTCCAAGGGCGCTCAGCTCACCGACGCCGTCGCCGCTCTGGTCAAGGCCGCCAACGAGGGCGAGAAGACCGAGACCGTCGTCAAGAAGTCCAAGAAGCAGCTCGCCAAAGAGGCCGAGGCCGCTAAGGCTGCCGCTGAGGCCGCTGAGGGCGCCGAGGAGTAAATCGTGCCTGAGGTTGACGCTGCACAGCTCGAGGGTGAGGCAATGCTCTCAGATCGCATCGCCGATCTCGTCGAATATCTCGTTGTTCAGATCGTCGACGACCCGGATTCCGTGAGCCTTGAGGTCATCGATGGTGACGACGCCTCTACGATCGAGGTTTCTGTCGCCGAGGATGACGTCGCTAAGGTCATCGGCCGTCGTGGCCGTACCATCAAGGCCATTCGCACGCTCGCCCGTGCACTGGCCGCTCGCCTCGACACTGCTGTCGAGGTAGAGGTTCTGGGCTAGGACCTTGAGGTCCCAGTACAAAAACATCGCCCGTGTGGTCAAGCCGCACGGAAGGAAGGGGGAGGTCCTCGCGCAACCGCTGCGGGGGCTTCCTTCTGTATTAGAGCCGGGTATGCGCGTCGCCCTGACGCCGCCGGCGCTCAAGCGCGACCGCTTTTGCACGGTCGTGTCCGTCACCGATACGGGCGATGGCGATCTGGTCTCGTTTGAGGGCATTGACGACTTGACGGCCGCCGAGGGCATCACGGGATGCTATGTGTTGGCAAATCGTGACGATTTTGAGCTCGATTCACTCGACGCCGCCTATACCGACCTGATGGGTCGCGAGGTGGTCGACGAGCGCTTCGGTTCACTCGGCACGATCGTCGAGATCATGTCGACGCCCGCTAACGATGTTTGGGTTGTCGAGGGTGATCGGTACGGCGAGGTACTGATTCCCGTGATCGAGCAGGTTGTGCTCGATCTTCCCGACACAGGAACAATTTCCGTCCACGTTATGGACGGCCTGATCGATATGGACAAGTAGGGAGGACAACATGCTGATTGAGACCCTTTCGGTCTTTCCCGAGATGTTTGAGCCCGTCATGTCCACATCGATTTTGGGCCGCGCCCGCAAGGCCGGCCTTTTTGATTTTAAGGCGTATAACCTGCGCGACTGGACGCACGACCGCCATCGTACCGTCGATGACGAGCCGTACGGCGGCGGGCAGGGCATGCTCATGAAGGTCGAGCCTATTGTCGAGGCCATCGAGGCTATTAGCTCCGAGGGTCCTAAGCCCACCGTGGTGTTTTTTACCCCCTGTGGCGAGCCCTTTACACAGCATGTGGCCGAGCGCCTGCTCAAAAGCGAGCGCTTGCTGTTTGTGTGCAGCCGTTACGAGGGTGTCGACGAGCGTGCCTATGCGTATGCCGACGAGCGCCTGTCGATCGGCGATTACGTGCTCACGGGCGGCGAGCTTCCCGCTATGGTCGTTGCCGATGCCGTCGTACGCCTGATTCCCGGCGCCCTTGGTGACGAGATGAGCAACGTCGACGAGTCGTTCTCGACCGCCGAGGACGGAGGCCTGCTCGAGTATGCGCAGTACACTCGCCCTGCTGAATTCAACGGCGAGGGCGTGCCGCCGGTGCTCGTGAGCGGTGACCATGCCAAGGTTGACGCCTGGCGCCGTAAGAATGCCATCGAGCGCACCTGCCGCTGGCGTCCCGACCTGATCGAGACGGCACGGCTTACGCCCCAGGAGCGCGCATACGCGCAGGAGATTCTGGACGCTTCGTATTCGCAGAGCGAGGAGTGAGAATGGTTCCATCGCAGCATTCCGCGTTGAGGGGCGCTTTTGAGTGGGTCGCGGTCATCGCGATCGCGCTCGTGGCCACCTTCCTGATCCGCACCTTTGTGGTCGAGCCCTTTGTGGTACCCACCGGCTCCATGGAGGACACGATCGAGATTGGCGACCAGATCCTGGCACAAAAGGTGAGCCTCGAGCTCGGTCAGCCCGTCAAACAGGGTGATATCGTGGTGTTCCACAACCCCGATGTCACTTCCGAGCATGATGTTCTTGTCAAGCGTGTTATTGCCACGGCCGGCCAGACGGTCGACCTGCAGGACGGCAAGGTGGTCGTTGACGGCCAAGCGCTCGATGAGGACTATACGATGGGCATGAGCTGGCCGCTTTCGGTCCAAGCGCCTGGCGCCCAGGTGAGTTATCCCTACACCGTTCCCGACGGGTGCGTGTGGGTGATGGGCGACAACCGCGAAAACTCTGCCGACTCGCGCTACTTTGGTCCCGTCGATCGCTCTGATTTGATCGCTGTGGCGCTTGTGCGCTACTGGCCGCTCAACCGCATCGGCGCTATCGACTAAAAACCGCTATAGTACAGTACCTAACCGTGTAATCGTTTCGACGAGGGGATATTAGAGGCATGAACGCTTCATCGCTTTCCTTCCAAGACATCATCCTGCGCCTCCAGCAGTACTGGGGCGAGCAGGGCTGCGTCATTATGCAGCCCTATGACTCCGAGGTCGGTGCCGGTACCTTCCATACCGCGACCACGCTGCGCTCGCTCGGTCCCGCCGAATGGCGCACCTGCTATGCGCAGCCCTGCCGCCGTCCCGCCGACGGCCGCTACGGCGAGAACCCTAACCGCATGCAGCACTACTATCAGTTCCAGGTGCTCATTAAGCCCTCTCCGGTTAATGCTCAGGAGCTTTACCTGGGGTCTCTTGCTGCCATTGGCCTGGACCCCAACGACCATGACGTCCGTTTTGTCGAGGACGACTGGGAGAGCCCGACGCTGGGCGCCTGGGGCCTTGGCTGGGAGGTCTGGCTCAACGGCATGGAGGTCACGCAGTTCACGTACTTCCAGCAGGTGGGCGGTATCGAGGTCGACCCCGTGCCCGTCGAGATCACCTATGGCCTGGAGCGTATCGCCATGTACGCTCAGGGCGTCAACTCGGTATACGATCTGGTGTGGAGCTATCTGCCCGACGGCACGCCCATGACCTACGGCGACGTGTTCCTCGAGAACGAGCGCGAGTTCAGTGCCTATAACTTTGAGGTCGCCAACGTCGAGATGATGCGTCAGAAGTTTGACGACTACGAGGCCGAGTGCCATTCCTGCCTGGAGCGCAAGCTGCCGTTGCCGGCGTACGACTGTGTCATGAAGTGCAGCCACGCCTTCAACCTGCTCGATGCCCGCGGCGCCCTGTCCGCGGTCGAGCGTGCCAACTACATCCTGCGCGTCCGCGCCGTCGCCAAGGCGTGCTGCGAGGCCTACATGGCCGAGGTCGCCGGAGTCAACGAGAATGCCGACCAGGAAGGCGAGGTGGCGTAAGCCATGGCAGACGCTAAGGATTTCCTGTTTGAGATCGGTACGGAGGAAATGCCCTCTGCACCGCTGAACAATGCCGTCAAGCAGCTTGGTACCATGATCGCCAAGGGTCTCGACGAGGCCGGTCTGGCCCACGGCGAGGTCCGCGTGATCTCGAGCCCGCGTCGCCTGGCTGCGCTCGTTGCCGACGTTGCCACCGCGACCGATGAGGTTCACGAGGTCAAGCGTGGCCCCGCGGCAAACATCGCCTTCGACGCTGACGGTAACGCCACCAAGGCCGCCCAGGGCTTCGCCCGCAAGTGCGGTGTGGCTGCCGAGGACCTGGTCCGTCGTGAGGATACCGACGGTCGCGAGTATGTCTTTGCCGAGAAGAACATTCCCTCCGCACCGGCAACCCCGATCCTGACGGCCCTGTGCGAGAAGACCATTGCCGGCCTGCAGTGGCCCAACTACCGCTCCCAGCGCTGGGGCCACGAGCACGCGACGTTCGTGCGTCCGGTCCGCTGGATTTGCTGCCTTCTGGGCGAGGATGTTGTGCCCGTGTCGTTTGCCGACGTGACGAGCGGCAACACCACGCGCGGCCATCGCGTGCTCGGCCCCGGTGACCACGTTGTCGCCAGCCCCGCCGCCTACGAGCAGGTGCTCGAGGATGCCGGCGTGCTTTCTGCCGAGCGCCGTCGCGAGGCGATTCTCGCCGGTATCGCCGAGGTCGAGGCCGCTCGCCCCGGCTGCCATGTCGATACGCCCAAGAAGGTCTTTGAGGAGGTCATTAACCTCTGCGAGTGGCCGACGGTGCTCGTCGGTACTTTCGACGAGGAGTTCCTCAAGGTCCCGCACGAGATTATCTGCGAGTCCATGCTCACCAACCAGCGTTACTTCCCGATCTATGACGGCGAGGGCAAGCTGACGCGTGAGTTCGTGGTCGTCTCCAACAGCAAGCCCGAGAACGCCGAGCGAGTGATCGACGGTAACGAGCGCGTCGTGCGCGCCCGTCTGGACGACGCTAAGTTCTTCTACGAGGAGGACCTGAAGATCTCCCTCGACGAGTTCCGTGAGCGTCTGTCCAAGGTTGCCTTCCAGGAGAAGCTCGGTAGCGTGCTCGCCAAGTCCGAGCGCATCGAGCAGCTCGCGCTCGCTATCGCCCGCGAGGCTCACCTGGGCGCCCATCTTGCCGCCGACGCTGCTCGCGCCGCACACCTGTGCAAGGCAGACCTGGTGTCCAACGCCGTCGTCGAGTTCACGAGCCAGCAGGGCGTGATGGGCGGTTATTACGCGACCGCGATGGGGGAGAACGACGAGGTCGCCCATGCTATTCGCGATCACTATCGTCCTCGCTTTGCCGGTGACGAGCTGCCCGAGGGCACCGCTGGCTGCATCGTGGCCTGCGCCGACAAGCTCGATACCATCGCCGGTATCTTTGCCATCGGCGAGCCCCCGACCGGCTCCTCCGACCCCTACGCGCTGCGTCGTGCCGCTATCGGCATTATCAACATCCTGCGCGACCGTCTGCCGATCGACCCCACGTCGCTCATCGACTTTGCCCTCGAACTCTACAGTGAGCAGGGCATTGAGTTCGACGCCGCCGAGGTCGCCCAGCAGGTTCGTGACTTCTTCCATGGCCGCCTGGTGAGCATGGCCCGCGACGAAAAGATTCCGGCCGATACCGTCGCCGCCGTCTCCGCGGTGCACATCATCGCCCCGTCCGTCTTCTTCGCCCGCTGCGCCGCCCTCGACGAGGCCCGCAAGAACGACGCTGAGACGTTCGACAACCTGGCGACCGCCTATGCCCGCGCCGCGCATATCTCCAAGCCCGAGCTGGGTGCGGAGTATGACCGCAGCCTGATGGGCGAGGTCGAGCTTGCGCTCGCCGACGCCTCCGAGGCTGCTCAGACCGCCGTCGATGCCGCCCTTGCTGCCGAGGACTACCCGGCCGCATTTGCCGCCCTCGCCGCCCTGCGCGCGCCCATCGACCGTTTCTTCGATGAGGTCATGGTCATGGACAAGGACGAGCAGCTTCGCGATAATCGCCTTAAGCTGCTCAACCGCTTCGAGGCCGTTTTCTCCGGCATTGCCAACATCGGTGAGCTTGCCCGCAAAAAGTAAGCCAGCCTGCGCATAAGCGCAAAAGGAGCCCCGCATGGATTGCCCGGTCACCGCTCGTCCCACCGTTATCGTTATCTCCGACTCGCTCGGCGATACCGCTTGTGAGGTGGTGCTTGCGGCGTCCGGGCAATTTGATGAAGGGGCTTTTCGCGTTTTGCGCCTGCCCAAGGTGACCTCCGTGGAGCAGGTCAAGTCATTTGTGGGGCCGCGCGTCGATGCCGACCATCGCGATGTCGCCGTGTTCCATACCATTGTCGATCCGGCGCTTCGCGCCCGCGTGCTCGATTACCTAGGTATGCTGCATATCCGTTCGGTCGACCTGATCGGCCCGACGCTTGCCGTGCTGTCGTCGCTCATCGGTGTGCCGCCCAAGTGCGTTGCGGGCGTGATTCACAAGACCGATGACCGCTATTTCCATCGTATCGAGGCCATGGAGTATTTCGTTGAGCACGATGACGGTCGTGGTTGCGACGATCTGTCGGGTGCCGATATCGTGCTGCTGGGTGTGTCGCGTACATCCAAGACGCCGCTGTCGATGTATTTAGCCTATCAGGGCTACAAGGTCGCCAATGTCCCACTGGCGCATGGCATGGAGCCGCCCAAGTCGATTTACGAGGTTGACCCGATGCACCTGTTCGGCCTGATTTCAACCGTCGACGTTATTTCTGAGATTCGCGATAGCCGCTTGGGCGATGACTACGCCCGTGCCGTTGCCGGCTCCTATGCCAAGCCTGAGAGCGTGCGCAGCGAGCTTGAGGAAGCTCGTGCCCTCATGAAGCGCTTAGGCTGCTTTGTTGTGCGTACCGACGGCAAAGCCATCGAGGAAAGCGCTGCCGAGATCATTGCTCACCTCGAAGAGATTCAAGAGGCAAGAGCCCGCCGTGCCGCCCGCCGCGCTCAACAAAAGTAGCCCACTTGGGACAAGGTTGTTTGGGTAGCTAATTTGGGACGGGGCTCTTTTAGCTAACCAAAGAGAATACTTGGAAATAATGCTGATAAATGGTAAAGCGATTTAGCAAAAACATCGCATCCGACCTGCACTTTCCTTGTAGTGGTATCTTCATAAGGTAGCCACCTTTACCTACCGTTTACCGCCGGTTTTAGCACGTTTACCAAACCGCGCACCCTCTGCTCAAGCCTGTCCAAAACCCGCCGTATAGTTCCCTCACGGCCCGCATCCGGCGGGTCGATTCGTTACCACGGTCGTGCGTGTAAGCGCATGGAAGGGGAAGTATCGTGAGCGATTGCAAGAGGGTTTACCGTTTTGGAACCGACGCCCAGGGCACCTGTGTCACTGAGGGCGACAAATCCATGAACTTCGTGCTTGGCGGCAAAGGCGCAAACCTTGCCGAGATGAGCCGCATCGGTCTGCCGGTTCCCGGTGGCTTTACCATTACCTGCCAGACCTGTGTCGAGTACTCCGGTGCCGGCAACGTCTGGCCCGAAGGCGCACTCGATGAGATCGTTGCCGCCGAGGCGGACCTCGAGGCCCGTTGCGGCAAGAAACTCGGCGATGCCTCCGATCCGCTGCTCGTGTCGGTTCGCTCGGGCGCTCCGTTCTCCATGCCCGGCATGATGGACACGGTCCTCAACCTGGGCCTCAACGACGATTCCGTCCAGGGCCTTATCGCGCAGACGCAGAACCCGCGCTTTGCCTGGGACAGCTACCGTCGCTTTATCCAGATGTTCTCCAACGTCGTCATGGGCGTCGACGCCGACCTATTCGAGAACGCCCTGACCCAGGCCCGCCTGGTCGCCGGCGTTCGTGTCGATTCCGAGCTTTCGGCCGAGGACCTGCAGGAGCTCGTCGAGACCTTTAAGGGCATCTTCTCCGAGAACGTCGAGGCGACCCTGTATCCCGAGCTCGAGGTCGCCGACGGTAAGCCCGTTTTCCCGCACGATCCGGAGCTCCAGCTGCGCCTTGCCATCCAGGCCGTCTTTGGCAGCTGGATGAACGAGCGCGCCTGCATCTACCGCAAGCAGCACGGCATTTCCGACGAGCTCGGCACCGCCGTCAACGTCCAAGCCATGGCCTTTGGCAACAAGGGCGAGACCTCTGCGACCGGCGTCGCCTTTACGCGCAACCCGGCCGACGGCACTAAGGAGTTCTACGGTGACTTTCTGGTCAACGCCCAGGGCGAGGACGTCGTCGCCGGCATCCGCAACACCGAGCCCATCGCCGACCTCAAGACCACCCCAGGCCTCGAGTCCGCAGGTGAGGAGCTTGAGCGTGTCTTCCTGACGCTTGAGGACCACTATCGCGATATGTGCGATATCGAGTTCACCATCGAGCAGGGTAAGCTCTGGATGCTCCAGACCCGCGTGGGCAAGCGCACCGCCACCGCCGCCCTGCGCATCGCCATCGAGATGGTCGAGGAGGGCCTCATCACCCGCGAGGAGGCCGTGAGCCGCATCGACCCTGCACAGCTCGACCAGCTCCTGCACCCGCAGTTCGACGCCTCCAAGAAGTACGAGGCGCTCGCTACCGGTCTTAACGCCAGCCCCGGTGCCGCCGTGGGCGAGGTCGTGTTCTCGAGTGATGACGCCGTCGCGCGCGCCAACGAGGGCTACAAGGTCATTCTGGTTCGCTGGGAGACCAACCCCGACGACCTGAAGGGCATGGTCGCCGCCGAGGGCATCCTGACCAGCCACGGTGGCAAGACGAGCCATGCCGCCGTTATCGCCCGCGGCATGGGTACGCCCTGCGTTTGCGGCGTTGAGCGCTTCCACATTGACGCGGCAGAGAAGGTCGTGCGCATCGAGGGCAGCGACCGCGTGCTGCGCGAGGGCGATGTCATCTCCATCGACGGCACCCAGGGTATCGTCGTCGACGGCGCGGTCGACCTGGTCTCTGCAGAGCTCACCGGCGACCTGGACACCATCCTGTCTTGGGCTGATGAGATCCGTTTGGACGAGACCTGCGGCCACGCCAACCACGTGCGCGTTAACGCCGACAACCCCGAGGATGCTGCACTCGCGCTCGAGTTTGGCGCCGAGGCCATCGGTCTGTGCCGCACCGAGCACATGTTCCTGGGCGATCGCAAGAACATCATCCAGAGCTTTATCCTGTCTGACGATGAGGCCGTGAAGCAGCAGGCCCTGGCCGACCTGCTCAAGGTTCAGACCGAGGACTTCCTGGCGATGTTCAAGACCATGTCCGGTCGCGATGTGGTCGTCCGCCTGCTCGATCCGCCGCTTCATGAGTTCCTGGATAATCCTCGCGAGCTCGAGGTCGCCATCACCAAGAAGGAGGCCGCCGGCGCTCCCGAGGAGGAGCTCGCTGCCCTGCGCGCCCGCCTGCGTCGCATTGACGGCATGGTCGAGTCCAACCCCATGCTGGGCTTGCGCGGCGTGCGCCTGTCCGTCGTCTTTGGCGATCTGCCGCTCATGCAGGTTCGCGCCGTCGCCACGGCCGCTGCCCGCCTTATCAAGGAGGGTGTCGACCCGCGCCCCGAGATCATGGTTCCGCTCGTTTCCATCACGGCCGAGCATGTCCAGACCCGCGAGGTTATCGAGCGCGTGATCGCCGAGGTTTCCGCCGAGGAAGGCGTCGAGCTCAATATTCCCGTGGGCACGATGCTCGAGCTGCCGCGTGCCTGCATGGTCGCTGACGAGATCGCCCATCATGCCGACTTCTTCTGCTTTGGCACCAACGACCTCACCCAGACGACCTTTGGCTTCTCGCGCGATGACGCCGAGGCCAAGTTCATCCCGCTGTACATGCATAAAAAGATTCTGAAAGACAACCCCTTCGAGACCATCGACGCGGCGGTGCTGGAGCTCGTGCGCTTGGCCGTCGAGAAGGGCCGCGCCACCAATCCCGACATGCACTTTGGCGTGTGCGGCGAGCACGGCGGCGACCCCAAGTCCATCAAGGGCCTGTTTAACGTGGCCGACGTGGACTACGTGTCCTGCTCGCCCTATCGCGTGCCCCTCGCGCGCCTGGCTGCCGCTCAGGCCAAGCTCGAGGCCAAGCGTTCCGCCTAACGTTTTGGGTTTAGACGCCTAGCGTAGCCCCCTTCATGCCGCCCGTCTCATTCGTGAGACGGGCGGTTATCATGTGCGGGTTTTGTCTTTTTGTCTGCGTGAAAAAATGTTCTTGCAGCAGAAACCCGCGCGTGTATACTCGAATACGTTTGTTCAACTACGTGCCGGCCAGGGTGGTACGGCACCTCTAGAAGAGTAAGGAATTGCACATGGATTACATCCGCGCAATCGAGCGTCAGCAGATCCGCGAGGACATTCCTCAGGTTCGCGTCGCCGACAACGTCAAGGTTCACTACCGCATTAAGGAAGGCGACCGCGAGCGCATTCAGGTCTTCCAGGGCGACGTCATCCGCATGGCCGGCGCCGGTGCCCGCGAGACCTTCACCGTCCGCAAGATGTCCTTCGGTGTCGGTGTTGAGCGTACCTTCCCGCTTCACAGCCCCAAGATCGCCAAGCTCGAGGTCGTTCGTCATGGTCGCGTCCGTCGCGCCAAGCTGTACTACCTCCGCGACAAGGTGGGCAAGGCTGCTCGCATCCCCGAGAAGCGCTAAGAAGATCGCAGCGTCTGTCCACTCGTTTGGACACAAGGGTCACCTTCGGGTGGCCCTTCTTTTTATCTGATTTGCATGCAAGGAGGGCCTGGTATGGCCAACATGACGAGCTCGGTTTCGGCATCGCAGGTTGCTGGTGAGTTGGCGAGCGCTACGTTTGAGGAGATTCCCGCCCTCGTGGAGCATTATCGCGAGGACCCGCGCCAGCAGGTGATCAAGGCTTGTGAACGCGCCCTCAAACGCCATGACAAAGAGCTTGCCGAGCGCGAGCGCGTCAATGACATGTACGAGCTTATGCATGAGCTTGGCGGCGATGGGGTGGTCGTTGGTGTCGACGAGGTGGGCCGCGGATCGGTGGCCGGTCCTTTGACGGTATGCGCCGTCTGTCTTCCTATGGAGCCGCGCGTCTGGGGTATCAACGATTCCAAAAAGCTCACGCCCGCGCGCCGCGAGTTGCTCTCAGTGAAGATTGCCGAGGTGGCGACGGCGATCGGTTTTTGCCATATCGCGCCGAAGGATATCGATGAAATGGGCATGGCCCGTGCTATCCGTACTGCCGTTGCGGGCGCCGTGGCCGATACGGGACTTGAGCCCGACTGCGTCCTCATGGATGGCAACCCCTTGGGCGCCGTTCCTAACGAGCGCGATGTGGTGAAGGGCGATGCCAAAATCGCCTGCATCGCCGCGGCGTCCATCATGGCCAAGGTCACGCGTGACGAGATGATGGTCGAGTACGACGCCGAGTATCCCGAGTACCATCTGGCCGAGTCGAAGGGCTATGCAAGCCCCGAGCATATCGAGGCCATTCGCAAACATGGACTTTGTCCACTGCACCGCGTGAGCTTTTGCGGAAACTTTCTGCAGACTGAGCGCCTTTTCTAGGTCAATTGTGGAGACAGGGACCTCTGGGGTTTTATAAACTTGCTGGTAACGGGCCGTATGCAACACCATTGCTGCGTACGGCCCGTTTTTTGACGGCATTTGGTCAGCTTTTGGTTTGCTTCCGGTACTTACCCGCATGAAAGGTGCCCTCATCATCGGGGCAATGCAGCGTGCGGGAAAGGAGACCCCATGAGTGCCGCAAGCAAAAAGAGCAAGACGCAGCAGCTCAAGGAGCGTTGGGAAAATGGCGAGCTCGACTGCGGGGCGATGACGCCTGAGTTTATCAAGGGGCTCAGTCCCCGCGAGCTGGGCATGCTGGGCGAGCTGATCACCATCGACTACTTTAACGAGCGCGGCTACACCTTGCTGGAGCAGGGTTATCGTTGCTCCGAGGGCGAGGCCGATCTGGTGCTGCTCGATGAGCTCGACGATGTCGTGGTGATGGCCGAGGTCAAGACCAGACGCGTTGCGCTGGATTGCAGCACGCGGGTCTTTCCCGAGGAGGCTGTGGACGCCCGAAAGCAACGCCGCTATCGCCGCATCGCAAGTTGCTATCTCATGGAACATTATCCGCTCAAGGCGATTCGCTTCGATGCCGTGGGTGTCACCATTCGCGGCGGGCATATCGCCGAGATCGAGCATCAGTACAACGCGTTCGATTGGCAGGTGTCGTGATGGCGTTCGAGACGTTTGCCGTTCACGCGGCCTGCATCCGTGGCGTCGAGGCGATTCACGTCACGGTCGAGGTCTCGCTTGCCGGCGGCGTTCCTGGCATTCAGATGCTCGGCATTCCGAGTATGGAGGTGATGGAGTCACGCGGTCGTATTCGCTGCGCGATGCGCTCCGCCGGGTTTGAAATCCCGCGCTCGGGCATTACGGTCAATCTGGCGCCTGGCGATATTCGCAAGACCGGTAGCGGCTTTGATCTGCCCATCGCCATCGCGGTATTGGCGGCCGATGGTCAGATTCCCCGCGACAACCTCGATCGTTGTCTTATCGCAGGTGAGCTTGGCTTGGACGGTACGGTGCTTCCTGTCAAGGGCGAGGTGGCGTTTCAGCTATTGGCGCGTGATATGGGGCTGTCTTTTATCGCCGGCAGGTCAGACCAGCATGTGCCACTCGCGGGCGTGGATTGTGGATTCATCGATCATTTGTCTCAGCTTGCCCATGGCATGGGCGATGCCGCGCGGCACTACTTGGATTCTGAAGTGCTCGAGGCGACCTTTGAGCCCGAACTCGACTATGCCGACGTACTGGGGCAGGAAGTCGCCAAACGCGGCATGGCGCTGGCGGCAGCGGGTGAGCTCGGTTTGCTTATGGTCGGGTCCCCGGGATCGGGCAAGACGATGCTCGCCCGTCGTATGACCGGCATCCTGCCCGAGCTTTCCGTTGAGGACCAGCAGGAGGCGCTGTGCATCCATTCGGTCTTGGGCGAGAACATCGATGGCTTATTGGCAGGTCATCGGCCATTTCGAAGTCCCCATCACAGCATATCAACGGCTGGCCTCATTGGCGGAGGGCGCCCGGTGCATCCGGGTGAGATCAGCCTGGCTCATGGCGGCGTGCTCTTTTTGGACGAGCTTGCCGAGTTTCCCACGAGTGTGCTGCAGACGCTGCGTCAGCCCATCGAGCGCGGCTATGTGAGGATCGTGCGCGTCGACGGGGCCTTTACCTTCCCGTCGCGCTTTCAGCTGCTGGCTGCGAGCAATCCCTGTCCCTGCGGCTTTTTGGGCGACCGTGAGGTGCCATGCCGCTGCTCGGCGGCGATGGTCGAGCGCTATCGGTCAAAGCTGCGCGGTCCTTTGGCCGACCGTATCGACATGATGATCGATGTGACCCGTCCCGACCCCCAAGTGATTATCGAGGGTGCGGAGGGTATGTCGTCTGCCGAGTTACGTGACTACGTTGTGCGCGGTCGCGCTTTTCGCGCTTGGCGCGAATCCCGTATGGACGATGCGGATGCCGAGGTCGAGGATGACGAGACGCGGTCCATTGACGGCGTCGTTTCGACCTTTGAGCTCGATGATGCGGCGGAGAAGTGTGTACTCGGCCTGTCGAAGCGCACACATCTCACGGGTCGCGGTATCGTGCGCCTGGTGCGTATCGCTCGTACAATCGCCGACGTCGCCGAGAGCGAGCATGTGACGCAGGACCACGTGCTCGAGGCGGCGATGTACCAGGGAAGGAGGGACCAATGATGGCCGAGGGGACCTTTGAGCTGCATCCAGGTGATACGTTGTATCCCGAGACCGTTTTGGAGCTTTCTGATGTACCCCAGACGCTCTATGTGCGCGGCAACCCCGAGGTGCTTTCGACGCCCGCGCTCTCCATCATCGGCGCGCGCAAGGCCTCGCCGTATGGTCTTGCCGTGGCAGAGCTTGCGTCAAAGGTGGCGGTCGAGGCGGGCGTGACGGTAGTCTCGGGCGGCGCGGTCGGTTGTGACCAGGCCTCGGGTTGGGCTGCGGTCAACGCTGGCGGTAAACACGTCGTGGTGCTGGGGACGGGCGCCGACGTGGTCTACCCGCGTTCGAGCGCGGGGCTTATTACGCGCACGCTCGATACGGGTGGCGCGGTCGTGTCGATCTCTCCGTGGGGCATGGGTCCGCGCAAGTTTGCCTTTCCGCGCCGCAATCGCGTAATCGCGGCCTTGTCGCAAGCCCTCTTTGTATCCGAGGCGGGTATGCCTTCCGGGACGTTTTCTACAGCCGAGGCTGCTATGGATTTGGGGCGAGAACTTCTTGCCGTGCCGGGGTCGATCCTATCGCCCGAGTCGCGTGGCACGAATTACCTCATTGCGAACGGTGCCTGCTGCATCATCGACGAGGAATCTATCGAGATGGCTATTTCACGCATCTACGGCACCCTGCGCTACTCGCGCCCCGATGCTCCCGGCATTGCCGACCTGGATCAAACACAGCAGACCGTGATGCATGCACTCATCGCCTCTCCGCTCAAGGTCGACGACATCGCGGCACTCGTCTCGCTCGATGCCGTTGGCGTACTTAAGCTCCTGGGTTCGCTTGAGCTCGAGGGCCTTATCGAGCGCATGATGGATGGAAGGTATGCGCCCTCCAAGTTTGCTCTTCACGCCCAGACACCCTTCGGTCACAATGGAAAACATGTCAATTAGAAAGGTGTTTGCAGATGCTGTTTGATCAGGTGACGGTTATCGGTGGCGGTCTGGCGGGTTCGGAGTGCGCGATTCAGCTGGCGGATCGCGGGTTTTCCGTAAAGCTGTGCGAGATGCGCCCCCAGGTGAGCTCCCCGGCCCACCATACCGATCACCTGGCAGAGCTCGTCTGTTCCAATTCGTTTAAGTCGACCCGTCCGGATTCCGCGGCTGGTTTGCTGAAGGCCGAGCTTGAGCGCATGGGTTCGGTCCTGCTCGATTGCGCCCATCGCGCGGCTGTTCCCGCCGGTGGCGCCTTGGCGGTCGACCGCGTCAAGTTTTCCGAGCTTGTCGAGGACGAGGTTGCCGCCCGTCCCAATATCGAGATCGTTCACGGCGAGGTCACGCAGATTCCCGAAGGTCACGTGGTCATTGCCGCCGGCCCCTTGTGCTCGCCGGCGTTGAGCGAAGAGGTCGTGAAGCTCGTCGGTGGCGACGCCCTTGCGTTCTTCGATGCCGCGGCGCCGATCGTCGATGCCTCCACGCTCGATATGGACGTGCTGTTCTCGCAGTCGCGCTACGAGGAGCAGGGGAGCGGCGACTATCTCAACGCTCCGCTCAACAAGGAAGAGTACGAGGCCTTTATCGAGGCGCTTACCACGGCCGACCGCGTGGTGCTCAAGGACTTTGAGGGCGGCGATCTGTTCCAGGCCTGCCAGCCTGCCGAGGAAGTTGCGCGCACCGGCAAGGACGCCATTCGCTTTGGCGCCATGAAGCCCGTCGGCCTCACCGACCCGCGAACCGGTCGTCGTCCCTGGGCGGCGATTCAGCTGCGTGCCGAGAACAAGGAGAAGACCGCCTATAACCTGGTGGGCTTCCAGACCAACCTGACCTTTGGCGAGCAGAAGCGCGTCTTCCATATGGTGCCGGGCCTGGAGAACGCTGAGTTCTTCCGCTACGGTGTCATGCACCGCAATACCTTTGTCGACGCCCCGCACGTGCTCGATGGCACCTTTGCCGTGCCTGGTACCGGCGTGCGCCTGGCCGGTCAGATCACCGGCACCGAGGGGTACATGGAAGCCGTGGCGACCGGTCTGCTCGCGGCGCTCAACACCTATGCCGAGGCTATCGGGGCCGCGGGCGTCGAGCTGCCGCGTGTGGGCGCCCTGGGTGCGCTCGTGGGCTATGCGACCGATCCTGCCACCGTGGGCTATCAGCCTATGCATGTCAACTTTGGCCTGGTGCCGCCACTCGAGGATGGTAAGCGCCGCAGCAAGCGCGACCGCTACCAGGCCTATGCGGACCGTGCGCTCGAGGCCCTTGATGCCTATCTGGCCACTCGCCCCGATTTGTTTGGAGGCGACCGGTCATAGCCTTTGACCTGTACGACACCGTCGACTCGTTTATCGCCTATATCTCACGTGTCGAGGGACTTTCTCCCAACACGGTGACGGCCTATGGCTCGAGGCTGGAGCGTTTTGCTGCCTGGTGCGAGCGTGAGGATATAGATGCTTTCGCTGCCGACGTGCGCACCATTCGTCGCTATCTTGCCGAACTTTCGCGTGAGCAGGTGGCTCCCC
Source organism: uncultured Collinsella sp. (assembly GCA_900543505.1). Lineage (GTDB taxonomy): Bacteria > Actinomycetota > Coriobacteriia > Coriobacteriales > Coriobacteriaceae > Collinsella. Next base: position 28,193 of record UQSB01000003.1, on the reverse strand, counting down.
GAACGCTTGCGGCACACCTGTCTGCCATTCGCTCGCTCTATCGGTGGATGGCTGCCGAGGGGGTCGTGGAGGGCGATGTGGTCTCGGCAATTTCCTCGCCCAAGCTCCCGCGCGATCTACCCGGTGTGCTGACGACCCAACAGGTGGAGGCGCTGCTCAAGACGCCTGATACCTCAACACCCGCGGGACTGCGCGATGCGGCGATGCTCGAGCTGCTCTATGCCTCGGGCGCCCGTATCTCTGAGCTCGCAGCACTCAATGTGGAGTCCATTGTGTGGTCCGAACGCACGCTGCGCCTGTGGGGCAAGGGGAGCAAAGAACGTATCGTCCCTCTGTATCGTCGCGCGCTCGAGGCGACGCGTCTCTATATTGAGGAGGGGCGGCCGGAGTTGCTCGCTCAGGCAAAGCGCCGTGACCCCACTACCGGGCCGCATCCGCTGCTTATATCGGCGCGCGGTAATCGCATGAGTGCCGCCATGCTCAGGCGGCGGTTCCATACTCTGGCGACACTCGCCGGCATTCCGGCCGACATCGCCCCGCATGCGATGCGCCATACCTTTGCGACCGACTTGCTCGAGGGCGGCGCGGACCTGCGCTCGGTTCAAGAGCTGCTAGGTCATGCGAGCCTGTCCACGACGCAGATCTACACGCATCTCACACCCGATCGGCTTAAGCGGGCTGTGGCTCAAGCCCATCCCCGCGGCGAATAGTGGCTGGGACGTCCCGCGCCGCGCTCAGGTGTGTGGTTTTGATTGCGGGTTGGCAGGAAGATGCATTCCTGCTATCATTCATCGGGTTGCTTCACGGCAACAGGTTTTTATCACGCACGCGCGGCTACTTCATACCGTGGTGCCCGGGCTTTGGTAGCACATGTCCGGGTTGGTTTTGGAGGATGACCCCGCGCGGAGGCAAACCACAGGAGGTTTAACATGGCTACCAAGATTAATATCCGCACCCTGCTCGAGGCCGGCTGCCACTTCGGTCACCAGACCCGTCGCTGGAACCCCAAGATGAAGCCGTTCATCTTCGGTGAGCGCAACGGCATCTACATCCTCGACCTCAAGCAGACTATCCTCGACGCCGACCAGGCCTACACCTTCGTCAAGAACGTCGCCAAGGGCGGCAATGTGCTGTTTGTCGGCACCAAGAAGCAGGCTCAGGAGGCCGTCAAGAACGCTGCTGAGCGCGCCAACATGCCTTACATCAACCAGCGTTGGCTCGGCGGCATGCTGACCAACTTCGTCACCATCCGCTCCCGCATCAACCGCATGGAGGAGCTCGAGGCCATGGTCGAGGACGGCCGCATGGCAGTGCTCCCCAAGAAGGAGCAGGCTGTTCTCGGCAAGGAGCTCACCAAGCTCCAGACCAACCTCGGTGGCGCCCGCGACATGAAGGGTCTGCCCCAGGCTCTCTTCGTCATCGACACCAAGCGCGAGGAGAACGCCATCAAGGAGGCTCAGCGCCTGAACATCCCCGTCGTCGCTCTGATCGACACCAACTCCGATCCCGACGAGGTCGAGTACGGCATCCCCTGCAACGATGACGCTATCTCTGCTGTCACCCTTATGTGCGAGCTCATGGCTGACGCCTGCCTCGCTGGCTCCGGCAAGGAGCAGGTCTCCGAGGCCGAGATGGCCGCTGAGCCCAAGGCCGAGTAAATCAGTCTTAGTTAATTCTTTTTCATCTCTTTGAAAGGAACCACAATGGCCCAGATTACCGCCGCTATGGTCAAGCAGCTCCGCGAGATGACCGACTCCCCGATGATGGAGTGCAAGAAGGCTCTCGTCGAGGCTGACGGCGACATGGACGCCGCTGTCGACGTTCTTCGTAAGAACGGCCTCGCCAAGGCTGCCAAGAAGGCTGGCCGCGAGACCAACGAGGGCGCTGTAGCCGCGTTCGTCTCCGAGGATGGCAAGACCGGCGCTCTGCTCGAGCTCTCCTGCGAGACCGACTTCGTTGGCTCCAACGCCAAGTTCACCGGCTTTGCTTCCAAGGTCGCTGAGGTTGTCGCTACCACCGAGCCTGCCGATGTCGACGCTCTGCTCGAGAAGCCGATGGGCGAGGAGACCGTTTCCTCCGAGCTCACCGAGATGATTCACATCATGGGCGAGAACATGAAGATCTCCCGCTTCGCTGCCCGCAAGGCCGAGAACGGCGCGCTCGCTTCTTACATCCACATGGGTGGTAAGATCGGCGTCCTCGTCGAGTTCGCCTTCGAGAAGGCCGAGACCGCTCAGGCTGAGTCCTTCAAGACTTTCGCTCACGACGTTGCCCTTCAGGTTGCCGCCGTCGCCCCGATCTGCGCTACCCGCGATCAGGTTCCGACCGAGACCGTCGAGCACGAGAAGCAGATCTACATGGCTCAGGCTGCCGAGTCCGGCAAGCCCGAGGCTATCCAGGAGAAGATGGCTGTCGGCCGTCTGGAGAAGTTCTACAAGCAGTCCGTGCTCACCGAGCAGGAGTTCATCAAGGACAGCTCCCTCACCATCAAGAAGTACGCTGAGCAGGTCTCCAAGGAGCTCGGCGACACCATTACCGTCGTTGCCTTTGACCGTCTGGTCCGTGGCGAGTAAATAAGCTCTTGTAGCTGGTAATGAGCAGGCTGTGGGTTTTACTCACAGCCTGCTTTTTCATGGCTCTTATCAGAGCCTTTGATATCATATTGAGAGTCTAATTAAAGGAGGATCGCTTTGTCCGACATCCGATATAAACGCGTGCTTCTTAAGCTTTCCGGCGAAGCACTGATGGGCGACGGCCAATATGGCATTGACCCCAAGGTTACCGACCATCTTGCCAAGCAGGTCAAGGAGCTGCTCGCCGTTGGCCATGAGGTCGGCGTCGTTGTCGGCGGCGGCAATATTTTCCGCGGCATGGCAGGCGCTGCCGGTGGCATGGAGCGTGCTCAGGCCGACTACATGGGCATGCTGGCAACCGTTATGAACGCGCTCGCCCTGCAGGATGCCTTCGAGCATAACGATGTTCCCTGCCGCGTGATGAGCGCTATCCAGATGAACGAGATCTGCGAGCCCTATATTCGCCGTCGCGCTATCAACCACCTTTCCAAGGGCAACGTTGTTATTTTTGCCGCCGGTTCGGGCAATCCGTACTTTACGACCGACACCGCCGCGGCTCTTCGTGCGTGCGAGATCGGCGCCGAGATTCTGATTAAAGCCACCAAGGTTGACGGCATCTACGACAAGGATCCCGTCAAGTGCGCCGATGCCGTCCGTTTTGACAAGATTACTTATCACGAGGTTCTCGTTCGCGGCCTGCAGGTTATGGATTCCACAGCTACGGCCCTGTGCCAGGATAACCGTATGCCTATTTTGGTCCTCAACATCGATGGCGAGGACACCGTCAAACGCGCGCTCGCGGGTGAGCCCGTCGGCACGCTCGTCTATCAGGAGGATTAAGCATGGCAGAGAACATCACCGCCCATATGGACAAGTCGCTCGAGTCCCTCAAGCATAACTTCTCCAAGGTCCGTACCGGTCGCGCCAACGCCAACATTCTGTCCGACATCACCGTCGATTATTACGGTGTCCCCACGCCGGTCACGCAGGTTGCCGCCGTCAAGACCCCCGAGGCTCACATGCTGCTCATCGAGCCGTGGGACAAGGCCCTCATCAACGCTATCGTCAAGGCCATCGGCGCTTCCGATCTGGGTATTACCCCCAACTCCGATGGCACCGTCGTTCGTCTTCCGTTCCCGGCTCCTACTGAGGAGCGCCGTCGCGAGCTCGTCAAGGAGTGCCGCGAGTACGCCGAGCAGGCCAAGGTGTCTATCCGTAACATCCGTCGCGACTTCAACAACAAGCTCGAGCGCGATGAGGAGCTCACCGAGGACGATGTCCGTCGCGAGCAGGCCAAGGTCCAGAAGCACACCGATGAGTATGTCGCCAAGGTCGAGGAGCTTCTGAAGGAAAAAGAAGCCGAGGTCATGGAGATCTAAGGTGCAATACGACGAGCATAAACTGGTCGAGTACTTTGCCGACGCCCCTGTGGGCGTCGGTTTTTCCGACCTTGACCTCAATAACATTCCGCACCATATCTCGCTCATCATGGACGGCAACGGTCGTTGGGCCACATCGCGCGGTCTTGCACGCACCGAGGGCCACAAGGCGGGTATCGTCTCCCTTCGCGAGATTATTACCGCTTGCGTGCGTCTGGGCGTCGACGTGCTTTCGGCCTATGCGTTTTCTACCGAAAACTGGAACCGCCCGCAGCATGAGGTCAACGTCTTGATGCACCTGTTTGCCAAGACGTTTATCGACGAGCTGCCGCTTCTGAAGCGCGAAAACGTGCGCGTTGTCTTTTTGGGTGACATTTCCGCGCTGCCCAAGAAGACCCGCGACGTTTTTGAACGCGGTCTTGCCGAGTGCGCCGATCACACCGGCATGACGCTGGCGCTTGCCGTCAACTACGGCGCGCGTGCCGAGATTACCCGCGCTGTCCGTCAAATCGCACTCGACGCTGCCGCCGGTAAGATCGATCCTGGCGCAATTGATGACGACATGGTGGCTTCCCACCTCTATACCGCCGGCCTTCCCGATCCTGAGCTTGTGATTCGCACTTCTGGTGAGCTGCGCCTTTCGAACTATCTGCTGTGGCAGGTGGCCTATTCCGAATTCTACGTCACCGATACCTATTGGCCCGACTTTGATCGTTGGGGCCTTGTCGACGCCATTTTGGCCTATCAGGGCCGTGACCGTAGGTTTGGTGGACTGAGCAAGACCGAGGAGGCTTAATCGTGTCCGATCGTCCCAAGGCATCTGCTCCCAAGACGCCAGTTTCGGCGGCGCCTGCGCGCAAGGCTGTCGCTGCTGGAGCACCTGCAGCAAAGAGCGGCACCGGTTCGTGGCTGGCGGGCTTTATTACCCGTGCCGCCGCCGGTATCGTCTACGCCGTTGTCTTTATCCTGTGCCTGGTTTTGGGTATCGTGCCCACGGCCATCTTTGTTTCTGTCATGAGCGGTCTGTGCTGCTATGAGTTTTTCCGTATGACAAGGCTCGATGGCAAGATGGCTAACGAGCGCATGGGTATCGCTGCCGCCGTACTCTTTCCGCTGTCGGCGTTGGGCGATTCGATGTTGCTGAATGCCCTGCTTTTTGCCTTGATGCTCGCTGTGGGCATTTGGTATGTCTGGTCGCCGCGTACCCGCATCTCTGATGTGGCCGTGACGCTCATGGGTCCCATCTACACTGGCTTTATGCTGTCGGCTATCGTGCTGCTGCGCGATGCCGTGCCCGGTTTTGCCGGCGCCCTGCTTTCAGTGGGCGTTTGCGCGTCCCTTTGGGTCTCCGATTCGTTTGCCTACATCGTGGGCAGCCGTATCGGCAAGCATAAGATGGTTCCCAAGATCTCTCCCAAAAAGAGCTGGGAGGGGTTTGCCGGCGGCATCTTGGGCTCGGTTTTGATTTGGCTCATCCTGTGGGCGACGCACTTCTACAAGCTCAGCCTGCCCTATGCGCTGCTGTGCGGCGTGGTCGTGTCCATTCTGGGCGTTATCGGCGACCTTATCGAGTCGCGCATCAAGCGCGGTGTGGGCGTCAAAGATTCCGGCAACCTTATCCCGGGCCATGGCGGCATGCTCGACCGTAGCGATTCGCTTATCTTTGGCTGCATTACCGCGCAGCTGCTTTTGATGATCGGAGGCGTGCTGTAATGTCCTTCCAAACGACGTATGGCCCCGATGGACGCCTTCGCGTTGCCATCCTGGGTTGTACGGGCTCCATCGGCACCCAGGCACTCGATGTGTGCCGTCAGCATGCCGATCGCCTGCAGGTGACGGCGCTGTCCGTTAACTCCAGTACCTCCGAGCTCGTTGCCGCTGCCCGCGAGTTCTCGGTTCCGGCGGTTGCCGTGGCCGATGTCGCTCATGGCGATGACGCCGTGCTGCAGGAGTTGCCCGAGGGCACGCAGCTCGGTGTTGGCGCGCAGGCGGTTTGCGAGCTCGCGCGTCGCGACGATGTCGACTGCGTGCTCGTCGCTATTGTGGGCGCCGCCGGTCTCGAGGCGAGCCATGCGGCCTTGACCTCGAATAAGCGCCTTGCCCTTGCCAACAAGGAGTCCCTCGTCGTCGGTGGCGACTTGCTTATGCCGTTGGCGCAACCGGGCCAGCTTATTCCGGTCGACTCTGAGCATTCCGCCATCTACCAGTGCTATCTGGGGGAGAACCCGCGCGAGGCCCACTGCATTTGGCTCACCTGCTCGGGCGGTCCGTTCTTTGGCCGCACGCGCGACGAGCTCGATCGCGTGACGCGTGCCGATGCCCTCGCGCATCCCACGTGGGCCATGGGTGCCAAGATCACCATTGACTCCGCCACCCTCATGAACAAGGGCCTAGAGCGCATTGAGGCCATGCATCTGTTTAACTGCGACCTCGATTTCATTAACGTGGTCGTGCAGCGTCAGTCCAAGATTCACTCTATGGTCGAGTTCGCCGACGGCTCCGTGATGGCGCATCTCGGTGCATCCGACATGCGTATTCCCATCCAGTTCGCGTTCTCGTATCCCGAGCGTTGGGATACTCCGGCGCCTCGTATCGATTTCCGCGAGCTGGGGCAGCTCACGTTTGATGCTGCCGACATGGATACCTTCCGCTGTCTGGCACTGGCCGAGCGTGCCGGCAAGACGGGTGGCACCATGCCGTGCGTGCTCAATGCCGCCAACGAGGTCGCCGTCGATGCCTTCCTGCACGATGGCTGCAGCTTTACCGATATCGATCGCATTGTGGAATCCTGCATGGACGCCCACGATATGCAGGTGGTCGATTCGTTTGAGCAGCTTCGCGACATCGATGCGTGGGCGCGTGAAAAGGCTGCGCAGGTGCTCGCCGCAACCCGTTCCTAACCCATAAGGATTGCTTTTTCGTTTTATGGATACTGTTCTGAGCGTTCTCTCATCGGTCTTTTGGGGCCTGCTGATGCTTTCCGTCCTCGTGTTTTTGCACGAGGGCGGCCACTTTTTGGCGGCGCGCGCCTGCGGCGTCCGTGTGACCGAGTTCTTTTTGGGTCTGCCGTGCCGCTTTGACATCCATTACACGTCGCGTCGCATTGGAACCAAGTTTGGCGTGACCCCGCTGCTGCTGGGTGGCTACGCTGCCATCTGCGGTATGGATCCGACCGATGTTTCGTGCGCCGACCGCGTGCTCGCGGCTATCTATCGTCATGGTCGCGTGACCGTGGCCGACCTTGCTGTCGAGCTCGAGCTTTCCGAGGAGGATGTGCTCGAGGCATGCGCCCTGTTGCTTGGCTGGGGCTCCATCGCGCCCTGGTATGAGGAAGGGGAGAAGCCCTCGCCGAGCTACTATCCCACCAAATATCAGACGTTGCCGCGAGACAAGGCAGGCTATACCACCTTTGATGGTCGCCGTTTCGATCGCGAACATGCGACTGCCGAGGGCGATGTGTGGGAGCTGCCGTGCGGCGAGGCCGAGTTCCTTGCGCAAGAGCGCTCGCACACCTATCTTGGCCAAGGCTTTCTCAAGCGCGCCTTTATGCTGCTCGCGGGCATTATCGTCAATATCTTGACGGGTTTTTTGCTCCTTATGAGCATCTATTCCATTGCGGGTGTCACCGTGCCGATGGATACCAACGTGATCGGTCAGGTTGACGAGGGGTCTATTGCCGCCAAGGCGGGTATCGAGGGCGGTGACGCGATCCTTTCGGTTGACGGTGTCTCATGTTCCACTTGGATGGATGTTTACGATGCCATCGGCAAGGCTGCCGGTAAGGACGATATCGCCATCGAGTACGAGCGTGACGGCAAGCAGCATTCGACCACGGTTGCGCTCAAAGAGGACGATCGCCTAGGTGTGTATGCCTCTACGCAGGTGGTCCGTTTAGACCCCATCACGTCGGCTCGCCTGTCGTTCTCCTATGTTGTGCAGACAGCGGAGGGCGTGATGCGCCTGCTCCAGCCGCAGCATACGATGGAGATTCTCGATCAGTCCTCTTCGATCGTGGGTATTAGCGTTATGTCCTCACAGGCTGCTGCTGCCGGCCCTGCCACGTTCCTTTCGTTTGCCGCCCTCATTTCATTCTCGCTTGGCTTTATGAACCTGCTGCCCATCCCGCCACTCGATGGCGGCAAGCTAGTCATCGAGATCATTCAGAAGATTGCGGGCCGCGAGCTTCCGCTCAAGGTCCAGACGATTGTGAGCTATGTGGGCATCGCGCTCTTTGCGCTGCTGTTTGTCTATATGCTTCGTTCCGACATCCTTCGATTTATTTTGTAGGGGAGTGTTTGGATTGTCTTTATCCCATCCTTTGCCTCGCGAGCTGACGCGCCCCGTGCATGTGGGCGGCGTGCAGATCGGTGGCGGCGCGCCGGTGGTGGTCCAATCTATGACCTGCACCGATACCGCTGATGCCCAGGCAACGCTTGCGCAAGTGTGCGCGTTGGCGCAGGCTGGCTGCGATATCGTGCGCGTGAGCGTGCCCTCCGAGGCCGCGCTTGAGGGCTTCCGCACCATCTGTGCCGAGTCTCCGGTGCCCATTGTCGCCGATATCCACTTTAACCATAAGCTCGCCATTGGTGCCGTTGAGGCCGGTGCCGCCAAGCTGCGCATCAATCCCGGCAATATCGGCGATTGGGCCAAGGTTGACGCGGTGATCGATGCTGCGGGTGCCGCGGGCTGTGCGATTCGCATTGGCGTGAACGCGGGCTCGCTTGAGCAAGATATTGCCGAGCGCGACGACCTCACGCAGCCCGAAAAGCTCGTGATGTCGAGCGAGCGCTTCGTCAAGCACTTTGAGGATCGCGGCTTTACGAACATTGTGCTTTCGGCCAAGGCCCATAGCGTGCAAACGACGCTCGATACCTATCGAGCCCTGTCACGTGAGATTCCCCACGTTCCGCTTCACCTGGGCGTGACGGAGGCGGGGACCAAGCTTCAGGGCACCATCAAGAGCTCTGTAGGCTTGGGTATCTTGCTTTCCGAAGGCATCGGCGACACCATGCGTGTGTCGCTCACGGCCGATCCGGTTGAGGAGCCGCCGGTCGCCTGGGGAATTCTACAGTCGCTGGGCCTGCGTCGCCGTGGTCCCGAGATTGTCTCGTGCCCCACGTGCGCCCGCTGCCAGGTTAACCTCATTCCCATCGCCGAGGAGGTCACCGAGCGGCTTAAGAACTATTCCGCGCCGCTTTCGATTGCCGTCATGGGATGTGCCGTTAATGGCCCCGGCGAGGCTTCTGATGCCGACCTGGGCGTTGCTTGCGGACGTGGTCAGGCCTTGCTCTTTTCGCATGGCCAGATCATTGGTAAAGTAGCTGAGGACCAAATTGTCGACGCGCTTATGGCAGAGGTCGACAAGCTTATTGAGGAGAAATAAATGACCCGAGCAATGTATATGTCTAAGCTCTATGCGCCGACGCTTAAAGAGGATCCGGCGGACGCTGAGCTCGCCAGCCACCGCCTGCTGCTCCGTGCCGGCATGATCCGCAAGGAGGCCGCCGGTCTGTATTCCTACCTGCCGCTCGCATGGCGCTCGATTCGCAAGATTGAGAACATCGTGCGCGACGAGATGGACGCCGCCGGCGCCCAGGAGCTTATGATGCCCATTATGGTCGACGCCGAGTTGTGGCGTGAGTCCGGCCGTATCGATGCCTATGGCAAGGAGCTTGTGCGCTTTGACGACCGTCATGGTCGCGAGTTCGTGCTGGGCCCCACGCACGAGGAGACCGTCACGGCCCTGGTGCGCAACGAGCTGCGCTCCTATAAGCAGCTGCCAGTGAACCTCTATCACATCCAGGATAAGTTCCGCGACGAGTTCCGTCCCCGTTTTGGCCTGATGCGCGGTCGCGAGTTCATCATGAAGGATGCCTACAGCTTCTCCGCCACGCAGGAGAGCTTGCAGGAGGAGTATGACAAGATGAAGCAGGCCTACGCTAACATTTGCGAGCGCTGCTACATCAAGGCCTTGCCCGTCGTTGCCGACTCCGGCGAGATCGGTGGCGATACCTCCGTCGAGTACATGGCTTTGGCCGACGCCGGCGAGGCTTCTCTCGCCTATTGCGATGACTGCGGTTTTGCCGCCGATGATGAGGCTGCAAGCACCAAGGTCGTCGTGACTGAGGGTCCCGGTGACGGTACGCTTACCAAGGTCGAGACTCCGGGCATGGGCACCATTGAGGCCGTTGCTAAGTTCTTTGGATTCCCCGAGAACGGTACGCGCAAGTCCCTGGCGCTCATCGATGCCGAGGGCAAGCCCGTCGTGGCCATCGTCCCGGGCGACCATGAGCTCAACGACTGCAAGGCCGAGCATGTCTTTGGCAAGGGTTATCGCATGATGACGGACGAGGAGCTCCAGACCTACGGTCTGCACAAGGGCTTTATCGGACCGGTTAACTTGCCCGAGGGCATCCGTCTGGTGTGCGACGAGAGCCTGCGCGAGTCCAAGCAGTGGGCCTGCGGTGCCAACGAGGTCGATTATCACTTTACCGGTGCCTGCCCCGAGCGCGACTTTACCGTCGATGAGTGGGCAGATCTGGTCACCGTCGTTGCCGGCGATCCCTGCCCGCACTGCGGCAAGCCGCTCTCTGCTGCTCGCGGCATCGAGGTCTCGCAGGTCTTCCAGCTGGGTACCAAGTATTCCGAGGCCATGGGCGCCACCTTTATGGACGAGGACGGCAAGGAGAAGCCGCTTATCATGGGTTGCTACGGCGTGGGCGTGTCCCGCTCGCTTGCTGCCGTCGTGGAGCAGCACAACGACGAGCACGGTATCGTCTGGCCGGTTTCCGTTGCCCCGTACGAGGTCGCGGTGATTCCGCTCGATCCCAAGAAGGAGGAGTGCGCAACCGTCTGCGACCAAATCGTCGAGGGCTTGTGCGCCGAGGGTATCGAGGTCGTCGTCGACGACCGTGACGAGCGTCCCGGCTTTAAGTTTGCCGATAACGACCTTATGGGATTCCCGTATCAGGTGGTGCTTGGCAAGCGTGGCCTTAAGAATGGCACCGTTGAGCTCAAGGACCGTGCCACGGGCGAGCGCGAGGACGTGGCGATTGACGAGGTCGTCGCCAAGGTTGCCGAGCTTGTTAAGGCGGCCCGCCGTTAATCGATGTTTCTGCTATTAGATGTAATTGCGGGACTGCTCCGTATCTCTCTTAGGAAGAGATGCGGAGCAGTCTATTTTGTTGCGTGAATAAACTCGATGGGTAAAGGAAAACCCCACAGCCCATATGAGCTGCGGGGTTTTCTTGTGCCTCCGATGCGAAATAAATCGCTCAGATATTACTGATAATCGACGACGTCGATCCAGTTCTTCAGGAACTCATCGTTCACGTTGCGCTTACGAGCGAGCTCGGAAGCGGCGACGATGCTCGTCCACTGACGCACGACCTGCATGGGCATGTCGGCGCGGTCGCAGTAGAGCTCCAGGTAGGCCTCGGCCTGATCCTTGCTGTTGAGGGCGAAGAGCAGGTAGGTGGTGGCAACGTCGGCAGCAGGGGAGCCCTGGGTGGCGTGTGCCCAGTCGCACACATAGAGCTGGCCGTCGTCGCCGACGATGACGTTGGAGGGGTTGAAGTCGCCGTGGCAGACCTTGAACTCCTTGGTCATGCCGTCCAGACGCTCCTGAAGGTTGTAGCGCGTGGTGGCATTGAGCTGATCAAGGCTGTCGATCATGCGGGCGAACTTGTCGCGCTGACGGTTGAGCAGCGGGGAGGTGTAGCCGTGGATCTCGATTTGGAGGTCGACGAACATCTCGAGATACTCACCAAAGCGCTGGGGCTCGGCAGTCATCTTCTCGGCAAGGGTGGTGCCCGGAACCTTCTCGGTCACGAGCGCCCAGCCGTTGGCGTTCTCGAGCTGGGAAACCTCGAGAGCCTTGGGGCTGCGGATGCCGCACTCATTGATGCGGGCAAGATTCAAAGCCTCGTTGAACACGTCGGAGACAGGCTTGGTCTCGTTAAAGACCTTGACAATCTTGTCGCCCAGGTCGTAAACGACCTTGTTGCCACGGCGGACGAGCTCGGTCTTGGAATCGGGTAGCAGCATGGTTGCATCCTTTCAACGATGCGATAGAAGCGACGGCGGGGGTGTGTGAAACACCCGTGCACCCCCGCCGTTAAAAACCGTGCTAAAACTAGCAGACGGCGTAGTCCTGAGGCTCGCGGCCGTAGTAGGCGTCCAGGTAGAGCTCCTTGATCTCGCTCATGAGCGGGTAGCGCGGGTTAGCGCCGGTGCACTGGTCGTTGAATGCCTGCTCGGTCATCTCGTCGAGGGTGTCGAGGAAGTACTGCTCGTCAACACCGTAGTCGGCGATGGTCTTCTTGACACCGATGAAGTCCTTGAGCTCCTCGAGCTTCGTGATGAAGTTCTCGAAGACCTCCTTGTCGTCCTTGCCCTCGATGCCGCAGTACTTGGCCATCTCGGCGTAGTTGTGCAGCGCGTTGGGGTAAGGATACTGGGAGAACGTGCCCATCTTGACGGGAGCCTCGGCGGCGTTGTAGCGCATAACGCGGGTCAGGATGACGGCGTTGGCGAGGCCGTGGGGCAGGTGATGGAAGGCGCCGAGCTTGTGAGCCATGGAGTGGTTGAGGCCCAGGAAGGCGTTGGCGAAGGCCATGCCGGCCATGCAGGAGGCGTTGTGCATCTCCTCGCGGGCGTGCGGGTCCTTGGCGCCGTTCGTGAAGCTGGAGGGCAGGTTCTCGAAGACGAGCTTAGCAGCGCGCTCGGAGAGGCCCTTGGTGTAGTCGGAAGCCATGATGGAGACGTAGGACTCGATGGCGTGGGTCATGACGTCGATGCCGGAGGCAGCGGTCAGGCCGCGCGGGGCGGTCATGCAGTTGTCGGCGTCGACGATAGCCATGTTGGGGAGCAGCGCGTAGTCGGCGAGCGGCCACTTGATGCCGGTCTCCTTGTCGGTGATGATGGCGAACGGCGTGCACTCGGAGCCGGTACCCGAAGAGGTCGGGACGGCGACGAAGTAGGCCTTCTTGCCCATCTCGGGGAAAGTGAAGATACGCTTGCGGATGTCCATGAAGTCCATGGCCATGTCCTCAAACTTGCACTCGGGGTGCTCGTACATCATCCACATGATCTTGCCGGCGTCCATAGCGGAGCCACCGCCGACGGCGATGATCACGTCAGGCTCAAAGAGAGCCATCTGCTTGGCGCCGCGATGTGCGCACTGCAGCGACGGATCGGGCTCGACGTCGTAGAAGCAGTCGTGGGCGATGCCCATCTCGTCGAGCTTGGCCTCGATGGCGCGGGTGTTGCCATTCTTGAAGAGGAACTGGTCGGTGACGATGAAGGCGCGCTTCTTGCCCATGACGGTACCGAGCTCGTCGAGGGCGACGGGCGTGGAACCCTTCTTGAAGTAGACCTTCTCGGGAGCGCGGAACCACAGCATGTTCTCACGGCGCTCGGCCACAGTCTTAACGTTGATCAAGTGCTTCACCCCAACGTTCTCGGAGACGGAGTTGCCGCCCCAGGAGCCGCAGCCCAGGGTCAGAGACGGCTTCATGCCAAAGTTGTACAGATCACCGATGCCGCCGTGCGAGGACGGGGTGTTGATGACGATACGGCAGGCCTTCATGACGTGCTCGAACAGGCTGATCTTCTCGGCCTGGGCGGGGTGCACGTACAGAGAGGCGGTGTGGCCCGGGCCACCGGCGAGCACCAGGTGCTCGGCCTTGTCGACGGCCTCCTGGAAGTCCTTGGCGTGATACATGGCCAGGACCGGGGAGAGCTTCTCGTGGGAGAACTCCTCCTTGGCGGGGTCGGTGGAGGTGACCTCGGCGATCAGGATCTTGGTCTTGGCAGGAACCTCGATGCCGGCGAGCTCGGCGATCTTGGCGGCAGCCATGCCGGGAATGCGGTGATCGAGAGCGCCGTTCTTGAACATGGCGGCACGCAGGGCCTCCATCTCGGCACCCTGCTTGACGAAGTAGCAGCCGCGCTTCTGGAACTCGGCTTTGACCTGGTCATAGATGGTGTCGATGACGGTCACGGACTGCTCGGAAGCGCAGATCATGCCGTTGTCGAAGGTCTTGGAGTGGATGATGGAGTTGACGGCGAGCAGCACGTCGGCGGTGTCGTCGATGATGACCGGGGTGTTACCGGCGCCAACGCCCAGGGCGGGCTTGCCCGAGGAGTAGGCGGCCTTGACCATGCCCGGGCCACCGGTGGCGAGGATGATGTCGACGTCGCGCATGACCATGTTGGTCAGCTCGATGGAGGGGACATCGACCCAGCCGATGATGCCCTCGGGGGCGCCGGCCTTGACGGCGGCGTCAAGCACGAGCTTGGCGGCGGCGATGGTGCACTTGGCGGCTGCCGGGTGCGGGGAGATGATGATGCCGTTGCGGGTCTTCAGGCTGATCAGCGTCTTGAAGATCGCGGTGGAGGTGGGGTTGGTCGTCGGGATGACGGCGCCCACGATGCCGATGGGCTCGGCGATCTTGGTGATGCCGTAAGCCTCGTCGCGCTCCAGAACGCCACAGGTCTTGGTGTTCTTGTAAGCGTTGTAGATGTACTCTGCGGCGTAGTGGTTCTTGATGACCTTGTCCTCAAGAACGCCGCGGCCGGTCTCCTCGATGGCCATCTTCGCCAACGGGATACGAGCCTTGTTGGCGGCCATGGCGGCCTCATAGAAGATCTTGTCGACCTGCTCCTGCGTGTACGTAGCAAAAAGCGCCTGGGCCTCTCGCATCTGAGCGAGCTTAGCCTCAAGCGCCTCTACGTTGTCCACAATTGCGGGAGTAGTGTTTTCCGGTGACTTTTTCACCATTTGTGTCTCCTTGCGATCGGAGATTTACCCTACGACTTGCATGATAGCAAGAAATTATTCGGCGAACGGCAAGATTCCCGTAAAAGGCATACTAAAACGCTTCAATATACTGAAGCGTTTTAACTAAAACTATCTGCCAGTGCATCGCCCCGCTCATTAGGGACAGACTAAAATAAGTATTTCAATGGGAAAACGGGGAGAACGGGGCATCTGTTTGATAATCGCTATTCGCGGGTCGCTGTTGAGTCGGACACGCAGGCGGTGCAGCTTCTCGATTATATCCATCTCAATCCTGTGAAAAGTGCAATCGACTCACTCGAGACGTACCGTTGGTCAAGCTTTAAGGCATATCAGCTAGGCTATGATTCCTTTGACATCTGCAAACACTCATGTAAGTCTGTCCCCAATGAGTGCAAAAGGCGCCCTCCTTAGGGGAGGGCGCCTTTGGTAAGTTCTATGTGAACGCGAGGTCTTTGACCCGGAGAGTCCGAGGTACTTGTTGGTAAGACCTTATTTAGGAGCGCGCAACCTTGCCAGACTTGAGGCAGGTGGAGCAAACGTTCATCTTGCGACGGTGACCATCGACGACGACGTAGACGCGCTGGATGTTGGGGCGGAACTTACGGTTGGTGACGCGGTGAGAGTGGCTGATGGAGCGACCGGCAACGGGGTGCTTACCGCAAACTTCGCAAACTTTGGACATAACTGACCCTCCTTGGGCGACAAACGAACATGTCGCGTTAACAAACAAGCCTGAACTATAGCACAGAAGCAGCTCCCTGTGCGTAATCTACACAGAGATATTCCTCTTTTGGCGATAGTGCTCACGCCACGGCCCTGGACGTAGATCCGATTTGCGTGCAGCAGAGGGGATTATGCCAGCTCGTGCGTGCGTTTTCAAGCTCGTCCCACAAATATATATAGGTTTATGGAGCACCTGCGCCCGTTTACGGATTGCCCTGTATTTATGCTCGCAATTAAGCTCGAGGTTGGCTACACTATCCCTTGACCATTAAAGGGGTACGAGATACCCACATGGAATTACATAGCTGCCAAAGAGCAGCCCTTCCTGTGGGTGTCTGGTCCGCTTTAAGCGGTCGGGCATCTATTTTTTTTGACTGTGTCAGCAGTCAAGACATGTGAGGAAGGAGATCGATGGGCACGACTTCCCCCAAGGCGGTCATCATGGACGAGACCGCCGTCAATCGAGCGATGACCCGCATCGCGCACGAGATTCTCGAGCGCAACGAGGGCTGTGAAGACCTCGCTCTGGTCGGCATCGTCACGCGCGGCGACCTTCTGGCAAAGAAGCTCGCCGAGGAGATCAAGGAGATCGAGGGCGTCGACGTTCCGCTCGGCAGCCTGGACATCAGCTTCTACCGCGATGACTATGCGACCAATTTCGCTCCCGCGATCCACGCTACCAACATTCCCTTCAGCGTCGACGGCAAGCGCGTCGTGCTGGTGGACGACATCCTGTATACGGGCCGTACTATCCGCGCCGCTCTGGATGCCGTCATGGACCTGGGCCGTCCGAGCCGCATCGAGCTGGCAGTTCTCGTTGACCGCGGTCACCGTGAGCTCCCCATCTCGCCGGACTTTGTCGGCAAGAACGTTCCCTCGTCGCATGAGGAGAACGTGCACCTATATATGAAGGAAGTCGACGGCCGCACCGCCGTCGAGATTAACGACGTCGCGCCGGGTTCCCACGTGGGCTCCGCGCCGCTGGGAGGTGAGTAGTACCGTGGCGTTCAACCATAAGCACCTGATCGACATTACCGAGTACTCCGAAGAGGACATCAAGCTCATCCTCGAGACCGCCAAGGCGTTCTCCGAGGTCAATGAGCGTGCGATCAAGAAGGTCCCCACGCTCAAGGGCAAGACCATCGTCAACATGTTCAACGAGCCTTCGACGCGCACCCGCAGCTCCTTCGAGCTCGCCGAGAAGCGTCTTTCGGCCGACAGCCTCAACTTTGGCGGCTCCTCGACCTCCACGGTCAAGGGCGAGAGCCTCGTCGACACCGTCGAGACCCTCAACGCCTACAAGATTGATTGCATCGTCGTTCGCGATAAGCACGCCGGTGCTCCCTACATCGTCACGCAGAACTCGCCCGCGAGCGTCATCTGCGCCGGCGACGGCAAGCACAACCATCCCACGCAGGCCCTGCTCGACCTGTACACCATCTGGGAGCACAAGGGCGACTTCCACGGTCTTAAGGTCGCCGTCGTCGGCGATATCGCGCACTCCCGCGTCTGCGGCTCGCTGATCCCCGCCCTTAAGATCATGGGCTGCGAGACCTACGCCGTCGCCCCCGGCACGCTGCTGCCGCCGGCGCCCGAGGTCCTGGGCTGCGACCACGTGACGAGCGACCTCGATTCGGTACTCCCCGAGCTGGACGTCGTCTACATGCTGCGCGTGCAGCAGGAGCGCCTCGAGGGCGCTCCGTTCCCGACCATTCGTGAGTACCACAAGCTCTTCGGCCTGACCAAGGACCGCGAGAAGCTCATGAAGCCCGACGCGATCATCTGTCACCCGGGCCCCATCAACCGCGGCGTCGAGTTCGACTCCTATATGGCCGACCACCCGCAACGCTCCGTCATCCTGGAGCAGGTCTACGCCGGTATCTGCGTGCGTATGGCTATCCTGTATCTGCTGCTTGGAGGTGCCGATAATGGCCTTGCTTCTTAAGAATGCCCACGTCGTCGACCCGTCCGTCGAGCTTGACGGTGTCGTTGACGTCCTGATTGACGGCGACAAGATCGCCGAGGTCGGCGAGAATCTCGCCGTCGAGGGAGCCGAGGTCCGCGACCTTTCCGGCAAGTACCTCGTCCCCGGCCTGGTTGATATGCACGTTCACCTTCGCGAGCCCGGCTACGAGGTCAAAGAGGACATCGAGAGCGGCACCCGCGCAGCTGCCAAGGGCGGCTTTACCGGCGTGTGCTCCATGCCCAACACCGATCCCGTCACCGATAACGGCACCGTCGTGGAGTTCGTCAAGTCCCGTGCTGCCGAGGTCGGTCACTGCCGCGTCTATCCGTCGGGCGCCATGACCCGCGGTCTTAAGGGCGAGGCTATGTCCGAGATGGGCGATATGGTCGCCCACGGCGCCGTCGCCTTCACCGACGACGGTCGCGGCGTGCAGGGCGCGGGCATGCTCCGTCGCTGCATGGACTACGGCAAGATGTTCGGCAAGGTCTTTATGAGCCACTGCCAGGACGAGGACCTGGTCGGTCACGGCCAGATCAATGAGGGCAAGGTCTCGACCCGTCTGGCTCTCGAGGGCTGGCCGGCTGTCGGCGAGGAGCTCCAGATCGCCCGCGACATCGAGATTGCCAAGCTGACCGGCGCCAAGCTGCACATCCAGCACATCTCCACCGCCCATGGCCTGGAGCTCGTGCGTGCCGGCAAGGCCGCTGGCGTTCAGGTTACCTGCGAGGCCACGCCGCATCACATGTTCCTGACCGAGAACGACCTGGACGAGACCTACAACACCTCGCTCAAGGTCAACCCGCCGCTGCGTACCGAGGCGGACGCCGAGGCCATCCGCCAGGGCGTCGTCGACGGCACCGTCGACGCTATCGTCACCGATCACGCTCCCCACACTCCGTGGGAGAAGGCGCGCGAGTTCGAGCTTGCGCCCTTCGGCATGATCGGCCTCGAGACCTCGCTGTCGCTCGTGCTCACCGAGCTGGTCAACACGGGCAAGATGAGCATGGGCCGCATGGTCGAGCTCATGGCCATCAAGCCTCGTGAGATCCTGGGCCTTGACCAGGTTCAGGTCAAGGCGGGCTCTGTTGCCGACCTGACCGTGTTCGACGCGTCCGCCACCTGGACGGTCGGCGAGGACGGTTACGAGTCGCGCGCCGAGAACTCCGGTTTTGCCGGCCGCACGCTCACCGGTCGTGCCACCGATGTGTTTGTCGGCGGCAAGCAGACGCTCGCCGACGGCTGCATCTGCTAGCATAGCCTTATCGCTTTTGTGCGCGGCGCCCTTGCGGTGCCGCGCTTTCTGTTCGCCTGAACCATGCAACCGCATGGGGGATTGGAGCGTCTATGCCCACACCTTCCACTGCACGCATGCACGACTTCGAGGTCGTCTCGAACAAGGAGATCGCCGAGGGCATCTTCTCGCTCGTAATCTCGGCCCCCAAGCTTGCAAGTGCGCTCAAGCCCGGTCAGTTTGTGAACATCGCCGTGCCCGGCGATGCCTCTTCGCTGCTTCGCGTGCCTCTGAGCTTCTATCGCGCCGACGCCCAGGCCGGCACCGTCGAGCTGTGGTACGCCGTCGTGGGCGACGACACCCGCCGTCTGTCGCAGATGGCCCCCGGTTCCACTTCTAACCTGCTGGGCCCTGGCGGCCGCGGCTGGCTTGTTCCCGAGGGCACCAGGAAGGCGCTGCTCGTGGCAGGCGGCATCGGCGTTCCGCCCGTGCTCTGCCTCGCTGGCATGCTTGCCGAGCAGGGCGTGGATGTCGACGTGTGCTTGGGCTTTGGCACCGCTTCCAAGGCCGTGGGTGTCGATGAGTTCCGCGCGCTGGGCGCCACGGTTAACGTATGCACCGACGATGGCACGCTGGGCACGCACGGTTTTTGCACCGAACCGGCAGCCGAGCTGCTCGGCGAGGGCGGCTACGACTATGTGGCCAGCTGCGGCCCTGCCGTCATGATGAAGAAGGTCGCCGCCGCTGCCGCTGAGGCCGGTGTGTACTGCGAGGTGTCGCTCGAGCGCATGATGAGCTGCGGCTTTGGCGCCTGCAACACCTGCAACGTCGAGACGGTCGACGGTATGAAGGGCGCCTGCATGTGCGGCCCCGTGTTCGATGCTTCCAAGGTGGTGGTCTTCTAGTGGGTACCGTGAATATGGCCGTCGATTTCGGCGGCGTCAAGATGCAGAACCCCATCAACACCGCAGCCGGTACCTTTGGCTACGGTTGGCAGTTCCAGAACTTCTTTGATGTCTCCCAGCTGGGTGCCATCACCACCAAGGGCTGCGCTGCCGAGCCCTGGCCCGGCAACCCCGCGCCCCGCATGGCCGAGATCCCGGGCGGCATGATCAACTCCGTGGGCCTTCAGAACCCTGGCGTGGCCGCCTTTGCCCGTGAGTCCGGTCCGTGGCTCGAACAGCTGTCCAAGGACGGCTGCCAGGTCATCTGTCAGGTCGCCGGCCATTCCGTTGACGAGTTTGTCCGCGCGCTCGAGATGTATGTCGAGCTGTGCCCCTGGGCTGCCGGCTATGAGATCAACGTGAGCTGCCCCAATATCGCCGCCGGCGGTGCCGCCATGGGCTCCTCGCCCGAGGGCGCCTCTGCCGTTATGGCTGCTTGCCGTAAGGTGACCGATAAGCCGCTGTTCGTCAAGATGGCTCCGGTCAACGTCGCCGAGATCGCCAAAGCCCTCGAGGCCGCAGGCGCCGACGGCCTTTCGGTCATCAATTCCATCCAGGGCATGGCCATTGACGTGCACACCCGCAAGTCCCGCGTTGCCAAACCCAAGGGCGGCCTTTCGGGTCCACTGTGCCACCACATCGCCGTTCGCATGGTCTGGGAGGTCGCTCAGGCCGTCGATATCCCCATCAACGGTGTCGGCGGCGTCATGACGGGTGAGGATGCGGCCGAGTTTATCCTGGCTGGCGCTACCTGCGTGTCGGTCGGCATGGCCAACTTCGTCGATCCGTGCGCCTCGCTCAAGATCGCGCACGAGCTCGAGGCCTGGGCGGAGTCCCAGGGCGTGAAGGACATCAACGAGCTGGTAGGTGCTTTCGAATGCTAGAGACCGATGCCCGCGACCGCGTTATCGTCGCCCTCGACTGCGACCGTGAGCGTGCGCTCGAGCTCGCCCACGAGCTTTCTGGTCATGCCGCTTGGCTCAAGGTCGGCATGACGCTCTATTACGCTGAGGGCCCCGAGATCGTCAAGACGTTCAAGGACCTGGGCTTTAAGGTCTTCCTCGACCTCAAGTTCCATGACATTCCGCATCAGGTGCGCGGTGCCGCCCGTTCGGCCTCGCTTGCCGGTGCCGACCTGCTCTCGGTCCACGGTTTGGGTTCGGGCGCCATGCTCGCCGCGTGCCGTGAGGGTGCCGAGGAGGCGCGCGAGGACCGCGCCAAGCTCGTCGCCATTACCGTGCTCACGAGTATGAACCAGGATGCGCTGGCCGAGATCGGCGTCGAGTCGCCCGTTGCCGAGGAAGCCGCCCGTCTGGCAAAGCTTGCCCAGACCAACGGCATCGACGGCATCGTGTGCTCGCCGATGGAGGCTCATGACATGCGTGAGCTGCTCGGTCCCGACGCGCTGATCGTGACCCCGGGCGTGCGTCCGGTGGGTGCCGCTCTTGGTGACCAGTCTCGCGTGGCGACGCCTTCCCAGGCTATCGAGCGTGGTGCAAGCCACATTGTTGTGGGACGTCCCATCACCGGTGCCGACGATCCGGTTGCTGCCTTTGACGCCATCGTCGCCGAGCTGGTCGAAAACGTCGCGTAAAAGATTCCCCTAAGTCACCACTTTTGGGTCTCATTAGCACAAAATAGCCCCTGTGCCTGCGTAAACTTTCCCATCCTTTGTGTGGAATCGCAGGTCAGGGGCTTAACTTTGGGCGCAGTATATTGCACTTTTTGCGGGTATCGTCTAACCTATGGAGCCGCTATTGGGCATTTTGTACGTTCTACGTGCTAAAATGCCAATTATTGAATCAGATATAACCCAACTATTTGGAGGTACGAATGGCACTCCCTCAGCTTACCGATGAGCAGCGCAAGCAGGCTCTTGAGAAGGCTGCTGCCGCACGTCACGCCCGCGCTGAGCTTCGCGAGCAGATCAAGAAGGGCGAGAAGTCCCTCGAGTCTGTGCTCAACTCCGATGACCCCATCGCTTCCCGCATGAAGGTTTCCACCCTCATCGAGTCTCTCCCTGGTTATGGCAAGGCCAAGGCCGCCAAGATCATGGAGGAGCTCGGTATCTCCGCTACCCGTCGCGTCCAGGGCCTCGGCGTCCGTCAGCGCGAGCAGCTCCTCGAGCAGCTGACCAAATAAGTGAGCGCTCAGGATTCCAAGCTCTTTGTGATTTCTGGACCGTCAGGCGCAGGCAAGGGTACGCTCGTCACTCGTGTGCGCGAGCGCCGCTCGAACCTGGGCGTGACGGTTTCGGCTACCACGCGAGCACCACGCAAAGGTGAGGTCGACGGCGTCAACTACTTTTTTCTGACGCGCGAGGAGTTCGACCGCCGCGTGGCAAACGGTGAGTTTGTTGAGTGGGCCGAGGTCCACGGTAACTGCTACGGCACGTTGGTGAGCGAGGTCACATCCAAGCTCGCCTCTGGCGCATCTCTGATTTTGGAGATCGATGTCCAGGGCGCCCTGCAGGTGAAGGAGCGTTTCCCCGAGGCCGTGCTGATCTTTATCAAGCCGCCTTCGCTTGAGGTACTCCGCGAGCGTCTAGTCGGTCGCGGTACCGAGACGCCCGAGACGATTGAGCTGCGTATGGCAAACGCCGCCGATGAGCTTGCCCTTGCCGACCGCTACGACGATGTCGTGGTGAATGACGATCTCGACCGCGCGACCGACGAGCTCGTTCGCGTTCTCGATATGCATGAAAGGATCTGAGGTCCGTGTCCGTTGTAAAGCCTTGCATTGACGATCTTCTGGAGAAGACCGATCACAACCGCTTCCTGCTCGCTTCGCTTGCCTCCAAGCGCGCCTGCGACATCAATAGCATGCTGCGTGGCCAGCACAACCGCGTGCTTGCCGTCCAGGATGTCGATGACATCACCATCGGGCTTTCCGGTGCCGATACCATCTCGATGGCTATGGATGAGATTGTCGACGGCGACATCTCTTACGACGAGGCCCGTTACGAGAAGGCGCTCGGCCACAAGGTTGCTGAAGCCTAAATGGCGGCTCGCGTCTGCCTGGTCCACTATCACGAGGTTGGACTGAAGGGTAAGAACCGCGCACATTTTGAGCATATCCTCATGGATAACATCAAGGCGGCCTTGGCCGCCTTTTCCGTGAATGCCGTGTCTCGAATTTCCGGTTATATCCTCGTGACCTTTAACGAGCATCAGGCCGACGAGGCGGCGCGTGTCATTCGCACCGTTCCCGGCGTTGCTCGCGTGTCTTTGGCGTATCACACCAATCGCGACCCTCAGGAGTACTGTGCCGCCGCCGTGAAGGCGCTGCGCGAGTTTGGTTCCTTCGATTCGTTTAAGGTGCACGCCAAGCGCTCCAATACCGACTATGAGCTCACCTCGATTGACATCAATCGTCAGGTGGGCGAGGTGTTGTGTGAGGCCTTCCCCGATAAAAAGGTTCAAATGCACGACCCCGATGCGATGGTGCACGTACTGGTGGTTCAGGGCAGCGTTTATGTGTACGCGCGCTCTGAGCGCGGCGTGGGCGGTCTGCCGGTGGGTTCTGCCGGCAAGGTCGTGACGCTGCTGTCGTCGGGTATCGATTCTCCGGTGGCGACCTGGATGCTCGCGCGTCGCGGCGCGGTGTGCGTGCCGGTACATTTCTCTGGTCGTCCGCAGACGCCCGATACGAGCGAGTGTTTGGTGCAGGACATCATCCGTGCGCTTGAGCCGGGTGTCCAGATCGGCCGCCTCTACGTGGTGCCGTTTGGCGACTGCCAGCGTGAGATTTCGGTCACCTGCCCCAGCAATCTGCGCGTGATCATGTATCGCCGCATTATGTATTCGGTTGCCGAGCGCATTGCACACATCGAGGGCGCCAAGGCCATCGTGACCGGCGAATCGCTTGGGCAGGTTGCCTCCCAAACGCTTGAGAACATTATGGCCGTCAACGAGGCCGTGAAGATCCCCGTGTTCCGCCCTCTCATCGGTTCGGACAAGCAGGAGATCATCGCGCGCGCCGAGGAGATTGGTACGTTCGATATCTCGACTGAGGCCGCTCCCGACTGCTGCACGCTATTTATGCCGCGCCGTCCCGAGACGCATGCCAAACTCGATGCCGTGCATGAGGCCTGGGAGTTGTTCGATCATGAGGAGATGATCGAGCGCCTGTTCAAGCAGACCGAGTACATCGACTTCGGGAGCAACACGTATAAGGCCCCTAAGACCTTAAAACGCAAACATTCGGAGCTTGCTCCGCGTGAGATTTACCAAGATCACGAGTAAATTTGTGCATAGACCGACGATGCGCCTGCATCGTCGGTCTTTTGCTATCTGGGCATTTTGCGGCTAAGTGTCCATTTGCTGACGTGTGCCTGAATAAATGGACAGATTTGTGCAAGGTTTTGGTTGGTTTTTGGTTTGACCGCTAAAACCGGTTTTGGAGCGTGGCTGTTGCGGAGCTCCTTTCCTGACACGATGGTGTTGGGAGGTTTTGCTATGGCGCAGCGCGAACAACACGAACGAGTCAAACGGATGGACCGCTTGGCGGACAAGCTGTTCGGTCATAAGGCAGTGGTGATGGCGATACTGGTCGTCATTGCGATGGCGAGTGGACTGGCGATGGCGAACCTTGGCGGCGGTGCCGGTGGCGTGTCGTTTGAACGCACTGACGGTTCGGGCTCGTTGGTGGAGCCGGGATCCGGTGATACCTCGAGCGGAAAGACATCCGAAGGTTCTTCGACTAAGGCTTCTGCCGCGGCAGAGGTCTATGTCGATGTCGATGGCGCCGTTGTGTCGCCCGGCGTATATCGTCTCAAGGACGGCGCGCGGGTGGCTCAGGCGATTGATGCCGCCGGCGGGCTGGCGCCCGAGGCAGACGTTACGGGGCTCAATCGGGCATCTAAGGTCGTCGATGGACAGAAGATTCACGTTCCAACGATAGGGGGGCAGCAGGCGTCCATTGCGGAAGCCGGTGTTGATGGTGGGGCTTCCGCATCATCGGGCGTGAGTGGCGCAACAGGCCTAGTAAACATCAATACGGCAAGCGCAGAAGAGCTACAGACGCTCTCGGGCATCGGTCCCTCCATGGCCCAGTCGATTATCGATGAGCGGACAAAGAACGGTGCTTTTGCCTCGGTTGACGATCTGATGCGTGTGTCGGGAATCGGCGAGAAGAAGCTTGCCAAAATCAAAGATTGCATCTGCGTATGAGTGCGACCGAGCGCGAGCACGTGATGCCTCCGCGGCCCCTGATTCCGTGGACGATGGCCCTGTGTGCCGGCATGTGCATGAGCTGCGTCTTGGTGCTCAACATAGCCGCTGATGCGCTGCTGAGGGAGCGGGCGCCGGCGGTCGGGCCGCTATGGGCCATTCCCGTTGCGGCAGCGGTATTCGTTGTGCTGGCTCAATCTTGTGCGCGGCTTGCCCCTTGGAAGCGGTGGCTGTATGCCGCTTCCGTCGGTCTCGTGGCGGGAGCGGTCGTCTCGGCGTGGTGGGCCGTGGATGTGCTCAGTGCCTCGAAGGCGCTCGATGGTCGAGCGGCAAGCAGCCTCGAGTTTGTCGTGCAGGGTGACCCATCCATAAACGACGACGTGTATTCCTATACCTGCGAGGCACGCGCGGACGGTAAGAACTTGGCAACGGTTCGCCTATCGTGTGATCGTGAGCTCAAGGTCGGGGCGCACGTGCGTGTTATCGGTCGCGTTTCACGTTTTGAGAACGATGCATATGGACGATCGCGCGTGCTCCGAGGCGAGGCGCGCAAGGTTAAAGCCGTTCGGATTGTGTCGGTCGATGAGGGCTCTCCGGAGCCGCTGCTTCGACTGCGAAATGGGCTGCTTGCGTCTATCGCGCCTGCGACCGACCCGGCGCGTGCGCTCATAGCCGGTGTCGTCTGCGGTCGTTCGGCCGAGCTGCGCGCCCAGCCGGCGGGCGACTGGTTTTCGGTGACGGGAACGGCGCATCTTATCGCCGTCTCGGGCAGCCATTTGGCTATCGTGGGGTTTTTAATCGAGGGTTTATTGCAAAAGACTCGGTGCTCACGTGGTCTTCAGCGGGCGATACTGGCGATAACGCTTGTGGGCTACGCTACCTTTACGGGCGCGTCTCCCTCTGCCGTGCGCGCGTGCTGCATGGTGTTCGCGACGCTTGTCGTAAACGGCGCGGGGCGTCGCCGGCACGGCGCATCGGCACTCTTTGTTACCATGTCCATCTTTGTGCTACTGCGGCCGACGGTGCTGTTCGAGATGGGCTTTCAGCTTTCATGTGCCAGCGTCTTAGCCATTCTGTGCTTTTGCCCCTATGCGACCTTCGCTTTGGGTGAGCTGGGCGTGCCATCGGGCGTTGCCAGCATGCTTTCCGTCACGCTGTGCTCGCAGTTGGCGACATTTCCCATTACCATTCCTGCCTTCGGTACGTTCTCGCTCATTGCTCCGCTGGCAAATGCGGTCATCGGTCCGGTGGTGAGCGTACTGCTTGCTGTGTCCATCGTGCTGGTTCCCTTTTCGCTCGTGGGACCGTTGCGGACTTGGGCGCTCGTTGTGCCCATGATTGCCGCCCGTTGCGCGCTGTTCTTCGAGCAGTTGTTTGCCGCCGTGCCGGGTGCATCCGTGAGCGTGCCGCCCGATAGCATGTGGATTTACCTAGTGCCGTGTTTGCTGGCGGTTCTGCTTGTCCGGTGGCCGCGTCCCCGTGCGCGTCCTATGGCGGTGGGGCTTGCATGCCTTGTGCTCTTGGCTGCGATTCCGTACGTCTACTGGGATCGATTCGCTCCGCCTTCGGTGACGGTGCTCGATGTGGGCCAGGCCGATGCGATTCTTATCCGCCAGGGCGGCGCAGTAGCACTCGTCGATTGCGGACTCGACGAGCGCGTGGTGGCGGCGTTGGTCCGCAATAACGTGCACCATATCGATGCCGTCTTTGTGACGCATTGGGATGAGGACCACTGGGGTGGTCTGCCTGCCGTGCTCGAACAGTTTTCGGTCGGAACGATTGCCGTGGCGGCGGATGCGCTGGAGGATGCTCCTGCCGAGGTATTGAACCGACCTGGCGTGGAGTATCGGCAGGTGCGCCGTGGGGATACGGTCGACATCGGCTCATTTTGCGCCCGCGTGATGTGGCCATTCGAGTCCGTGGATGGCGAGGGAAATGAGGACTCCCTTGTCCTGCTGCTCTCTTATGTTCAGGAAGGCAAGGGCCTGCGCATGCTCCTCACCGGTGATGCCGAGCTCGACCAAGAACGGGAATTCGTGCAGGAGGTGGGGGATATCGATGTCCTTAAACTTGGGCATCACGGCTCCAAGGTTTCAGTCGATGGTGAGTTGCTGGACGTCCTGAAGCCCGAGCTTTCCCTTGCGAGCGCGGGCGAGGGGAATCGATACGGCCATCCGTCCGATGCCTGCGTCGATGCCGTGAAGGAAGCGGGTGGTGTGTTCGCGTGCACCATCGAACACGGCGACATTACCGTCGCGCCGACTGCGAATGGCTTTGCGATGAGATGCCAGCGACCGTGATGACATCGTTGGCGCGCGGCTGGCCCCTGGGCTAAAATGGCACAGTACGAATTCGAGAGTCTGCGAGAGGGGAGCGCAATGCCCGAAACCGGTCTGCTGCCGGCATATCTGATCGTCGGTACCGATGGGGTCAAGCGCGACCACGCCGTCTCGCGTATGAAAGCTCGCTTGGAAAAGTCGGGTATGGTTGAGTTCAACCTCGATGAACGCGACATGACCAAAGACCCCGATATCGAGTCGATCATTGGCTCGCTCAATACCTTTCCCATGGGCAGCGAGTTTCGCCTGGTAATCCTTGACGGCTGCTCCAAGCTTGCCAAGGCGGTTTCCGAGCCGCTCGTCGAGTATCTGGCGAGTCCAAGTCCCACAACGGTCTGCCTTATTATCGCCGATTCGCTCGCCAAGAATACGCGCCTGTACAAGGCGATCGCCAAGATTGACAAGAAGGCCGTCATCGATTGCTCGGGCACCAAGCGCTGGGAGCTCCCACGCCGCGTGCAGCAGATGGCGACGCAACACGGCAAGTCCATCTCGGCGGCGGCCGCCGAGGAGCTCGTCTCGCGCTCGGGCGAGAACACCCGCATGCTCGATAACGACTTGGCCAAGCTTGCCCAGATGGTCGAGGCCCCTCAGATTGAGCTTGCCGATGTGGAACGCTGGATCGTCCGCACGGCCGAGGTCCAGCCCTGGGATTTTCTCAACGCGGTATCGGCTCGTGATATACGCCGCTCGCTTGAGCTCTTCAATTTACTGCCCGTCAAGAGTTACGTGTGGACCTACACATTGCTGTGCGGCCGCATCCGTGAGCTGATCGTCGCCAAGGCGCTTGACTCTCGTGGGCAGGGTCGCGAGCTTGCCGCAACGCTCAAGCTCCAGTCCTGGCAGGTCAAAAATCACCTGACCTGGGCACGCCGCTATTCGATGGCAGAGCTGGTCGCGGCGCTCGAGGGCGCGGTCGATGTGGAGCTCGCGCTTAAGGGTTCGGCCGATTCTCAGACTGCGCTTTTGCTCTGGATTACGAACATCTTGAGAAAATCGTGATGATACGGTTGATTTTCAATCTCAGCGCAACAGCCTGAACGGGTCCCGCGTTTCCGCAGCT
>UQSB01000002.1 GCA_900543505.1 uncultured Collinsella sp. | reverse complement strand
TCAAAGGCACGACCGGCAGCGAACATGGCAAAGGTACTCGCGAAGGCAACACGACCAGTGGTCGCGATACCGGCGGCGACGCCCATCAGGTTGCTCTCGGCGATACCCACGTCGAAGAAGCGGTCGGGGCAAGCGGCCTTAAACTTACCGGTCTGCGTGGCGGCGGCCAGGTCGGCGTCGAGGACCACAAAGTCATCGTGCTCGTTGGCGAGCTCGACGAGGGCCTCGCCGTAGCTTACACGCGTGGCGATTTTCTTGACGTCTGCCATCCTAGAGCTCCTCTCCGGCGGCCGTGAGCTCTGCCATGGCCTGCTCAAACTGTTCATCGTTGGGGGCCTTACCGTGCCAACCCACCTGGTTCTCCATAAAGGAGACGCCCTTGCCCTTGGTGGTCTCGGCGATAATGGCGGTCGGCTGGCCCTTGGTGGCGCGAGCCTCGGCAAAGGCGGCGCGGATCTGATCGAAATCGTTGCCGTCGGCGAGCTCCACCACGTGGAACTTGAAGGCGCGGAACTTGTCGGCGAGCGGCATGGGGTCGTTGACCTCCTCGACGGGGCCGTCGATCTGCAGGCCGTTGTGGTCGACGATCACGCAGAGGTTGTCGAGCTGCTGGTTGCCGGCAAACATGGCGGCCTCCCAGACCTGGCCCTCCTCGCTCTCGCCGTCGCCCAGCAGGGCGTAGGTGCGATAGTCGTCGCCCCAGTGCTTGGCGGCAACGGCCATGCCCACGGCGGCGGAGATGCCCTGGCCGAGCGAACCGGTGGACATGTCAACGCCCGGGGTGTCGTTCATGTTGGGGTGACCCTGCAGATGGCTGCCGATGTGGCGCAGCGTCTCGAGATCCTCCTTGGGGAAGAATCCGCGCTCGGCGAGCACGGCGTACAGACCAGGCGCGCAGTGACCCTTGGAAAGCACGAAGCGATCGCGGTCGGCCTTGCGGGGGTCGGCCGGGTCGACGTTCATTTCCTCAAAGTACAGATAGGTCATGATGTCGGCAGCGCCGAGCGAACCGCCCGGATGGCCGGACTTGGCAGCGTGCACGCCGGTGACGATGCCCTTCCTTACCTCGTTGGCAACCTTTTTGAGCTCTTCGTCGCTCATTGTGCCTTCCTTTCATCCTCTTAAGACAAGATGCGCACGGCACGGAAAGGTAGTCCCAACACAGCCGCGATGCACGTACGCCATTCATTATGCTGGAAACTGAGGGCTTTACCAGAGTTTTTATCATTATTTGAACAATTTAGCAGGCAGAACCGCTGATGAAACGGTTTATCAATGTGAACGTCTTTTGGATGGGACGCGGTCGGCCCTACGCGCTAATGTCCTTGAATCCCTCGCCGAAAGCTTCCGTAACGTCGGCGACCGTCACAATGGCGTGAGGATCGCGCTCGCGCACGATCGTCTTGAGGGTATTGAGCTCTCGACGGTTCACGATGACCATGATCACCGGCTTCTCGGCACCCGAATACATGCCAGTCGCCTTAAACTTGGTACAACCACGACCCAGGCCATACATGATATCGGCAGCGATATCAGGGAACTTGTCCGAGATGATGAGTACCGTACGGCGTTTGTTGCCACCATCGACCACGGCATCGATCACGTAGCCGCTAATGACCATCGAAAGGCCTGCATATAGTGCATTTTCGATTGAAAAGACCGGAGCCGACAGCGCGCATACGGCAACATCGATCGCCATGACGGTCGAGCCCACGGGCAGCGAGGTATTACGCGAGATGATTTGGCCAATCGTGTCCGAGCCGCCGGTGTTGGCGCCGGCGCGCAGCACCATGCCGTAACCGATGCCTGTAATAATGCCGCCCCACATGGCAGGGAGCATCAGGTCCGCATCCGCCAGAGGTGATACAAACGGGGCGAACAGATCGGTAAAGAAGCCCAGCAGCACAAAGCCCGTCGCGGTCTGCACCACGTAGAACATGCCGCCCTCGCGCATAACGACCAGCAACAGCAAGGCGTTCATCACGATCGTCTGAATACCAACGGGAAGCGATATGCCGCGCGATGCGCCGACCGCCTGGATAATGGTGGCAAGGCCCGTAACACCACCGGCAGCAAGGCCGTTGGGAATCAAAAACAGGTCGGTCGCAATAGCGGCCAGAGCGCACCCCAACATAATCTGGGGCAGGTCGTGAAAGAAGTTCATCGATAGAATGCGCTTGATGTCCAGACGATATGCCATGCTACCTCCCTCAAAAAAGCGCACCCAAACGGATGCGCTTCGAACTTCTTGCTGTATTCGATTCTACCGATTCGCCGAACAAAAACCACCCCTGCGCAGGGTTTGCTTTGGATACAAAACCACCCTGCTCGGAGGGTTTTATCCATTTCCACATAAACCAAGCGGTTTAGGCAGATGGGGGCTCCGCGCCGGCATTGCCAGTGGCCCAACGATGGTAGCCAATAACAAACGGGTCCAGGTCGCCATCGTCAAGAACGGCCTCGACGTTGCTGGTCTCCACGCCCGTACGCAGGTCCTTAACCATCTGGTACGGGTAGAGCACGTAGCTGCGGATCTGGTTGCCAAAACCAATCGTGGTCTTGGGTCCGCGAATCTCGTCCAGGGCCTCGGCACGCTTCTCGAGCTCAATCTCGTACAGGCGAGCCTTGAGGATCTGCATGCACGCGGCCTTGTTCTGGATCTGGCTGCGCTCGTTTTGGCAGGTAACCACAATGCCGCTGGGGAAATGCGTCACGCGCACGGCGGAGTCGGTGGTGTTTACGCCCTGGCCACCCGGGCCACTTGCGTGGTACACGTCGACGCGGATGTCGTCGGGGTTGATCTCGATATCGATATCGTCGGGCAGCACCGGAATGACCTCGACGCCGGCAAACGTGGTCTGGCGGCGCTTCTTGTCGTCGGTGGGGCTAATGCGCACCAGGCGGTGGACACCGGCCTCGGCGCGAAGCATGCCAAAAGCATCCTTGCCTTCGACGGTAAAGGTCGCGCGATCAATGCCAATGACCTCGGCCGCGGGGCAATCGTTGATGGTGACCTTCCAACCGCGGCGCTGGCAGTACTTCATGTACATCTTAAAGAGCATGAAGGTCCAATCCTGGGCCTCCAAACCACCCTGCCCGGGCTTGATGGTCACAATCGCGTCGCCATGGTCGAACTCCCCGGTAAACCAGCTCGCAAGCTCAAGCTCGTCGATGGCGCGGGCCAGGCGTTCTGCCGTAGCGGCAGCCTCCTCGCGCAATGCGACGACGTCGGGGTCATCCCCCATCTCCTCGGCAAGCTCCAGCGCAGCGCGGGCATCGGAAAGCTCGCCGCGCGCGGTGTCCACGGCAGCGATATCTTCCTTGGTGCGCGCGATCTCCTCCATCGTGGCGCGAGCGGCATCGGCGTCGTCCCAAAAGCCCGGGGCGACGCTTTTGGCCTCGAGCTCCGTTACGCGGGTGCGCTTCTCGTCCAAATGGAGGTACGACTCAACCTCACCGAGCCGGTCCGCAAACGCGTCCAGCTCGGCGGGCGTTACCTCTAAAGCCTCAGCCATTAACGATTCCTGCCGTGGCAGTACTTGAACTTCTTACCGCTACCGCAAGGGCACGGGTCGTTGCGGCCCACGTTGACGTACGGATCGTCGCTCTCGGACTTGCGGTAGGTCGTCACCTTGCCACCGTTGTTGACGGCAGCCGGTCCGCCTTGGACAGCCGTGCGGGCCTGCACCTGCGCCTGCTTGCGCAGCACCGAGTCGCCGTTGTCACCATCGACCTCGGCAGGACCGGAGAAGTGCGCACCCTCGAGCGCGGGCTCCTCCTTGTGCTCCACGACACGCGGGGCAGCCTTGATCTCGATGCGCAGAACCGTGCGCAGGTAATCCTCGTACATGGTGTCGACGAGTATCTGGAACGCGCCGTAGGCCTCGGTCTTGTACTCGACCAGCGGGTCGCGCTGGCCAAAGCCGCGCAGGCCGATGCCGGTCTTGAGGTAGTCCATCTCCTGCAGGTAGTTCATCCAGCGGGTATCGATGACGCGCAGCATGACCTGGGTGTTGAGCTCGCGCATCAGGTCCTCGCCCAAGCGCTCGGCCTTCATGTTGTAGCACTTCTCTACGTAAGCCAGGACATCGGCAGCCAGAGCCTCATAATCCTCGTCGGGGAACTTCGGCGTATCGATGTGGCCGGTGAGCTCCACAACCCACTTGCGCAGGCCCTCCAGGTCGCGCTCGCCATCGTGACTGTCCTTGGTGCAGAACTCCTGAACGCAGCGGTACACGGTGTCGTGCATGACCTCGGTGATGTGGTCGGTCAGGTCCTTGCCGTCCAGAATCTTATTGCGCTCAGCGTAGATGACCTGGCGCTGCTTGTTCATGACGTCGTCGTACTCAAGGACGCTCTTGCGCATGGAGAAGTTGATGCTCTCGACCTTGTGCTGGGCGCTCTCGACGGCCTTGGAGATGATCTTGTGCTGGATGGGCATGTCGTCGCCCATGTCGGCCGTGACCATCATCTTGGAGACGCGGTCCATCTTGTCGCCACCGAACAGGCGCATGAGGTCGTCCTCGAGCGACAGGTAGAACTGGGTCTCGCCCGGATCGCCCTGACGGCCGGAGCGGCCGCGCAGCTGGTTGTCGATACGACGGGACTCGTGGCGCTCGGTGCCGATAACGGTCAGGCCGCCGGCGGCAAGCACGCGCTCGCGCTCGGCCTTGCAGGTCTCCTTGGCCTCGGCGTTAAACTGCTCAAGCTGCTCGGGCGTCACGTCCTCCATGGTCAGGCCCTCGTACTCAAGGCGTTCGCGCACCAGCTCGTCGGGGTTGCCGCCCAACAGGATGTCGGTACCACGACCGGCCATGTTGGTAGCGATGGTCACGGCGCCATAGCGACCAGCCTGGGCAACGATATGGGCCTCGCGCTCGTGGTGCTTGGCGTTGAGGACCTCGTGCGCGATGCCGCGCTTGGTAAGGGCGGCCGACAGTTTCTCGGAGCTTTCGATGGAGACGGTGCCCACCAGGACCGGCTGGCCCTTGGCGTGACGTCGCTCGACGTCGTCGGCAACGGCGTTGTATTTGGCCTGGATGGTGCGGTACACCAGGTCCTCGTGGTCAACACGCTGCACGGGCTTGTTGGAGGGGATGACCTCGACGGGTAGCTTGTAGATCTCGCGGAACTCGGCATCCTCGGTGAGTGCCGTACCGGTCATACCGGAGAGCTTGTCATACAGACGGAAATAGTTCTGCAGGGTGATGGTTGCCAGCGTCTGGTTCTCCTCGCGCACGAGCACGCCCTCTTTGGCCTCGATGGCCTGGTGCAGGCCCTCGGAATAGCGGCGGCCTTCCATGATGCGGCCGGTAAACTCGTCGACGATCTTAACCTCGCCGTTGGTGACCACGTACTGCTTGTCGCGATGGAACATGTACTGGGCCTTCAGCGCCTGCTGCAGGTGGTTGACCAGCTGGCCCGAAAGGTCGGCGTAGATATCCTCGATACCCAGACGGCGCTCGATCTTCTTAAGGCCGCGCTCGGTGGCGGCAATGGTGTGCTTGGCCTCGTCCATGACGTAGTCGCCCGTGGGCTCCACATCCTCGGTGGCGGTGAGCATGTCATGCGACACGTCCTCGCCGCGCTCCAGGCCGCGCACGGCGCGCGCAAAGTCCTTGTAGGTGCTGGCCGACTTGGTGCCGGCGCCCGAGATGATGAGCGGCGTCCTGGCCTCATCGATCAGGATGGAGTCGACCTCGTCGACGATGGCGTAGTTGTGGCCGCGCTGTACGCGCTGCTCGGGGCGGGTGACCATGTTGTCGCGCAGGTAGTCGAAACCGAACTCGGAGTTGGTGCCGTAGGTGACGTCTGCCTGGTAGGCCGGACGCTTGAGCTCGAGCGGCATGTTGTTCTGGAGCAGACCGACGGTCATGCCCAGGTACTTATAGATGCGGCCCATCCACTCGGAGTCGCGCTTGGCAAGGTAATCATTGACAGTAACGACGTGCACGCCCTTGCCGGCAATAGCGTTGAGATAGCCAGCCAACGTGGAGACGAGGGTCTTACCTTCGCCGGTCTTCATCTCGGCGATGTGGCCCTCGTGCAGTGCCATGGCGCCAATGAGCTGCACGTCAAAGTGGCGCATACCCATGGTGCGCTTGGAAGCCTCACGCACGGTGGCAAAGGCCTCGGGGAGCATGTCGTCAAGCGACTCGCCGTTGGCGTAACGCTCGCGGAACTTATCGGTCTGGCCGCGGAGTTCCTCCTCGGTCATCTTCTCAAACTGGGGCTCAAGACCGTTGATCTGGTCGACGATCTTGTAGTAGCGCTTAAGGTCCTTATCGGATCCAAAGGACAGCAGCTTTGACATGAATCCCATGTGGTTTTCCTTTTTGGCCATCGCCCACGCCGTGCAGCTGCGGGCGAGTTAAACACAGATGATTGTACTTTAGCCAAACAAGGCGCGGCCTATACGGTCGACCTCGACCGCCACGTAATAACTATGACCAACCTGCCACAATGGGACAGGTTTATTTTGGCAAGTTTTATCTGAGCAAACGCCGTCTCTCTGCCATTTGGTGCCACGGGGACAGGTTAGCTTGCACCAATAAAAAGAAAAGGGCCGCGCACCCAAACGGATGCACGGCCCTTATGCCATGAATGCGAGCGATTCCGCGGCGAGCTAGTTACTCAGCAGCCTCGGTGGTCTCGGCCTCGGCAGCGGCCTCCTCGACGGGAGCCTCTGCGGGAGCCTCGGCGGCCTGCTTGGCAGCCTCCTCGGCGAACTTAGCAGCACGCTTAGCCTTCTCGGCAGCCTTAGCCTCAGCGGCGGCCTTGCGAGCGGCCTCGGCCTCAGCAGCCTTGGCGGCCTTGGCGGCCTTGGCCTCCTCAGCCTTCTTGAGCTGGGCGGCAGCGGCGCCACCGAACTTGTCGGCGAAGCGCTGGACGCGTCCACCGGTGTCGACGAACTTCTGCTGGCCGGTGTAGAACGGGTGGCACTCGTTGCAAAGCTCGACCTTCATCTCGGACACGGTAGCGTGCGTCTTGAAGGTGTTGCCGCAGGAGCACGTCACCGTGCACTCGACATACTGGGGATGGATACCCTGCTTCATGGTAGGACTCCTTATTGGTCAGGCGCTGGTTACCGATCAGCGCATAAGGCGTCTTGGTTTCCGACCAAGACAACAAACTCGGCTATGGTACCACGGCGCCGAGCGTCCCACAAAAGGTTCACGGTCTTTTCGGCACAACACGAGCTGGACCTTAAATATCAACTTCATCCGAACACTCCCCCACATTCATCTCTCGTATGTATCGAGGTATTCCTGCTTGAGCGTCTGCGAGGACGACTTGATCTTTTCCACGAGCGCGCCGGCCTCGATGAAGTAGAACGAGTTGGTGAGGTCTGCCAGGTCGTCGAGCAGATGGCTTGAAATGAGCACGCTGCGTCCCCGCGCCACCTCGCTGCGCATCGCGTCGCAGGAGGTTTTCCGCTTTCCCGGATCGAGGCCGTTCAGCGGTTCATCGAGGATGAGGTACGGGCAATCGGTCGCTATCGCCATGGCAAGCTTTACCTGCTGCTTCATTCCTGTCGAGAGTTTACGGGTCGGCTTGTCGAGATATGGGGAGATTCCGAGGGAGTCGCAGAGCGAGTCGATGTCGGCGGCCGATTTCCACGCCTCCCTAACGAAAGCAAGGTGCTCGATGGCCGATAGCGTGGGGTAGAGATCCGCGCCGCCCGAAGAGCTCAGGTAGACGAGTTCTGCAAATTCGGCTGATCGACGTTGGCAGATTCCGTCTGCCGCCAGTCTTCCCGAGCGGATGCGGGTGGGAAATTGGCCCGACAGCGCTTCAAGAAGGGTGGTTTTCCCCGAGCCGTTGGGAGCAACGAGGCCCGCCGCCGTTCCCGGGCTCAGGAAAAGCGACCCGATTGAAAGTATCGTCGTGCTCCCGTATCCCACGCTCGCGTCCAGAAGCTCGAGCCCATGGTGCTTTTTAGCGGGTCCAGACTGTTTGGGCGAACGTGTCGCAACGGCGCCGACCGTAAAAAAGACCGCGACGTATGCCAGGGCCACGGCAAGCATCGATGCGCTGCCTGAACCGGAGCCAATGAATTCTGTCGGGAAGCATCCTACGTAACCCGTTGCCTCGATAGGCGAGAATACGGGCAGTGGCAGGAGCCCGAGCACGGCATTATGCCCTAGTGCCGAATCGGACAGCAACGGGAATGCCGGGGCCGCGACAAGCAGCGCGGAGGTGAGGGGGCCCGCGAGGACGCGCCTCGTTGCGGTCGATAGGACGGCGGAGCAAACGGATATCAAGGTTCCGCCCGCAAGCAGCGCGAGAAGCAGGGCTGTGAAGACGTTTCCCGCGGTCGTGGTGGTAAGCGCGCCGTCATGGAAGAAGGCGATCGGGTACCCAATTTGCCCGAAGCCGTTTAGGACCAAGGCGTAAATGCCCCCGGGTGCGAGGCCGGCGAGGAGCATCGCGGTCCCCGCGACGATTATCGAAAACACGATCTGGATAAGGCGCCGGAATTTGGGCGCGGGCGCCTTTGCCGCCAGGGTCCCGGGCCTTGTGGCGCCGAGCACGAGTATCGACGAGAGAAGGAAGGGGATGAAGGGAAGGAAAGACGGCGCCGTGGCAATGGCGTAAGGCAGGAAGGAAAGGAATGGCAGGTCGTTTGCGGAGGCTGGGATATCCGTGATGCCGGAGCTGCTCAGGGCACGGCAATACGCGAGGTCTGCGTCATTGGTCTCTCGGTCTCCCACGATGGACCCGGATTGGAAGCCTTCGTCCATGAGCGCGTAGTAGCTCTCGGCAGAATCGAGAAAGGCGGCGTCGGTTTGAGCGGCAAGGGCGGCGTTCGCGTATCTTGCAAGCTCCGCGTCAGCTTGCTGCTCTGGAGATAGGTCTGTGCCGCTGGCCTGGGGTGCGCGCGTATTGAATGCGTCGACAAAGCTCTGCATGCCCTGCTTCATAAAGAAGGGCCCGTAGATGGGTGAATTGAACGCAATGGGGACGGAAAAGGCTGCAGCGAGAACGAGCGTACAAATCCATGCGGCCCTGTCTCTTAGGATCAGTTTGAGAAGAAGTCGACAGTACATTTGGAAGCACCTACGTTCCTCAAAGAATCGTTAGATTAAAAGTAACAGACCGGATGAAGATACGTGCGACGGGGGCGAGGCGAATGGCTGAGCGGTATCGATACGCGGGTTCAACGGTATCACATTGGCCACATAGATTATTAACCTGCATTTCTACCCGCCCTTTTCGTAGAGTCGCCGATACGTGCTTAGCGCACCCTCGGCGCGTCCGGCAGGCTTTGCGAAATGGGATCCAGGAGACTTCGGCGCAGCATCATCTTGCGGAATGCTTCTAATGAGCCTCCCATCCTTCAAAAACAGAATCTCATCGCACAGCCTATCGACCGAATCCAAGATGTGGGATGACATGATGATGCACGTACCAGAATCGGCCAGCTTCCTGAGAATCTCGGAATGCAAGTCCACCCTGCTGGGGTCGAGCGCGTTCATGGGCTCATCTAATAGAAGGTACCGCGCGCCCGTCGCATACGCAATCGCCAGGGTAAGCTGCTGCTTCATGCCCTGGCTCAGAGTGCGGATCCTCATCTTCGCGAACTCGCCTATCTGCGTTTGTTCCACTATCTCTTCGATATCGCGAGCATGCGGCCACATATCGCAAACCATCTTGAGGTGATCTTCCGCACGCAATCCGGGATACAGCAGCGTCCCCTCACCAGGTGCATAGAAGATCATAGAACGGACCTCTCTCGCACCCGTACCCTGCACCTCATCCAGAACGATGCTCCCGTCCACGCGAGGACCCGGCAAACCTGCCATCGCACGCAGCAACGTCGTCTTTCCATGCCCGTTCGGAGCGACGAGACCGTAGACCGTACCCGGGGCAAACTCAGCGTTCACCGAATCTACGAGCACCTTCTTTCCATAAGAGATCGTCAGCGTTTGAAGGTCAATCATCGAGATCATCCCCTTTCGATCTTTGGAACACTCAGGCGCACCATCAACGGAGATACGGCGCCCAAGACCACCAGCAGAGCGCCCGATGCGCCGACGACCTCTCCAAAAGGCATCGCGTTCGTCCCTCGCCCAAGGAACCCAATCGTCCCCACCTGGGAAGCGGGATCAAACGAGGCGAATGGAGCCAGCAGCGCGACGCCCATGCCCACGCTTTCAACATGAGCGCTCAACGAACCCAACACCAAGAGAACCGCGCAAACCATTCCGGTGACAACGGAGTTGCGGCTAATCGCTGCTGTCAACGCAGCGACGACGGAAATCACGCCGTATGCCATGACCAGCAACGGAATACTGCACAACACCGCCTCCCCCCACCGTGGACGTTGTCGAAGCTCCCGCCCGAATGAGAGCGACGGGATACTCCGATCCACCCGCACCGTTCTTAATCACGGACACAACGACAGCGGGAACCATCGACACCAAAAGCAGCACCAAGCCAAGCAGGAGAGCCAGCGCAACAGCCGTCAGAAAACGCACATGCGCTGTTGCGGGGATCTGGAGAACCAGAAGGGAACGACACTGCAGGTGGGTGCACGCGAGCGATGTGACAACCACGGGCAACAGCAAAAATAAGGAGGGAAGCGCTGCCTGGAGATACGAAAGGAGGATTAATGGGGGCATCTTCGTACTTAACTCGTAAACCTTGGGGTCCGGCAAGCTCGCGATCGACTCAAGCAGAAGGGCGCGCGCCTCCGCACGAGAAGGAGTCTCCGGCTCGATTCCGATCGATTGCAGGAGAGTCGCATCTGCCGCGCCCAGCTCACCTCGAGCGCGCTCGTACGTCGCAAGGCTTCGAAACCCCTCCGCAGGCATAGGCGCGTACACGAAACCCGAAAGAGCATCCCGCATGTCTTCCAGGGCCGCTTTGCCCTCGACGTCCATATTCGCAGCGTTCTGCTCTAGATACCGATCTATTGAACGGAGCTCTCCATCCCTATACCGAACAACGGAAACGTTATCAGCGTCAGGAAACATCTCGACCAGAGCCGGGGCCAGCATCGTCGTCGACATTGCAATCGCGCATACGGCGAGGGTAGGAGAACGCAGGAGCAGTTTCCCCATCGTTCTTACGTATGCAACGGCGAAGGCACAAGCGCTCGAACGAGTTGCCGTTCTCGATGCAGTGAAGGAACCTCTCTCAAGACAAATCGGGGATATCGGGCACGCGCAGCCGCTCTTTCCAGCAACGCAAAGCAGGCTAATTGCCAGCACCTCGATCCCGATTGCGCATACGAGGGCAATCGCGCCACGCTCGAAGCAAAGTCCAGGCAGATTCACTATCTGCGTTGTCGGGTACGGGCTATAGGCGCCGACGGTCAACTCAGTGTTCGCATACGTAAGGGGATTCAACAGGGCGAACTCACGTAAAGCGATGGATCTTCCGTAATACCCGGGAACCATCGTCACCCCCATCAGGGCACATACGAACACGATTCCAAGCGTAGGGTTATTGGCAATCTTCACGGCAAGGTGAACGACAAGCGAGATGAACGCTGCCACCAAGAATTGCAAGATGGCCGTCTGCGCGAACACCAGCCAAGCCGGTTTGATAACCGGAGTCGCATATTGAATGTAGCCTATCGGATAGAACGGCGAGCCCGGGCCATTCTTCACAAGCGCGGCGATTATCCCTGGAAGATTGATGGCGAGGACGGCAAGCATTGCAAAAACACTCGCCCATACGCTCGATGCAACAAGTCTACCCAGCTCGCCCATCGGTGCCTGGATGATGAGCTTTTCACGTTTGTTAAGACGCGCGGCAAGGAACGAGACGGCAACGGCCGTTGCGACCCATAGCAAGTACTCCTTCGATCCGTCATAATAGGTGTACTCTCCATCCGATATCTGCAGAAACGGAAGTAGGGGAGAGAGCGGTGCCAAGATAAGACGTCCCGCGGCAAGAGGGTACAGAAGCGCGGGCATGCTTGATGAAGAGGTATAGACACCGTCCTCCCCCGCATTCACAAGCGCATCCGCATAGGATGCTGACAATTCCTGCTCAACACGGGTTATTCCCGACTCGAGGTATTCGACCCGTCCGTCGATGCCAGCCGCGCTCCTGAAGACGGGCAGAGCACAAAGAACCATCAACGCAACAACGACAACACAGAGCGACCTGGAGGAGAGAAGCGACCTAAAGATCGCCTTCGAGATTTTGAGCATGTTCATCGCCAACCTTAACCTCATCCAGTCGGAACAGAGGGGCCGAACAAAATGCTCGGCCCTTATTACTTGCCGGCAAAGTCAATTTAACATAAACTGTTAAAAAGTAACCTGAGTTTTTTAAATTCTTCGGAGGTTATTATGAGTTCCGACAATCGCACTCCCCGGCTTCATTCCTTCCGCATCGCATGTGCGATAGCCTCTGCGACCCTTTGCGCCACCGCCATCGCACAAGTGGCGTTCTCCTTAAAGCCAGCAATCGAAGTGCTCGACAACCCTGTAATTGCAGACTCCCCCGCGTATCCAGCCCTTGCGATCTCGACATTGGTCCCTGCCGTCATCGGTATCGCTACGACCATCCTCAGCGCCGTTCTCGTGTGGACGATCAAGAGCGGAGACCCCTTCAAGAAAGGGTCTGCGACATGCTTGAAGGTGCTCGGCATTCTCTTCGTTGTTCAAGCTGCCACCAGCCTCTACGCCGGCTCACTCAAAACCTCCGTTTCGATGTTTGGCGGCGAGGGGGCCGTCGGCGCCCAAGAGATCGCTTCATCATTCGATTGGACCTCTCTGGTTCTCGGCATCGTCCTGTTCATGCTTTCCCAGCTCTTCTTGTACGCCCGAGAGCTGTACCTCGACTCCGACGAGATTGCGTAAGGAAACGCCATGCCCGTAATTGTTCGCCTCGACAAGATCATGGCCGAGCGAAAGATTTCCTCGAACGAACTTGCCGAAAGGATTGGAACCACGCCCGTGAACCTGTCCCGTATTAAAAAAGGGCATATTCGCGGCATTCGCTTCAACACACTCGAGCAGCTATGCCTCGCCCTTCGTTGCCAACCCGGAGACCTTCTCGAAGTCATGAGCGAAGAGGATGCCCGAAAGGAGTTCGGACTCGATTGGTCCGCCGAGGATTAGAGGGCGGTCGTACTCGCCCTGCACACGGGGATGCGAATCGGCGAGGTCTGCGGCCTTCGGTGGTGCGATGTGGATTTCGAGACGGGCCTGATCTCGATCAGACACTCGGTGGCGTACGCGAAGGGAATGGGTTCGTTCATCAAGGACACCAAGACCCATGACGCCAGGGGTATCCCCATCGACCCGGTCGGCCTACTCCCCTTCCTGAAGGAGACCCACGAGATCGACTGCGGAAAGCTGCGCTTGCGCGGCCTTACCGGGGCGGTCGAGATCGGGGACTGCTACATCCTGTCGGAGCCGGGCGCGACCTTCGCGACGACAAGCTATATCCGCAGGGCGTTCAAGACGTTCTCGGAGACCAACGGCCTCATGGGCACCAACGACGAGCTGATCACGTTCCACGGCCTTCGCCACACGTTCGCAACGCAGTGGATCCGCCAAGGCGGCGATATCAAGGCGCTCCAATCGATCCTCGGCCACAAGGACGCCATGGCGACGCTCAACGTCTACGCCGACATCGAGCCCATCTCCAAAATCCATAACATGCTGCGCGCCACGCCGTGCCTTTGGCGCGGGCACCTCGGGCCGAGGGTCGATCCGGGTCCCATGTTCCAACAGAGGATCCAGGAGTCCATCGAGACGCTCCAGGCGTTCGGCTACGGCATCACCGAGCCGGACGACCGAAATATCGCCATACGCGACGTGAAGACGAACAGTTGGCTCTAGCTCACCGAGTACGCGGCAGTGCTGGGCCCATCCCAACTGAGGTCACGGTGGTCCGATAGGGGCGCCGCCCGCGGCATGCGCCGCGGAGCGGTATCCCCTACCGAAGGGCGGGGATGCCCTCCGCTTCCAGTTCGGAATCAGCCGTCGGAGGCGTTCGGCTGACTGCGGGAACGGCCTGTCCGCTCAATGTGTTCGGCTGAGATCGGAAATCAACCCAACACGAGCCGGACACGCGCCAGACGGCTCTTCCCCGTGCGGCCTTCCCCCTTACGCTCATGTTGCAGGCATGTAACGCCGCAGCGAGCGCGCCTTTTTTGCGCCAGACAGGTACAATGATGAACACTGTACCGTAGCGGAGCGCCCCGCGCGCGCCGCAATCACGCGAAAGGGTTTCCCATGGCCGAGATCTCGTCCTCCCGTATCGTCATCACCGTCCTTGGCAAGAACCGCCCCGGCATCGTCGCCGGCGTCACCCGTGTCCTAGGCGAGGCCAACGTCGACATCCGCGACATCACGCAGTCCATTATCGAGGACATCTTCACCATGACCATGCTGGCCGATACCGCCGAGTCCAAGCTCGACTTCGCCGAGCTGCAGAAGGCGCTGGCCGAGGCCGGCGAGCTTTCGGGCGTCAACGTGTCCATCCAGCGCGAGGACGTCTTTAACTTTATGTACCGCCTGTAGCGAGCAAGCCGCTGGGGATAGCCTGACGCGCGCATGCCCATGCAAGTCACCCCGATGCGGCCCGGAGAGGAGCGCGCATGGCCTACGACGCCAAGAAAATCTATTACCGCTTCGATGACCACTTGAGCCGCCTGGTTCTGGATTACGAGGCGAGCCGTCAGATTTCGCCCGAAAGCGAAAACCTCTACCACGGCCTGCCGACCGACCCTTATGACGAGGACCTGTTTGTCGAGCACAATGTCAAGCGCGGCCTGCGCAATGCAGACGGTTCGGGCGTGGTCGCGGGCCTCACTCGCATCTCGGATGTGCATGGCTACAACAAGGTCGACAGTAAGGTCGTGCCCGATCAGGGCAAACTCACGCTTCGTGGCTACAGCATCGAGGATCTGGTCAACAACGCCCAGGCCGAGAATCGCTACGGCTACGAAGAGGTCGCTTATCTGCTCATTACGGGCTCTCTGCCCACCAAGGAAGAGCTTGACGGTTTTTGCGAACGTCTGGGTGCTTTTAGGCACCTGAGCGACGAGTACGTTAAAGAGTTCCCTATGACCACGGTATCGTCGAGCATCATGAACGTGCTCCAGCGCGCCGTACTGCTGCTCTACGCCTTCGATGCCGAACCAGACGTGATCACGCCCGAGCACGAAATCGACGTCGCCATTTCCATGCTCGCACGTCTCCCGCGCATCGCCGCCTTCGCACACATGGCCTCGGTCGCCAAGCTTCGCGGCTCCGAGGTTCACGTGCCGCACCCTACGCCCGGTCTCTCCACCGCCGAGACCATCCTACAGGTCCTGCGCGGCGGCATGGCGTTCACCCGCGATGAGGCGATGCTGCTCGACGTTATGCTCATGCTGCATGCCGAGCACGGCGGCGGCAACAACTCCACCTTCGCTTGCCGCGTGCTGTCGTCTTCGGCCACCGACCCGTATTCCGCCTACGCCGCGGCTATCGGCTCGCTCAAGGGCCCGCGCCACGGTGGTGCCAATGCCAAGGTCGTGTCTATGCACGAGGACATCCGCGCGCATGTCTCCAACTGGGAGGACGAGGACGAGGTCGCGGCCTACCTGGGCAAGATCCTCGACAAGCAGGCCTTCGACGGCACGGGCCTCATCTACGGCATGGGCCACGCCGTCTATACGCTCAGCGACCCGCGCGCCGAGGTCTGCCGTCGT
Organism: uncultured Collinsella sp.; assembly: GCA_900543505.1. Taxonomy (GTDB): domain Bacteria; phylum Actinomycetota; class Coriobacteriia; order Coriobacteriales; family Coriobacteriaceae; genus Collinsella. The sequence continues at coordinate 69,822 of UQSB01000002.1, read as the reverse complement.
TACGCGCGCACACTTGCCGCCAAGAAGAACCTGGGCGATGAGTTCGCGCTCATCGAGCGCATCGAGCGCCTGGCACCCCAGGTCATGCGCGACCACGGCATGACCAAGCCCATCTGCGCCAACATCGACCTGTACACGGGCTTTATCTACAAGATGCTCGGCGTGCCCGAAACGCTCTTTACGCCGCTATTCGCCGTCGCCCGCATGGCCGGCTGGTCGGCACACCGTATGGAAGAGCTCTTCTGCGCGCACCGTATCATCCGCCCCGCCTATCGTCCGGTGATCGAGCCGCTGGAGTACAAGCCGCTCGCCGACCGCTAGGACGCGGACCGTTATAGAACTCGAGCGTGGCCAGGGACCCAAGCCCTCGGCCACGCTTTTTATGCCAGTAGAAAGGGCTGCATCAAATGATTGTGTTTTCCGATATGGATGGGACGCTGCTGACGAGCGATAAGCAAATGAGCGATGCCACCTGGGCGATGCTCGACGAGCTCGCACGTCGTGGCATCGAGTTTGTTCCCTGCACGGGACGTCCACTGTCGGGCATCTTTAAGCCCATTCTCGCCCATCCCGCCGTGCACTACGCGGTCTGTGCCAACGGCGCCAGCGTCTGGCAGCTCGACGAGGATACGCCCACCGACGCCTCGCGCGCCACGTGCATCTTGAGCCGTCCGCTCGACCGCGCCATCGCCCACCACGTCCATAGCATTGCCACCGGCCATGACGTCACCTTCGATATCTTCGCGGACGGGCAGTGTTTCCTCCCCCGCTCGCTATACGGGCGTCTGGATGAGTTCTGTGGCGGCGACCCCCACATCGCGGCTTCGCTCAAGCGCACACGAACGCCGATCGACATGAATATCGACAGCAAAATCGACGAGGTCGAGACGCTCGAACGCATCGCTATGTACTGGCACGACCCCGCCGATCGCGACGCCATCGCGGCGGCGCTCGACACGCTCGGAGGCATTGAGGTCACGCGTTCGTACGCCATGAATATCGAGGTTATGGGCGAAGGCGCCACCAAGGGAACGGCCCTCACGTGGCTGTGTGAGCATCTGGGCGAGCGTCTCGCCGACGCCTGGGCGTTCGGCGACAACATCAACGACATCCCCATGCTGCAGGCAGCGGGCCATGGCATGGCCATGATCAACGCCGAGCCCGAAGATCGCGAGGCCGCCGACGCCATCACCGAATACGACAACGACCACGACGGCGTCGCCCGCACCATCATGGCCGCCCTCGCCTAGTCATTGGTCAGTCATTGGGGACGTTCTTAAACGACTAGTCACTGGGGACACTCTTCGCAAAAAGCTGCAAGGACTGTCCCCCACTGTCGGCAGAAAAGGAACGTCCCCATCTGCCGAATTAGGAGAGACTCTCCAGCACGCGACGGAGCTCCTGCTGGACGGCGTGGTCGCGGTTGCAACCCACCACGCGATCGGCCACCGCCTTAAGCGCGGGGCGCGCGTTTTCCATCGCGCAGCCCGTGCCGACAAAGCGAATGATCTCGTAGTCGTTCATCGAGTCGCCAAACGCCATGACCTCGTCGCGACCAATGCCGTAATGCTCCGCGAGCTGCGCGATACCCGAGGCCTTCGACACACCAGGCTGCATGGCATCGATCCACGCGTTGCCCGAAGGCGCAAAAGTAAAGAGCTGACCAAGTTCGCGCTGTAGCACGTACGCACTGTCCATAACCGCACTGTCGTCGCAAAAGATACTCGCCTTGATGATATTTACGCTGGGATCGGGCAGCTCCCAAATGCGCTCGGCATTGGGAAGGTCCTTATCGACCTCACGCACGAACTTGCTCTCGTCATCGAGCAGGAAGGACTTGGTACGGTCAAAGAGCGCAAGATGCAGATTGGGAAACGTCGCGACGGCCTGGGCGAGCCTTCGAATCGCCAGGTGCGAATACACCTCACGGTCTACCATCTTACCGTCGGCGTAGACTTGGGCGCCGTTAGCGGCGACAAAGTCCATCTTGTCGCGAACGGGCGCAAAGAACTCGCACAGGCGATCGTAGCGACGACCTGACGATGCGGCGAAATGCACGCCATGCTCGTGTAGCGCCAGAATCAGTTCGTAGGTCTCGGGAGGCACCTGGCCGTTTTCGTCAAGCAGCGTGCCGTCCATATCGGATGCAATCAGTTTAAACATAGAAAAGCTCCCTTCGGGCTTGTTGGAATCGAACGTGTATCCGATTCCAACGTACCCAAAGGGAGCTCAAATAAGACTCCGCGGGCGTAAACGTTACAAGGACCTGGCAAATAGCTCACACATGCCAGAGGTCTCACGGTCGCGGCGTCAGGCGACACGCCACCCCGATGACTAGTCGGCGTAGGTGAAGGTTGTAACGTCGAACATGCCCTCGGGGCGGATGCGGAGCGTCGGGATAACCGGCAGGGGCAGGAAGATGATGCCCATGATGGGGTCGAGCGGCGGCTCAATACCCATGGCGCGTGCCTTGACCATAAAGTCGTCGTGCTGCGCGGCAACGTCCTCGGCCGTGCCTTCGCTCATAAGGCCACCGAGCGCCAGCGGAATGCGCGCCACGACCTCGCCGTTACGCACCAGCACGTGGCCGCCCTGGCCCACGGCCTCAACGGCAGCCATCATATCGGCCGCGTTGTCGCCCACCACGCACACGTTGTGCGAGTCGTGGCCGATCGTCGAGGCGATGGCACCGCCCGTAATGGTAAAGCCACGCACCCAGCCGCGACCAATGTGCTTGCCAACAAGACCCAGGCCCGCAGGGCCATCACCGTCGGCCCCCTCGGCCTGCAGTGACAAGCCGCGGCCGTGGCGCTCGATCAGCATAATGCGGCGCAGGCCCTCGGCATTCTCGGGACGAGCCATGCCCGTGATGGCCTTGCCCGGCACCACGTCGATCACGGCCTCGCCCGGCTTAAAGGCATAGTCGAACACGTCGAGCGATAGCTTCGGCAGCTTAACGGAAGCACGCAGCCCATCGGCAAGGGCCGCAACCTCGGCCATCTCGGGTGCAATTTCGCCCACAAAGGTGCCATCCTGCGCCACCAGGGCACCGGCGGCATAAACACGATGCGGAGCCTTGGCAAACGTAAGGTCATCGAGCACCAGCAGGTCGGCGCACTTGCCCGGGGCGATCGCGCCACGGAGCTCGTGTGGGTCGCGGCAGCCGTGGTCCAGGCCAAATGCCTCAGCCGTAGAAAGGGACGCCATGGAGATGGCGACCACCGGGTCGATGCCGGCCTCGATAGCCACGCGACAGGCATTGTCGATCATACCGGTCGAAAGCGCGTCGGAAGGAGCACGGTCGTCGGTCGCAAAGCAGCAGCGACGGGCGCGGGCGGGGTTCTCCAGCAGCATCGGCGACAAGTTGGCCAGGTCGTGGCTGCACGTGCCCTCGCGCAGCATCACATACATGCCGCGGGACAGCTTATCGAGCGCCTCCTCGGGAATCGTCGACTCGTGGTCGGCGATAATACCCGCTGCGGCATAGGCGTTGAGGTCTTTGCCGGCAACAAGTGGCGCATGGCCGTCGACCTGCTTGGACGGCGTCTGGTTGGCAGCGTCGATGCGAGCGCAGGTCTCAGGATCGGCCATAAAGACACCCGGCAGGTTCATCATTTCGCCCAGACCAAAGACATCGCCCGGATACTCGGCAAAAAACGCCTGCATGTCAGCGGCGGTAATCACAGCGCCCGCTTGCTCATCGGGCAGCGCGGGCACGCACGAGGGCATCATGTACTTGATGGAAATGGGCGCGCGACGGCCGTCCTCGATCATAAAGCGCAGGCCGTTCAGGCCGGAAACGTTGGCGATCTCGTGGCTGTCGGCGATGGCAGTGGTGGTGCCGCGCGTCGCCGCCATGCGCGCATACTCGGCGGGACGGATGTTCGAGGACTCGATATGCAGATGTCCGTCGATAAAGCCGGGGGCGATATAGCGACCCTGGCAGTCAATGACCTCAGCCGCCTCGTAGGTGCCGGCGGCATCGTCGCGACCGTCGTAGAGCACGCCGACGATTACGCCGTCCTTGACGGCAACGCTACCGGGCGCCACGCGCTGGCCATATACGTCGACAATCTGCGCATTGGTAAACAGCGTGTCGACGGGCACGCGGCCCTCGGCAGCATCGATCACAGACCTCATGACCTCAACGGACATACATACTCCTTTAACTGTAGAAATAACTGCGGAGCGGACGAGCCTTCACCGCAGCAAGCCAATAGCAATTGTATGCCCAAAAGAAGGTCCCGCTAACACCCCGTCCGCTTAACGGCACACGCCGCTTGGCGCAATGGGGACAGGTTACTTTGCACCAATGACAAGGAGTGTCCCAAAGTGCCGGCACAAAAGGAACGTCCCCAAGTGCCAAAAAAGCCGCAGCCGGAATCGTTCCGGCTGCGGCCCTATTGCACATGTTAGGTTGACCTACTTGCTAGACCAACTTAAAGCCCTTGCGCTTGCCTACTGAGAGGGTGTCGCCCAGCTTGAGGGCGCTCGGGTCGATGTTGTAGCTCTTGGGAGCCACCGCCTCGCCGTTGATCTTGACGCCGCCGCCGTCAATGTCGCGACGGGCCTGGCCGGCGCTCGCCGAAAGGCCCAGGTCCTTAAGCAGGCCTGCGAGGTAGATCTGGCCCTCGTCGTTGACGGTCAGCTCGACATGCTTCTCGGGGAAGTCGGCAAGCTGGCCCTCCTTGAACACGCGGTCGAACTCGGCCTGAGCCTCGTCACCGGCACCGGCGCCGTGATAGGTGTCGCACAGGTCGCGGCCCAGCGCGCGCTTGAGCTCATAGGGATCGGCGGAACCGTCGGCCAGGGCAGCGTCGATCTTGTCGACCTCGGCCGGGGTGAGCGAGCTGGCCAGACGATAGTACTTGCCGATCATCTCGTCGGGGATGGACATCGTCTTGCCGAACATATCCTTGGGAGCATCGGTCAGGCCGATGTAGTTGCCGTAGGACTTGGACATCTTGCGCACGCCATCGGTGCCCTCGAGCAGCGGCATGGTAAGCGCGATCTGCGGCTCCATGCCCATCTTCTCCATGAGCTCGCGGCCGGCGAGCAGGTTGAAGAGCTGGTCGGTGCCGCCCATCTCCACGTCGGCCTTGATCTGAACGGAGTCGAAGGCCTGCATCACGGGGTACAGGAACTCGTGGAGGGCGATCGGCGTCTGGGACTGGTAGCGCTTGGTAAAGTCATCGCGCTCGAGGATGCGGGCGACGGTGAACTTGGAGCACACCTGCAGCAGGCCGGCCAGATCCATCGACAGGATCCAGTCGCCGTTGTGCACGATGGTGGTCTTCTCGGGATCCAGGATCTTCATGGCCTGGCTCACGTAGGTCTCGGCGTTGGCCTCAATCTGCTCCTGCGAAAGCTGCGGGCGGGTGGAATTCTTGCCCGAAGGATCGCCGATCAGTGCGGTGCCGTTACCGATGATGAGGGTGACCTTGTGGCCCAGGTCCTGGAACTGACGCATCTTGCGCAGGGGCACGGCATGGCCCAGGTGCAGGTCGGGGCTGGTGGGATCGACGCCGAGCTTGATGTTGAGGGGCTCGCCCTTCTCAAGCTTCTTGCGAAGGTCGGCCTCGGGGACGATCTGCGCTGCGCCCGAGGTGATGATACGCATTTGCTCGTCGACAGACAGCATTGGGTATCCTCCTTTTGCTATAGCACCCTCACCGGATACGGCGGTGCTCGAAGTTCATAAACCCACTCATAATAACCAAAACGGCGCGGCCGAACACCTACGACAGGAAAATCCTCGTCCTGCCGCACGCGTCGATAACGACCGGCAAACGCGTGCCGTCACGTTCGACCAAAAAGCGCGCCTGCTGACGGCGCGAGCAGTCACGGCAACGGACCTGCCCCGTTGCATCCGTGGCGCAGGCGCCCTCGGCAGTCAGCAAGCAGTGCTCGCACACCATGATCTCGGGACGGTCGGCATCGACAGGCCCCAAGACACCGGGGCAAGCGGCAAGCTCGGCAACACGCTCCGCATCATTGCCGAGCAACTCGGCCGACAAGCACACCCGCCCCGCACCGAGTCCGCGCAGCCAGGTAAGCGTGGCCCGATTGGCACAGAACACCGGCGCCGCCACGTCAAACGTTGTGCCCAGCTCGCGGGCCATCGCCACTTGTCCCAGATTGCGGCAGACGACGCGCCCGGCACGCTGCATAAGCGCCCGAGTCCGCTCGGCGTCGCCCGCGCGGCACACTTCGTCGAGCACCACCGTTGTATCGGACAGATCTCGCTCATCGCGCGGACCCACATCCATCAGCTCCCAGGCAAAGACCATACGAGCAAAATCCTCGCGCTTTACCGGCCCCGCCGACCCCGCCAACTCCGTCGACGCGCCGCCATCCACCGCAGCGTCCTCAAAGGGCAGCACCTCAACGGCACGCGCAACGGGCGCAATCGCATCCGCCTCGGCCCGCATGCGCTCCAACACCGCCGTCGTCTGATCCAACACGCCGGCGCTGCGAATCAGATAGACCTCGCAGCCCGCGTCCACCTTACGCTTGCAATGCACGACGACGCGCTTCCCCGCTGCGGCATCCACCGGGCAGGGCACCTGCGGCCAGCGCTTGGGCACATCGGGACGCGCGTCGACACCCGGATAGAACCGAATCTCGAGCGTGTCACCCGCCGCCACGGCGGCATCGAGCTCAACGGTCACCTCTTCGTGGCCCACAGCGACCAAGCGCCCCACGCGCACGCCCTGGTTGATCGCGCGCTCAAAGCTCATCAGCTCGGCACCCGAACGACCCCGCAGGTAAGCATCGGTAAACCCACGGTTAAACGACCTTCCCAGCTCGCGTTCAAGCTCTTCCACGGCACCGGAGTCCCACGCGCCGTCGCACAGCATATCGAGTGCCCGACGCCACACCCTCACCACGTTGAATACGTAATCGGGATTCTTCATGCGTCCCTCGATCTTGAGCGATGCCACGCCGGCGGCAACAAGCTCGGGCAGGTGCGCGATACCCAGATAGTCACGCGGACAAAGCAGGCGGTCTCCCTCGACGGCAACAACACTCTGCCCCGCCTCGTCCACTAGGTCGTACGCCAGACGGCACGGCTGCGTGCAGTCGCCGCGCATCGCCGAGCGCCCACGCCGCAGGGCCGAGAACTCGCACGCCCCCGAATAGCCGATGCAAATCGCACCGTGGCAGAATACCTCGATGGGCACGCCCGTGGCACATAGCGCCGCAATCTCGTCGACCGTCAGCTCGCGTGCCGTCGTCACGCGCTCGACCCCCAGTTCATCGGCGGCAAGCCGCACGGCACCCTCGCTATGAGCGCCCGCCTGCGTGGACAGGTGAATCTCGACCCCGGGAATCGCCGCGCGCAGCGCGCAGGCCAACCCGGCATCGGCGACAATCAGAGCATCGGCGCCCAGCTCCAGTGCATGAGCTCCCAACGCCACCGCGTCGGACAACTCATCGTCAAACACGAACACGTTGAGCGTTACGTACACATGCACGCCATGGGCATGCGCCACGGCGCAGCCGCGCGCAAACTCGTTATCCGTAAAGCCATGGGCGCTCACACGGGCGTTAAAGCCGCCCAACCCCGCATAGATGGCATCGGCACCCGCGGCGATAGCCGCAAGCATCTGGTCGAGTCCGCCCGCCGGCGCCAGCAGCTCGGGCAGCGCCGCACTGACAACATCCAATCCAGTCTCGTATTGTCCGCTCGGCCCCATCGTCCGAATCGCCATCGACAAACTCCTTACCAAGGTATGCATTCACTCTGAAAAATGCCGTCTTCCAGCATACACGAGGCCTCGCGCGCCCCGTTTGGTTTATCGTGTAATAACTTATGTCCATCCTGCCCCGACGGCACATCCACCGTCTGGCACGACATACCTGGAGGTCAATATATGGGTCCTCGCCAACGACAGGGACACAGCCGTTCAAAGACGCACGCCCTGCCCATAATCCTGCTCTCGTTTTTGGGCTTTCTGCTGATTGCGGGCGTGGCGTTTGGCATCGGCATGGTCGGTAACGTCAACCGCTGGCTGTCCGATCTGCCCGACTACACCGACGCCAACGCGTATCTGGTGAGCGAGCCCACCGAGATCGTCGACTGTAACGGCAACAAGATCGCGAGCTTCTACACGCAAAACCGCAAGTCCATCACCAAGGACGAGGTCTCCCCCTACGTGCTGCAGGGCACCGTTGACGTCGAGGACGAGCGCTTCTACGAGCACGGCGGTATCGACCTGTGGGGTATCGCGCGTGCTGCGGTGGCAACCCTCGGCGGCGGGCACGAAGGCGCCTCGACGATCACCCAGCAGCTTGTGCGCAACACCATCCTGCAGGAGGAGCAATTCGACTCGACCATTGAGCGTAAGGTGCGCGAGGCCTACATCGCCATCAAGATGGAGGACATGTACTCCAAAGACGAGATCCTCATGATGTACCTCAACACCATCTATTACGGCCACGGCGCCTACGGCATCGAGGCCGCAGCCGAGACCTATCTGTCCAAGAGCGCCGCCGACCTCACCCTGAGCGAGGCCGCGCTACTCATCGGCCTTCCCAACTCGCCTTCGCAGTACGACCCCACGGTCAATCCCGATCTGGCACTGTCTCGCCGCAACAAGGTTCTCGACAACATGCTGCGCCTGGGCCACATCACCCAGGAGGAGCACGATGCCGCACAGGCCGAGCCCATCACCCTCAACGTGACCGAAATCTCGGGCAGCGGCGTCGACGTATACTCGCAGCCCTACTTTGTCTCCTACGTCAAGCAGCTGCTGGAGCAGGAGTTCTCGACCGACGTGCTCTTTAAGGGCGGCCTGACCGTCAAGACCACCATCGACCCCACGATGCAGCAGGTGGCAGAGAATGCCGTCCGCGAGCAGCTCGACACGCTCTCGCTTGACGGCCTGGACATGGGCATGGTCGTCGTCGACCCCAAGACCGGCTACATCAAGTGCATGGTGGGCGGCTACGACTACAACGCCGACGAGAACCACGTAAACCATGCCACGGCCAAGCGTCCCGTCGGCTCCACCTTTAAGGCCTTTACGCTGGCAACTGCCATCCAAAACGGCATGAACCCCAACGTCACCCTCAACTGCAACTCGCCGCTCAAGGCCAAGGGCACCACGACCGAGGTCCAAAATTACGCCAACCAGAGCTACGGCAACATCACGCTTAAGCAGGCGACGGCATACTCCTCCAACACCGGCTACATCCAGGTGGCGGAAGCCGTCGGCAACAGCAAGATCATCTCGCTCGTCAAAAAGCTCGGCATCGACCCCGCCAAGGACAACATCGAGGACGTTCCCGTCATGACGCTCGGCACCGGCTCGATCTCGCCACTCGAGATGGCCGCCGCCTACGCGACGTTTGCCAACGGCGGCTACTATCGCCAGCCGATCGCCATCACCGAGATTGATTCTCGTACCGGTTCGGTGCTGTACCAGCACACCGACAATCCCTCACAGGTGCTTACCGAGGGCGAGGCCGCCGCGGTCACCGATGTTCTGTCCGGCGTCATGAAGGGCAGCGGTACGGGTGCTGCCGGCGCCCTGAGTGTCAACCAGCCCTATGCCGGCAAGACGGGCACCACCGACAACACCACCAACCTTTGGTTCTGCGGCTATACCCCGCAGCTGGCGTGCGCCCTGTGGACCGGCTATTCCGCGGGCGAGATCCCCATCCAAAAGTACGGCACGGACCTGCTGGGCGACAGCACCAACCTGCCTGTCTTTAAGCGGTTTATGAACACCGTTCTGACCGGTACCGAGCGCGAGGAGTTTGCGACCGGAACGGCGCCCACCTACAAGAACAACAGCGTCTGGAAGTTCTACGGCACCAACAACACCAAGAAGTCGGAGAACGACGACAAGGACGAGGACGAAGAGGAAGAGGAAACCACCACAACAACTACCACGACGACCACGACCACCGAGACCACGGGCGGCGACACCACCGGCGGCACCGGTACGACCGGTGGCTCGACGGGCGGCTCCACTGGTGGCTCGACGGGCGGCTCCACTGGTGGCTCGACCGGCGGCGATGGCGGCACGCCTACGCCTACGCCCACTCCCGACCCCTCGCCCACGCCTGACGATACGGTCGGCTAAGAAGTACGCGACTAAAGCCAACAAGGCCCCGAGCAGCTTATTGAACTGCTCGGGGCCTTTTAGTTTGAAGCGACCTGGTGGGCGGTCTTTATACCGGCAAACAAAAAGGGGTACCGACCAACGTCGATGCCCCTTACAAGCCACTATGTCAGCGCACGCAATGCCGAGCGCACGGCCCGCACACCTACTTGCGAGAATTGCTCAGCTTATTGATCAGCGCCTCGAGGCGCTCGCCGTCCTCGGCCGTCTGGGCAATAACCAAAATCGTATCGTTGCCGGCAAGCGAGCCAAGCACATCGGGCAACTCTGCCGCATCAACGGCGGCGGCGATGCCGGAAGCCGTGCCAGGCTGAGCCTTGATCATAACCAGATTATCGGTACGCAGAACGCCCGTTACGAGCTCGGAAACCATACGCTGCAGGTGCAGGTCCTCTGCCAGAACATAGATGCCCTCAGGGAGCTTACGCAGCCCCATATCGGCAATATCGCGAGAGACAGTCGCCTGCGTGCAATCAAAGCCCATAGCACGGAGCTCATCGACCAGCACGCGCTGCGTGCGGACATCCTTATTGCGCACAATATCTCTAATGGCATCCTGGCGCCCATTGCGTTTTTTAGCCATACAAACCCTCTCTCCAAAAGATGGCGGAGACAATCAATCAGTGATTGAATAGTTTAACGCTATTTGAAGGCTTTTGTGTATAAGAACGCATTTCGAAACAATTCTATGCAAGTTTGTTTCGTAATGAGCCGTTTAGGCGGTTTTTGCGCCCGTCCGGTTAAGAAAAGCTGCCAGATGCGTACACATCACGCAGCGCGCGGGCTTGGCGCTGGCGATCGGCCCAAACAACAGACCGAGTCCCCGATGGTTATCCTTGAGCGCGGCGACCATCTGACGGGTTCGAGGCGCCTCGAGCATATCACGCATGCGGGCGGAACGCTCGATTGACGACACTCCATGCGGGCTCAGACACAAATTCTCGATGCAGGCGACCAGTCCGGCAAAGTAGAACTTTTGGCTTGCCAGCTTGAGCCGACCACCGCTATCTGCTTCCGAGAGTGAGTCCGCAAGCTCGTCGAGCGCCCGGGCGTCATCGGATACCTTGGCATACATGGTGGGATCAAAGGCATCTGTAAGCTTAGGCGCCGCCGCGTGGAAACAAGCGTCGCCGCATCCGGAGACGCGCTGTGCCTGCGAGAGCGCGCACGCCATAAACCCAACCGTGCGAAACGTCTTATCGCACAAAAGACATGCCTCAAACAGTGGACGGCTGTACATCACGCCAGAGACTTGAGCAACCAAGCCGCCTAAAATCAACTGGGGCAGCCCAGTCACCATAGAAGACTCGTCTTCTATGGCAATAGAGGCAGCATCCAAGACGCGCGAATGACGCTCGCGATGCGCATCGTATCGATCGAGCGACACCGAGGGGAGCACAATGTCTGCCGCAGTATCGCACGCGATATCGACCATCTTGGAAAGGGCCTGCGGAGCAAACCACTCATCGGCGTTCATGGCGATGATTTGAGAGCCGCGCGAGGCATCAAAACCGGCACGAAGACAAGCGCCGCGCTTCGCGTCCTCGACGTCAATCAAATCAATATGGATGTCCCTGTCGGCAGCAACTTGAAGCGAATGGCGCACACCGGGCACAGCATCGCGGCAGACAACGACAATCTGCAAATCATAGAGGTCTTGGTTCTGGATACTCTCGAGCGCACGCATCGCATAGCTGGGCGAACCTTCTACCACAAGAATCACCGAAAGTCGCGGATGCGAACAACGTCGAACCAAGTTTTCCATCCTCTCGATAGCACCAAATCAAACTGTCGTTCATGGTACACCCGAGCTATAAAAGCAACGAGCCGCCTAACATGTTGCACGCCAAGAACAGATGTTGCACACGCGCAGCTCACACATAGTATGTGCAAGGCACAGACGCGCCGAGCACTCCCCTAGTCGAGAACGACAAGCTCGTCGGGGCCGTAATCCACACCCATAAACGTAAGGCCGCAGGCAGGCGCCGTGGGACCCGCAGCGGTTCGGTCACGGGCGTCAATAACCTCGCGCATCCACTGGGGATCGCGACGATGCATGCCAATCTCCACGAGCGTTCCTACAATGGTACGCACCATCGAGTGCAAAAACGCATTGCCCTCGATAGTGAAGGTCAGGATATCCTCGCCAAAAGCGACCTCGTGGCCAAACTCCGCACGCATCACGCAGCGGTGCGTGGGCTTGCCCACAGCAGAGGCAACCTTGCAAAAGCTCTTAAAGTCCTGCTCGCCCAAAAGCGCAGGGCAGGCGGCCGCCATCGCATCGACGTCGAGGGGATAGCGATGCCACCACACCGCACCGCGCGAGAGCACGGGGCGCGCATCGCGATCGGCAATACGGTACGTATACGTACGGGACCGCGCGTCAAAGCGGGCAGAAAAGCCCCTACGGGCCTTGTAGACCTCGTTTATGGCGATATCTTTGGGCAGGAGGGCATCCATAGCCCTCAGCCACCTACGGCGCGTCAGAGCAAGCTCAGCGTCCGTTACGGGCACGCTAATGTACTGGGCCACCGCATGCACGCCGGCATCGGTACGACCCGCACACGTCAGATCGATCGGGCGGCGCAGCAGCGTCTCGATAGCGCGGCGCAACTCGCCCGCAACGGTCGTCTGGCCCGGCTGCTCGGCAAATCCGCTATAGGACGAGCCATCATAGGCAACACAGAATACAAGCGTGGCATCGAGCTCAGGAATCGAATTGAAATCAGACGGCGCGGTCATGGGCGCTCCCAACAAACAATCAACGGTATCGCGACAAAAAAAGAGGGGTACGCGAACGTACCCCTCGAATATAGCCTATGCAGACGGATTGTCTACTCAGCGGTCTCCTCAGCAGGAGCCTCCTCGACGGCCTCGACCTTCTTGGGAGCAGCGGCCTTCTTGGGGGCCGGAGCAGCCTTCTTGGCCTTAGGCGTGCAAGGCTCGGTGACGAGCTCCATGATAACGATAGGAGCGTTGTCGCCCTTACGGTTGCCGAGCTTCATGATGCGGGTGTAACCGCCGTTGCGGTCCTGCCACATGCCCTGGGCAGCCTTGTCGAAGATCTCGGCAACGAGCTGCTTATCGCCGAGCTTGGCGATGGCCAGACGACGAGAGTGCAGGTCGCCCTTCTTGGCCCAGGTGATGATCGGATCGACGACCGAACGCAGCGCCTTAGCGCGGGTCTCGGTGGTCTTGATGCGGTCGTTCTCGAAGAGGGCCTTGGCCAGGCTCTTCTTCATGGCCTTGGTGTGGCTCGCATCGGTGCCGAGCTTCAGGCCCTTCTTAACGTTGTGACGCATGGTCTAGTTTCTCCTCAAATATGCGAAGCATTAAGCCTTCAGGCTCAGGCCCATGGACTCAAGCTTGTCCTTCACTTCCTCGATCGACTTAACACCGAAGTTACGGATGTTGAGCAGATCGTTCTCCGAGAACTCAACGAGTTGACGGACCGAGTGAATGCTGGCGCGCTTAAGGCAGTTGTAGGAACGGACGGAAAGGTCCAGATCCTCGATCTGCTTGTCCAGCTCGGCGTTGTCGTTGGTGACATCGGGAGCGAAGATCGAAGCCTCCTCCTCGACCTCGGGGGTCTCGGCAAGGTTCATAAAGGCGGCCATATGCTGGTTGATGATATTGGCAGCCTGGACCACGGCGTCGCGCGGGGCGATGGAGCCGTTGGTCTCGATCTCGAGGACAAGGCGGTCGTAGTCGGTGTGCTGACCGACACGGCAAGCCTCAACGAGCTTGGCGCAACGGGAAACCGGCGAGTACAGCGAGTCGACATGGATCACACCGATGGGATCGTTGTCGCGCTTGTTGGCCTCGCCAGAAACATAGCCGCGGCCATAGCCGATGCGCATGCTCATGGTGAGATGGCCACCCTCGGTGAGCGTAGCGATGTGCTGCTCGGGGTTGACCAGCTCAAACTCGGACGGAATAAAGAAGTCCGCACCGGTGACCTCACAGGGGCCGTCAACCGAGATGGTGGCGGTCGCCTCGTCGGTCGTGCCGAGAGCCCTGAAGACAAGACCCTTGACATTCAGGACGATGTCGGTGACATCCTCGACCATGTTAGGGATGGTCATGAACTCGTGCTGCGCACCATCGATCTGAATAGCCTCGACGGCGGCACCCTCGAGCGAGGACAGAAGAACGCGACGAAGGGAGTTACCCAGCGTATCGCCGTAACCACGCTCGAGCGGCTCGACGGAGACACGAGCAGACGTCTCGTTGATCTCTTCGACCTGAACCTGAGGCCTAATGAATTCTGACATGTATTACCTCCAGCCTCAGCAGCCCGGATGGACTACTTAGAGTAGAGCTCGACGATGAGCTGCTCGTTGATATCACCGCTGATCTGCTCACGCGTCGGCAGAGCGAGCACGTTACCAGACAGCTTCTCGATATCGACCTCGAGCCAGCCAGGGACCTCAAAGCGCTCGGAGGAAATCAGGGCCTCCTTGATGGGGAGGAGGTCACGGAACTTCTCGCCGACAGCGACGACGTCGCCGGCCTTGACGCGGTAGGACGGGATGTCCACGCGCTTGCCGTTCACGGTGAAGTGACCGTGACGGACGGACTGACGAGCCTCTTTGCGGGTGCGGGCGAAGCCAAGACGGAAGACGACGTTGTCGAGGCGAGACTCAAGGATGATCATGAGGTTCTCACCGGTGACGCCGTTCATCTTACGGGCCTTGTTGAAGTAGCCGTGGAACTGCTTCTCCAGAACGCCATAGATGAACTTGACCTTCTGCTTCTCGCGCAGCTGCATGCCGTACTCAGATTCCTTGCGACGGCGCTTGGGCTGACGGATAGATTCCTTCTTGCTGCTGTAACCGAGCTCAGCGGGATCGATCCCGAGCTGACGGCAGCGCTTAAGAACAGGAGTCCTGTCGATTGCCATATTGATACGATCCTTTCAGTTACACGCGGCGACGCTTCTTGGGGCGGCAGCCGTTGTGCGGAATGGGGGTCTTGTCCTGGATGCTCGAGACCTCGAGGCCAGCAGCCTGGAGGGAGCGGATGGCGGTCTCACGACCGGAGCCGGGGCCCTTGACGAAGACGGAAACCTTCTTCATACCGTGCTCCATGGCCTGCTTGGCAGCAGCCTCGGCAGCCATCTGGGCAGCGAACGGCGTGGACTTACGGGAGCCCTTGAAGCCCACCTGGCCAGCCGACTTCCAGGAAATGACGTTGCCCTGGGGATCGGTGATCGAAACGATCGTGTTGTTGAACGTAGAACGAATGTGAGCCTGGCCCACGGAAATGTTCTTACGGTCCGCGCGCTTCAGACGGGCAGCGCGAACGTTCTTCTTAGCAGTAGCCATCTATCTAGCGCTCCTTATTTCTTCTTCTTAGCACCGATCTGACGCTTCGGGCCCTTGCGGGTACGAGCGTTAGTGTGGGTGCGCTGGCCGCGGACCGGGAGGCCCTTGCGGTGACGAAGGCCGCGGTTGCAGCCGATGTCCATAAGGCGCTTGACGTTCTGGTTGCGCTCACGGCGGAGGTCGCCCTCAACCATGATCTGGTTCTTATCGATATAATCGCGGATGGCGTTAACCTCATCCTCGGTGAGGTCCTTAACGCGCGTATCCACGTTAACGTTGCACTCGACGCAGATCTTCGTCGCAGTGGTGCGGCCGATGCCGTAAATGTAGGTCAGACCGATCTCAACGCGCTTCTCACGCGGGAGGTCGACACCATTAATACGGGCCAACGTAGTCTCCTCTCTTAACCCTGACGCTGCTTATGACGGGGGTTCTCGCAAATGACGAGGACCTTGCCATGGCGCCTAATGATTTTGCACTTATCGCACATCTTCTTGACCGAAGGACGTACCTTCATCGTTCTTCCTTTCGGTAGCGCTCAAACTACTTCCCTACTATCTACTCGCCCAGCCGCAGGCGTTTAAAACTATGGCTGGTCTTCACACACAATCCGACCGTAGGTTGAGCTAAGCCTGCAGCCGGAAATGGAGTGCGTGTATGCGTGCCGCTATTTGTAGCGATAGGTGATGCGACCGCGGGTCAGGTCGTACGGGGAAAGCTCCACGACAACCCTGTCACCGGGGAGAATACGGATGTAATTCATTCGGATCTTGCCAGAAATGTTGCACAGAACCGAATGACCGTTCTCGAGCTCAACCTTAAACATGGCATTGGGCAACGGTTCCTTTACCGTACCCTCGAGCTCAATTGCGTCTTCCTTCTTCACAAGCAATCATCTTTCTCTAGAAAACGACAGCGATTGAGTATTCTACAATACGCATGCACGTATCGTAATATCTTCGTAATGGCTCCACAACTAAGCGGAACTTGTTACTTTTCAGAAATGTAGATGCCGACGTGTTTGAACGCGGCCCCTACATTTCACCGCCCTGCAAGGAACACCAAGCACCTTGCGCGTCGGTGGTGAGAATCACCGGACCGTCATTGGTAATGGCGACGGTGTTCTCGTAGTGCGCGGCGGGCAGGTGGTCGTTGGTCGTAACAATCCAACCGTCGGAGCCCGTGCTCACATGGTTGGAACCCATCGTAACCATCGGCTCGATGGCAATGACCATGCCGGCCTGGAGGCGAACGCCCCTCCCCTTCTTTCCATAGTTAGGAACGTTGGGGTCCTCGTGCATCACGCGGCCAATGCCATGGCCCACATAATCACGAAGCACGCCGTAACCGTGAGACTCGGCGAGGGACTGAACGGCATAACCGACGTCCCCGATATGGTTACCGGGAACAGCCTGCTCGATGGCAGCCTTAAGGCAATCGCGCGTGACCTCGCACAGGGCCTTGGCCTCGGGCGTAGGGGTGCCGACGAAAAACGTCCAAGCATTATCGCCAACCCAACCGTCGACAACGGCTCCCGTATCGATGGAGATGATATCGCCATCGCGCAGAATCATGTCGGGGTTGGGAATACCGTGGACCACGGCATCGTTAATCGATGCGCAAATGGTTCCCGGGAACCCGCCGTAACCCTTAAAGGCCGGGGTGCCGCCATGCATGCGGATAATCTGCTCCGCGAGCTGATCGAGCTCAAAGGTCGAAACACCAGGGCGCACCATGGCTCCAACGTGGCGGAGCGCCATCTTAGATAGCGCTCCTGCCTTCTTCATCTGCTCGATTTGCGTTGCAGACTTAATCTTGATCATAGACCGAGAGCCTCTTTGACATCCCCGTACACGGTCTCGCGAGCCTGGTCACCGTTGACCGACTTGAGCAGACCCTGGCCACGATAGTAGTCGACGAGCGGGCTCGTGGACTTCTCGTAGACGTCGAGACGGTTCTTGATGGTCTCGGGCTTGTCGTCGTCGCGCTGATACATCTCGCCGGCGCACTTGGGGCAGGTAGCATCGGCAGCGGTGCCGGTGTAACCGCAGGCGCGGCAGGTGCGACGCGAAGACAGACGATCGATAATGACCTCAGGGGCCACATCGACCAAAAGGGCGCAATCGATCTCGCGACCCATGGCGGAGAGCTCGGAATCGAGCGTCACAGCCTGGGCGGTGTTGCGCGGGAAGCCGTCGAGAATAAAGCCCTGCTGGGCATCGTCGGCGGCAAGGCGCTCCTTGACAAGGTCGATCACGAGCTGGTCGGGAACGAGCTCGCCAGCGTCCATGTACTTCTTAGCCTGAATACCAAGCTCGGTGCCACCCTTGACGGCAGCACGCAGCAGGTCGCCCGTGGAAATGTGAGCGACGCCAAACTCGGCGACGAGCTCCTGCGCGACGGTGCCCTTACCGGCACCCGGAGCTCCGAGCAATACGAGGTTCATGAGCAATCCTCCTCTAGCCTATTTAAAGAATCCATCGTAATCATACATCTTGATCTGGCCTTCGAGCTTATCGACCGTGTCGAGCACGACGCCGACCATGATGAGGATGGACGTGCCGCCAAATGCCTGGATCAGATGGTTACCCGTGAAGGAGAAGATGATCGAAGGCACGATGGCGATGAGCGCCAAAAAGACAGCGCTGGGAAGCGTGATCTTGTTGAGCGCGTTCTTGATGTAGGCCGCGGTAGCCCTACCCGGACGGACGCCCGGAATAAAGCCACCCTGCTTCTTAAGGTTGTCGGCCGTGTCATCGGGGTTGAACACCATGGAGGTGTAGAAGTACGCGAAGAACACGATGAGGACAACGTTAAGCACCCAGTTGAGCCAACCGGTCGAAAGCGCAGAGGCAACTGCCTGAATCCAGCCGATGCCGGGGAAGAACACGGCAATCTGAGCCGGGAAGTACAGCAGCGCCGAGGCAAAGATGATCGGCACGACGCCCGCGGTGTTGACCTTGATGGGCAGGTAGGTGGTCTGGCCACCCATCATGCGACGGCCCACGACGCGCTTGGCATAGGAGACCGGGATGCGGCGCTGGCCGCGCTCAAGGAAAACAATCAGCGGGATAACCAGCAGGATGATGGCGCAGATGATCACCATGGTGATGATGCCACCGGCATTACCCTCGGTGCTGGAGAAGATAGCCTGCGGAAGGCCGGCCATGATGTTCGCAAAGATGATCAGCGACATGCCATTGCCAATACCGCGCTGGGTGATGAGCTCACCAATCCACATGATCAGCATAGCGCCTGCGGTGAGCGTACCGACGATCATGAGGTCGAAGATGATCTCGGGAGCGCCGGCGCCATTAAAGCTGATGCCGAAGCTCTTAAAGAGGAAGAGGTAACCCACGGAGTTGAGGATTGCCAGAGCCAGGGTGAGGTAACGCGAATACTGCGTAATCTTGGTCTGACCGACCTCGCCCTCGCGGGCAAGCTCATGCAGGGAAGGCACGACGGCCTGGAGCATCTGGAGGATGATCGAGCTGGTGATGTAAGGCATGATGCCCAGCGAAAACACCGACACATAGCTCAACGCGCCGCCAGAGAAAAGATTCAGGAGGGCCATAGCACCTGCGGCGACCGAATTGTTATCGGTCGAGAAAAGGCCCAGCATCCCCTGGAAGGGAATGCCGGGCACAGGAACGTGCGCACCAATGCGGTACACGACGAGCATAGCTATGGTAAAAAGAATCTTTTCGCGCAATTCTTTGATGCGGAAAGCATTCTTAAGACCATTTAGCACGGCAGCTCGACCTTTCCGCCGGCGGCCTCGATCTTGGCCTGCGCAGAAGCGCTTACCTTGTCGACCTTGACCGTGAACTTCTTGGTGAGCTCACCATTGCCGAGCACCTTGACGGGCTCGAACTCGCTCTTGGTGATGCGAGCGGCCTTAAGAGCGGCACCGTCGATCACAGCGCCATCCTCGAACTTACGCTCGAGACGCTCAACGTTAACAGCGGTGTACTCGATACGACGGGGGTTGCGGAAGCCCGGAAGCTTGGGCAGGCGCATAGCCAGCGGAGTCTGGCCACCCTCGAAGCCGGCACCCTTGGTGCCGCCAGAGCGGGAACCCTGGCCCTTCTGGCCGCGGCCAGAAGTGGTGCCGTGACCCGAAGAATTGCCACGGCCGACGCGCTTGCGGTTCTTGGTGGAACCGGGCGCGGGAGTAAGATCGTGAAGCTGCATTTGCTACTCCTCTACAATCTCGACAAGGTGCTTGACCTTGAAGATCATGCCGCGGACGGACTCGTTGTCAGCAATCTCGCGAACCTCGCGGATCCTGTGGAGACCGAGGGCACGGACAGTACGGACCTGGTCCTGCTTGCAACCGTTGGTGCTGCGGACCTGCTTGATCTTGATGGTGTCAGCCATGCTTAGTTCTCCTTACCGACGAACATCTCGGAGACCGTCAGGCCACGGCGAGCCGCGACGTCCTCAGGGCTGGAGAGCTCCTTGAGGCCCTCGACGGCAGCCTTGATGATGTTGAGGCCGTTGTCGGTACCGAGGGACTTGGACAGGACGTTCTTGATGCCAGCAAGCTCGAAGAGGGGACGCACAGCGCCGCCGGCGATAACGCCGGTACCCTCGACAGCGGGCTTGATGATGATGCGGCCGGCACCAAAGTGGCCGAGAACCTCGTGCGGGATGGTGCCCTGCTCGGTCACCGGCACGTGGAACATGTTCTTCTTGGCATCGAGAGACGCCTTGGAGATGGCCAGGGGCACCTCAGCGGACTTGCCCATGCCAACGCCGACGTTACCCTTGCCGTCGCCAACGACGACGAGAGCGACGAGGCTCATGCGACGACCACCCTTGACGGTCTTCGACACGCGGTTGATGTAAACGACGCGCTCCTCGAACTCGGAGGCCTCGCGCTGCTGCTTCTGATTACGAGCCATGTGCTACATACCTCCTAGAACTCGAGACCGGCGGCACGAGCACCGTCGGCGAGGGCCTTGACGCGGCCATGGTAGATACGGCCACCGCGATCGAAGGCGACCTTGGTGATGCCGGCCTCGATGGCGCGCTTGCCAACGAGCTGACCGACCTTCTCCGCAGCCTCCTTGTTCGAGGTGTGGGTGCCCTTGAACTCGGCCTCGAGGGTCGAGGCAGAGACGAGCGTCAGGCTAGAGCCCTTGCTGTCGTCGATGATCTGGGCATAGATGTTGGCGTTAGTACGGGTCACGCGAAGACGCGGACGCTCGGAGGTACCCGAGACCTTGCCGCGAACACGACGCTGACGACGCTTGAGGCCTTCCAGCTTCGCCTTATGCTTGTTCATACGTAAACTCCTAAAAAGGTTGATCTTGCCAGCACCTGACGGGGTGCTGGTCTTATGCGAGTGAGTCGGTTACGACTACTTGGCGGCCTTACCCAGCTTGCGGCGGATGTGCTCGCCAACGTAGTGGATACCCTTGCCCTTGTAAGGCTCGGGAGGACGATGGCCGCGGATCTCAGCGGCGATCTGACCGACCTGCTGCTTGTTGATACCCTTGACGTTCACGTGGGTGTTGTCGGGAACCTCGAAGGTGATGCCCTCGGGAGCCTCGACGATCACGGGGTGCGAGAAGCCCAGGGAGAACTCGAGGTTCTTGCCCTTCTGCTGCACGCGGTAACCGACGCCGGCGAGCTCGAGCTTCTTCTCGAAGCCCTCGGAAACGCCGACAACCATGTTGTGGATGAGGGCGCGGGTGAGGCCGTGGCGGGCACGGGTCTCACGCTCGTCGTCGGGACGGGAAACGGTGAGGACGTTGTCCTCGACGTTGATAGCGAGCTTCTCAAAGACATCGAGCTCGAGCTGGCCCTTGGGGCCCTTGACGACAACGTTGTTGCCGTTGACTGCCACTTCGACTCCGGCGGGAATCTGGACAGGCTTATTACCGATACGAGACACGGTGATCTCCTTTCCTTCTACCTACCGAGCGAATTACCAGACGTAAGCGATGATCTCGCCGCCGACGTTGTGCTTGCGAGCATCGCGGTCGGTCATGACGCCATGGCTGGTGGAAATAATGGCGGTACCAAGGCCGCCGCGGACGCGGGGCATGTCGGCAACGCCGGTGTACTTACGCAGGCCCGGCTTGGAAATGCGGCGGATGCCGTTGATGACCTTAGCCTTCTTGGGACCATACTTAAGCGTGATGTGCAGAGTCTTCTGGGGAACGGTGTCCTCGACATCGTAGCCCTCGATGTAGCCCTCCTCGTGCAGAACACGAGCGATCTCGACGAGCTTCTTGCTGCTCGGCATGGAGACCGTGGCCTTGTTCACAGAGTTAGCGTTACGGATGCGCGTAAGCATATCTGCGATCGGGTCTGTAAGGTTCATACAGATTCTCCTTCGTTCTTGATGAACACGTGCTCTTGGTTCTTCGCCGCCCTTAACGGCAAAGCCTTTTTAGCGCGTTTTCCCTGTTCCAAACTGATGCTTGAAACGCTGGTAGTGACTTACCAGCTGGCCTTCTTAACGCCGGGAAGCTCGCCCTTGAGTGCAAGCTCGCGGAAGCAGACACGGCACAGGCCGAACTTGCGGTACACAGAGTGCGGACGGCCGCAGCGCTGGCAGCGCGTGTACTCACGAGTAGAGAACTTCTGCTTGCGATTGCACTTGACGATCATCGATGTCTTAGCCACTTATATCCTCCTCACATAGAGTATTGTTCGCCCCAAGCGCCGCCCCCTTGTGGGAACGGCGCTTATAGGGCAGGTGAACCTATTTCTTGAACGGGAAACCGAAGGCGTCCAGAAGGGCCTTGGCCTCCTCATCGGTGTTGGCGGTGGTCACGAAAGTGATGTCCATGCCACGCTGGTGATCGACGGAGTCGAAGTCGATCTCGGGGAAGATGAGCTGCTCGGTAACGCCCATGGAGAAGTTACCACGGCCGTCGAAGCTCTTGGCGGAGATGCCGCGGAAGTCGCGGATACGGGGGATCGCGACGGAGGTCAGACGATCGAAGAACTCCCACATACGGTCGCCACGCAGGGTAACCTTGCAGCCGATCGGCATACCAGCGCGCAGGCGAAAGGTAGCGATGGACTTGCGGGCACGGGTGATCATCGGCTGCTGGCCGGTGATGGCGCGCAGGTCGCGCACGGCACCGTCGATGGCCTTGGAATCGGTAGCGGCCTCGCCGACACCCATGTTCACGACGATCTTCTCAAACTTGGGGATCATCATGACGTTCTCGTACTGGAACTTGTCCTGAAGCTGCTGCTTGACCTCGTTGTTGTACTTGGTCTTCAGACGCGGCACATACTTCTCTTCTGCCATTGTTCACTCCTTCTTGGGGTTTTAAGCACGGGGCGTGGCCACGATGGGTTGTCCTCGTGCCTCCTGGCTGCATCCGCGCCGCTCATGGCATTTCGCGGTTTGGACTCGACGCAGCAGGAGCCGACAAAACAATCGGTACTATACGCGCATCGGGAGCGTATTTCCAGAAAAACCTCGTCTGCCTGCACAACTCCACAACTCCCCCGCACATATTGATCCCTAGGGGATCAAAATGGCAGTTGCGGTGAAATAGGGACTGTTTGACGGCTTAACCGGCTTAAACAGTCCGTATTTCACCGCATCTTATTGATGGGGATGCGACTAGCGCTTGCGGGGGACGAGCTTGGTGCGGCGCAGGTGGATCATCTCGGCAGCGATGGAGATGGCAATCTCCTCGGGATCCTCGGCCTCGATGGCAACGCCGATCGGCAGGTGCAGCCCGTCGATCTGGTCCTGCGTAAAGCCCTCCTGCTCCAGGCGGGCGCGCACAAAGGCCGTCTTGCGGCGCGAACCCAGACAGCCCAGATAGGCGGGTTTGGCGCGCATGGCCTGAATCACCACGTCGATATCGGACTTGTGGCCTGCTGTGGCAACGACCACCAGGTCGCGCGGGCCGATTGGGCACTGCTCGCTCAGGTTCTTGTAGTCGACCAGACGACGGTCGTAGACACCGGGCACCCATTCGGGGGTCAGCGTGCCGGGGCGGTCGTCGCAGGCCACGACGGCAAAACCCGCCGCCGTGAGCACCCGCGCCGTCGCAGCGCCCACGTGGCCGCAGCCAAAGATATAAGTCAGGCCCTCGGGGCAGAGCGTCTCGACGTGCGCCACGGGAATCTCGGAGGCCGCGTTGGTGTAGCTGACCTTACTCCCCTCCTCCACCAGCGAAAGCCCGGGGCAGCCCGCAATGGTACGGCGCGATTCCTCGCCATGGTACTCGGCCACATCGCCCTCGAGCGCGCTCGCGACAAACGGCTCAAAGTCGATGACGAAGTCGCCGATGCGCCGATAGGCCAAGACGTCGGCAATTTCCTGGAACAACGGTACCTGGGTCGCATCCAGATGCAGGTAGCACAAGCAGATGGCTCCGCCGCAGATCATGCCGGTATCGGAGTTCTCGCCGCCCATAGTGTAGCGGACCAGACGCGACTGTCCCGCGCTCAGGAGCTCGCGCGCCTCATCCAGCGCAAAGAGTTCAATCTTGCCACCGCCGATAGTGCCCGCCTGGCTGCCATCGGCAAAGACGGCCATCCAGGCGCCCACGCCGCGCGGTGACGACCCTGCCGTGCCGGCCACTACCACCAGTTCGCACGTCTCACCAGCACGCAAGGCGGCAAGCGCCGCATTCACAACATCGAGCTTTTCCATTGCCGCCTTCTATCCTCTAAAGACACCGGTGAGCATAGCGAGCGCCTCGAGCACACCGCCGCCGACCGACGTCGCCTTGTCCGAAATGTAGTTGATATAGCTGGCATCGCCGCGCGGATCGACATCGGCGCATTTAAAGCCCTCAGTCACCTGCACGCCGTTCGCCAAAAGCCCGCGCAAGCAGCCGTCAATCTGCGTGACCATGGGAGTATCACCCGCATACCCGATCACATCGCCGGCACTCACGATGTCGCCGATGGTGCGGTCGGACCTAAACACGCCGGCGGCGGGGCTGTGGATAACACGTTCCTTGCCATAGCCGGCGATAATGCCCGGCACGCCCGTGTTGGGCTGGGGCGAACCTTGGGTAATGACACGGCCGAGAAAATGTCCGCGCATGGTCTCGACCACGGCGTCGCAGTCAACCGGCGCGGTAAAGCCCGGCCCCACAGCGATGACGGCAGGCGCCATGTCGCGCGTGGTGCCCAAGTTGCGCTTAGCCAAAATCGCGTCGACCACAGCCGCGGGTTTAAGCTCATCGAGCATCTTGGCCTGAGGGTCCACCACAACGGCGACGTCTCCAGCCTCGGTAATCTCAAGCGCCTCAGCCGGCGTCCGTGCCAAGCGAGCGCGAATGCCTTCGACCTCGACCTCGCCCAGGCGAATGGCCTCGCAAAAACAGATTGTGCGGCGGATGCACGTGGGAACCGCGATATCGGCCATAACGACCGAAACGCCGGCGCGCACCAAGCGAGCGGCGACGCCCGTGGCGATATCGCCGGCGCCGCGAACATAAACGAGCATTCCCGGGGCACCTCCCTGTGCTACGGTTTGAGCAGAGCAAAAGCGGTTCGGCCGCTACTCTGATGATTATTTATTATCACAGTATTATACGGCGGTGAACAGATGGAAACGACGAGCGGAAACCTTGCCTCCGCGCTCAAGATCGAGCCGGGCATTACCGCGATTATCGGCAGCGGCGGCAAGTCGACGTTGCTGAAGATGCTGGGTCTCGAGCTCATGCGCGGCGGCGGGCGCGTGCTCCTCTGCACCACCACGCACATGTTTCCCGTCGCCGGCGTGCCATGGGACGGGTCGAGCCGTCGCCTGGACGCCGCGCCTTGGAAGCCGGGGACCCCGCATGTTCCCGGCTGCACCTGCGAGGCATGCGCGGAACTTGTCCGCGGAAGCATCTGCCAGGCGGGTGTTTTGGACCCGGAGACAGGCAAGCTCTCCGCCCCCGCTGAGCCGATCGACCAGCTGGCGCAGCGCTTTGACTATGTGTTGGCCGAGGCAGATGGCAGCAAGCGACTCCCGCTCAAGGCGCATGCCGCCTGGGAGCCGGTAATTCCCGCCGCCACGGCAAACGTTGTCTGGGTCGTCGGCGCCTCGGGGCTGGGCAGGCCCGTCGCCGAGGTTGTCCACCGCCCCGAGCTCTTCTGCGAGCGCTGCGGCTGCGAGCCTACCGACATCGCCACGCCCGAGCGCGTCGCCCAGGTGCTCAATGCCGAGATGCAGGCGCTGGGACTCAGCACCGCACGCGTCATGCTCAACCAAGCCGACACGCTTGCCGACCCAACAATGGCAGATCGCTTCGAGGCAGCCCTCAACCGCCCCCTCATCGCCACCAGCCTCCAGGGGTAGCAAATTTGGGACGGGGCTCTTTTTGCTACCCCGTCCCGAAAAATCATCTCCCAAATTAGCTACCCCGGCGGTCTTCCTGTTAGCGGGGCACGTAGCGGCCGGGTTGGGCTCCGGTGGGCTCGCCGTCGCGTGCCGCCAGCACGCCGTTCACAAACACGGCCTTGGCGCGGCCATGTGCCCCAAAGCCCTCGAGCGGCGTGTAGTCCACGGCCTGATGCTGCGTCGCGGCGCTGATCGTCCAACGCGCGCACGGATCCCACACGCACACGTCGGCATCGGCGCCCTCGGCAAGACAGCCCTTGCGCGGATACATGCCAAAAACGCGCGCCGGGTTCTCGCTCATCAAGCGGCACAGATCCTCGGGACCCAGCTGTCCCTCAAAGCTCGTGGCAATCGCAACGGGACGATGCTCCACGCCGGGCCCGCCGTTGGGAATCGCGCGGAAATCATCGCGTCCTCGGTCCTTTTGCCCGTGCAGATTAAAGCTGCAGTGGTCGGTGGCAATAGTATCGATCTCGCCAGCCACAAGCGCCTCGCGCAGCGCGGCACGGTCACCGGCATGGCGCAGCGGCGGGCTCATCACGTACTTGGCGCCCGCAAAGCCGTCCTCGCCCTGCTCCAGATAGCAGGTGTCGTCGAGCATCAGATACTGAGGGCATGTCTCGACATAGATGTTCTTCTGCCCGCGCGCTTTGGCAGCGCGAATGGCCTCGAGCCCCAGCTTGGTCGAAAGGTGCACCACGTTGACCGGAGCGTCCCCGGCCAAGTGCGCCAGATACAGCAGGCGGCTCACGGCCTCGGCCTCACACACGTCCGGACGGCTGAGCGCATGGCCCTCGGGCCCGTGGATACCCTGCTCAAACACGCGCTTCTGCAGCGCGTTGACCAACGTGCCGTTCTCGCAATGCACGCACAGGATACCGCCCACGCGCTTGAGCTCCTCCAGCACCTCGAGCGTCTCGGCATCGTCCAGGCGCAGATGGTCGTAGGCAAAGTAGGTCTTAAACGACGACACGCCCGCCTCGCGCATGGCCGAAAGATCGGCGCGGTTGCGCTCATTCCACTCGGCAAGCGCCATATGGAAGGCATAGTTGGCGGTGCAGGTGCCGTCGGCGCGATGACGCCACTCGACCAAGGCATCGGGCATGGTCACGCCGCGATCGGCCGTCGCGTAGTCCACAATGGTCGTCGTGCCGCCGCAGGCAGCCGCGCGCGTGCCGGTCTCAAAGCTATCGGCTGTCCAATCCATGCCGGTCCAGCACTGCATGTGCGTGTGCCCATCGATAAAGCCCGGGAACACCCAGCAGCCCGCAGCATCCTCGACGGTATCGCCCTCGGCCGGCTCAATCGCCGCGGCAATCCGCACGATCTTATCGCCATCCATGGCAAGATCGGCGCGGCGAAGCCCCTGGGGCGTCACGAGTGCGCCGTTTTTGATGATGATCATAATTGCTCCTTATTGATTGATGCAGTTGGCCACGCGATCAAAATACGAGCAGGCGGCGATATGCTCCGTTATGCGTCGCTGTCCCTTGACGGTATCGACGTCCCACAGCTCGTAGGCACGCGCCTCGACCAGCACCACGTCGGTACGGTCCTTGAGGATCGAACCGCCGCCGTCCTTACCCTCAAGACACATAAGTGCATCGAACAGTTCCGCCGGAAAGAGCACCGGGCTCGAAGGCTCACCGTTGCACGCAAGACGCACCGGATGCTTGCGGCCACGCTCGTCAAATGCACGAACCATAGCCTCAAAAGAATCCGAACTCACGAGCGGCTGGTCGCCCGGCAAAAAGAGGCAGCCTTTCCAGTTGCGATCGACCCCCCACGAAAGGCCCGCACGGACGCTTTCGCTCCTGAGCTTGCCATCGTGCAGCACATACGGGCAATGCTTGTCCTCGCAAATCTGGGCGACCTCGGGCCAACGCGTCGAAACCACAACGTCAAAGCCCCGGGGAACCGAATCGATGGTCCGGGCAATCAGCGGCTCGCCATAGATATCGGCAAGCATCTTGTTAGAGCCAAACCGCTTGCCCTCGCCCGAAGCCATAATCACGCAACCAAGTTTCATGGTGATACCTCCCCTGAAACCATCGTACCCATAACTCGCGCCGCGGGCATCCACATCGAAGGCGCTTATCCCGCACGCCCGCGATGCAAAAAAGGGGCACCCCGCCGGTTGGCAGAGCGCCCCCTTTACATGGCTTACCTCAACCCGGCTTTAGGCCTGGAACCAACGGGCGGTGTTGCGCTCGTCGAGGGCCTTGAGGGTAGCGGCGGGATCGGCAACCTTCTGCAGGAACATCATGGCTGCGATAGCGTACGGCTTGTAGCTGGCCTCCTTGTACATGCCCACGCGGTGCATGTCGAAGACGTCGGCGTTGACCTCGCCGTGCTCGCAGGAGACACCGGAGATGTCGGCAGGCAGCGGGTGCATAAAGATGGTGTCCTGACCGTTGGCAGTCTTCTCCATGAGCTCGGTCGTGGAGCACCAGTCCTGATGGGTGGCGTTCTGGGCGAGCAGCTCCTTCTCGAGCGCGGCGATGCCGGCGTCGTCGCCCTCGGCGTACAGGTTGGTGCGCTTCTCCATGGCGGCAAACGGAGCCCAGCTCTTGGGGATCACGATGTCGGCGCCCTCGAAGGCCTCGGCCATGGTGTTGACCTGCTTAAAGGTGGTGCCGGACTCGGCGGCATAGCCCTTGGCGCGCTCGACGACCTCGGGCATGAGGTCGTAGCCCTCGGGGTGGGCCAGGGTGACGTCCATGCCAAAGCGGGGCAGCAGGCTGATCAGCGACTGCGGGCAGGACAGCGGCTTGCCGTAAGAGGGCGAATAGGCCCAGGTGACGGCAACCTTCTTGCCCTTGAGGTTCTCAAGACCGCCAAACTCGTTGATGAGGTAGAGCATGTCGGCAGAGGACTGCGTGGGGTGATCGGAGTCGGACTGCAGGGAGATGAGCGTGGGACGGTGATCCAGAACGCCGTCCTCGTAGGCCTGCTGGACAGACTCGGAGACCTCGGCCATGTAGGCGTCGCCCTTGCCGATGTACATGTCGTCGCGGATGCCGATGACGTCGGCCATGAAGGAGATCATGGTAGCGGTCTCGCGGACGGTCTCGCCGTGAGCGATCTGGGACTTCTTCTCGTCCAGGTCCTGCAGCTCGAGGCCGAGCAGGTTGGCGGCCTTAGAGAAGGAGAAGCGCGTACGGGTGGAGTTGTCGCGGAACAGGGAGACGGCCAGGCCCGAGTCGAAGATCTTGGACGAAACGTTGTTCTCACGCAGCTCGCGCAGGGCGTCGGCAACGATGTAGAGAGCCTTGAGCTCATCGGTGGTCTTATCCCAGGTGTGCAGGAAGTCGCTGCCGTACATGCCCTTAAAATCGAGGCCGTTCAGCTGCTCGACGAGCTCGGTAAACTTGGCGTCCATGTAAATATCCTTTCCATAGATGAAACGATCGCAATGAGTAGATGTGCTCCGGCATGCGCGTGTGGCTAGAACATGCAGAGCGCTATGACGAGGACCCGCTACCGTTGAGGAAGCATGGGAGATAACGACCGCGGGCCCCAAGTCAACAGGGGGTGCCGGGGACACAGGCTGTCCCCGGCTCAACAAGATCGAGGAATGGGACTAGTCGATCTTGTTGTTGGTCAGACCAGCGCGGAACACGGTAGCGTCGCCATCGGCCTGGCTCGGATCGTAGAGGTTCAAAGCAGCAACATACATGGCGGCAGCGGTGACCAGGTCGTCCTTGTAGGTGACCTCGTTGGGAGCGTGAGCCTGAGACTCGGCACCCGGGCCAAAGCCAACGCAGGGGATGCCATAGCGGCCCTGGATGGAAACGCAGTTCGTGGAGAAGGTCCACTTGTCGCACAGCGGACGGCCGGTGCGCTTGTCCATGCTGGGCTCGCAGCCGATGCGCTCGTCACCGAACATGGCCTTGTGGGCGTCGACGAGGGCCTTGACGTGCGGAGCGGTCTCCTTGTTGATCCACGTGGGGAAGTAAGCCTCGGTCTCGTAGACCTCGCCGGTCCAGGACGGACGGTCGTACATGTACATGGAGACCTTCACGTCGTCGCCGTACTTCTTGGCGGCCGGCAGGTTGCGGATCTCGTCCAGGCAGGACTCCCAGGTCTCGCCGGCGGTCATGCGACGGTCGATGGAGATGGCGCAGGAGTCAGCGACAGCGCAGCGGCTGGGGCTGGTGTAGAAGATCTGGCTGACGGTGCAGGTGCCGCGGCCCAGGAAGCGGGCGTCCTCAAAGTGCTCGGGGTTGTACTTGGGGTCGAGCATCTTGACGAGGCCCTTGATGTCGGTCGACTCGTCGCAGCCGTTGTTGTTGAGGGCGCGGACGTCGGCGATGATGTCGGCCATCTTGTAGATGGCGTTGTCGCCGCGGTCGGGAGCGGAACCGTGGCAGGAGGTGCCGTGAACGTCGACGCGGATCTCCATGCGGCCGCGGTGACCGCGATAGATGCCGCCGTCGGTGGGCTCAGTGGAAATGACGAACTCGGGCTTAATGCCGTCCTTGTTGTAGATGTACTGCCAGCACATGCCGTCGCAGTCCTCTTCCTGGACGGTGCCGACGACCATGATCTTGTAGCCCTCGGGGATGAGGCCCATGTCCTTCATCATCTTGGCAGCATAGGTAGCAGAAGCCATGCCGCCCTCCTGGTCGGAGCCGCCGCGGCCGTAGATGATCTCGTCGGTTTCGTAGCCCTCATAGGGATCGGCATCCCAGTTCTCGATGTTGCCGATACCGACGGTGTCGATGTGGGAGTCGATGGCGATGATCTTGTCGCCCTCGCCCATAAAGCCCATAACGTTGCCCAGGCCGTCGACCTTGACCTCGTCATAGCCAAGGCTCTCCATCTCGGCCTTGATGCAAGCGACAACCTCACCCTCCTCGCAAGACTCAGAGGGGTGGCTAATCATTGCGCGAAGAAAACGCGTCATATCAGCACGATGGGACTCAGCCGCAGCCTTAATAGCGTCGTAATCGAGTTCTTTAGCCATTGTTCATAACCTTTCAAACGAAGGAATCTACCTGTGAGGTGGCGGAGCGATACCTATTTACTCCGCCCCAACGATTAGCAAGTGGGATATTCGCCTTCCCAAACAATTCGACGATACTGGTCGGGGTCCGTGTCACCTTCCGTGGAGAAGCAGAGCACGGAGCTCGTCTTGTCCAGGCCGATGAGTTCCTTGAGCTCGGCGTACTCGGGATCGAGCATGAGAGTCTCGACCAGGCCGGTGGTCACAGCGCCGGACTCGCCGGAGATGACGCGCGGGTCGCCCTTCTCGGGAGCGCCCAGGGTGCGCATTCCGCGAGCGGTGACCCAGTCGGGGCAGGACACGAAGGCGGTGGTGTGGTTGCGCAGGATATCCCAGCCCAAGATGTTGGGCTCGCCGCAGCACAGGCCGGCCATGATGGAGGGCATGTCGCCGTCCACGATGCGCGGGTCGCCGTCGCCGGCGGCAGCGCCCTTGTACAGGCAGGCGGCAGGCGCGCACTCGACCACGACGAAGGTGGGCGGGTTATCGGGATACAGGTTGGTGAAGTAGCCCACCACGGCGCCGGCGAGCGAACCCACGCCAGCCTGGACAAACACGTGCGTCGGGCGGTTGATGGCCATCTCGCGCAGCTGCTCGGCAGCCTCGGAAGCCATGGTGCCGTAGCCCTCCATGATCCAGGACGGGATCTTCTCGTAGCCCTCCCAGGCGGTGTCCTGAACGATGACGCCGCGCTCGCAGGCATCGGCCTCGGCGGCGGCCATGCGCACGCACTCGTCGTAGTTGACCTCTTCGATGGTCACCGTGGCGCCCTCGGCGGCAATGTTATCGAAGCGGGGCTTGGTGGAACCCTTGGGCATGTGCACGACAGCCTTCTGGCCCAGCTTGTTGGCAGCCCATGCCACGCCGCGACCATGGTTGCCGTCGGTAGCGGTAAAGAAGGTAGCCTGGCCAAAGTCCTCGGCAAGCTGGTCGGAGGTCAGGTAATCGAAGGTGCAGTCGGCAACGTCCTTGCCGGTCTCGTCGGCAATGTAGTTGGCCATGGCAAACGAGCCGCCCAGAACCTTAAAGGCGTTGAGGCCAAAGCGATAGCTCTCGTCCTTAACGCACAGGTTGGACAGACCCAGGCGCGCAGCCTGACCGTCCAGGCGGGCAAGCGGGGTGACGGTATATTGAGGGAACGACTGGTGGAAGGCACGGGCCTTCTTCACGTGGTCGAGACTCATGATTCCCAAGTGCTTGTCATCGCTCTTGGGCATCGTGTTGCCCGCCCACTGGATCTTATCGGCCATACGGTGAACTCCTTAAGTCCTCTCTTGCCGGCCCCCGCATACGCGTTTCAGCCCGATCCCATTCACACGGCTGAACTTTTATGTGGATGCCAAACAAAAAGTTTGTTAGTAATGTTCTATCACACTTTTTGATTGGCATACCTAACGAATTGTTTGTTGCCGTAATCGGTACTTTTTCGCCCCCGAACGGTCATGAATTGCCTTGTTGATGGATTTGTTTGCGGTCAAGTGTGGTTTATGGCACAGTGAGCCCAAACTAATTTTTAGGAAGGCACCCATGACCCCGTCACAGATTGAGTTTTATAAGCGCCTTGCACACGGCCTGGCGCTCCAATTTGGCCCCAACTGCGAAGTCGTCGTCCACGACCTGGAGACCGAGGACGTGGACCACTCCATCGTGGTGATCGAAAACGGCCACGTCAGCGGGCGCAAACTGGGTGACGGTCCCAGCCATATCGTGTTTGAGTCCATGCACGAGGGCGCCACCGATGTACACGACCGCGAGCCGTACCTCACTAAAACCACCGACGGTAAGCTGCTCAAATCGTCGACGATCTTTATCCGCAACGACGAGGGCAAGCCCGTCGGCATTCTGGGCATCAACTTTGACATTACGCTCATGAAGGCTTTTGAGCGTTCGCTCGACGCCTTTACCGGCACCGGCGGCACGGGCTATACCGAGCCCGAGCCCATTACCAAAAACATCGGTGACCTGCTCGAGGACCTGCTGCACGAGTGCGAGCAGTTTGTGGGCAAGCCCGCGGCCCTTATGACCAAAGACGAGCGCATTCGCGCCATTGGCTACCTCGACCGTCGCGGCGCCTTCCTCATTTCCAAGTCGAGCGAGCGCGCCTGTGAGTTCTTTGGCATCTCCAAATACAGCTTCTATAGCTACCTCAATGAGGCCAAGGCGGCGGCCGGCGACAAGTAGGCACTCGCCTGGATTGCCCTCCCCTTTTGGGCGCGAGTTCTGGAAAGCACGAATCCAAGACCGAGCCGCTTGGGAAGTTCCATATAATCGATGTCATTAGTATTTCGAAAGGATGGAACAGAATGGCGTTGAGCAAGGCATCATGCACCGGTCGCGGATTGATTCCGGCAATTGGTGGACATGTGCACCGCATGTTCGATGAGGGTGAAGACGACCTGTTTTCGCTGAGCCTTGACGACGTGATGGATGATCGCCCGTGGACCGCCGACGAACTCATGGGCGGCGGGGCTCGCCCGTCAAACCCCAACCCCGCACTTGCGCCTAAGCCCGCATCTGCGCCGACTCCTGCGCAGTCGCCCGTTTCGACGCCCGCGCCTACGCCCGCACCCACTTCGGCGCCCACACCCGCTCCCCGCCCCGCAAGCGACCCGTCCGAGACGGCGGCATTTCTCGCTGCAGCGACGCAGGGCAAATCGGCCGACAGCACTGTTATGTACAGCGCCCAGCAGTTGCCTGTTCCTGCGGCACGCAAGCCTCCAGTCGCAAGGCTCGATGAGCCCGTTGCCCGTCAGGTTGCCTACGATTCGTGGGCTGCAGCCGATCTGGATGAGACCTCTACCGGCATGCCGGCGCTCGATGTTCCAGTTAACCCGCTTTTTGCCGCCAACACGAGCGCCGCGGACTATGAGGGCGGTGCGGCATATTCCGATTATTCCGATGGCTATGCTGGCACCGGTCGCATCGAGACCGAGGATTATGGCACCGCATCGAGCGATTATCTCAACGATCCGTACGCTGCCACGCCTGCACCGGAATATGACTCGGAGGCCGCGTCCGCGCCGTCGTATACCAAAAGCACGGGCGAAGAGCGCTTCGCCGATTATTACGCCGAGGAAAAGGCGCTGCGTTTCTCGGAATTTCCGCAGGCAGTCAAGGTTGCCTTTATCGCCATTATCATTGCCCTGCTCGGTGTCATTGCGTTTGAGGGATTCCAGCTGTTCCGCGGCCCCACCCAAGCGGAGTCGGAGACCCAACAAAAAGAGGACGATAACCAGTACCTGGACATCAACACCCTCAAGGGCGACCCTAACGACGGGGACGACGAGTAGCGAGGGCTGAAGGCGGCCGCAGGATCCCGCATCCAGCACCGGCTTCTAAGTGCTGTTTTGTCATCCAGCTACACTTTTCCGGATAATTTGCCCATCGAATTTGACACTTTTCCGAAGTTTTAAGGTGCCTATTTCGACACTTTTCCGTACTTTTACACGGCTGATTTCGACACTTTTCCGGATGAAAGCCGAATAATCACTTGGGAAATCAAGCGCCATCCGCGCGCGCTGATAGACTCCATCGTGCCCGCAAGGAGCGGGCGCGTTTTATCCAGAGTCGGGGTAGAGAGTTGGCTCCACGATCCCGACGCCAACCGGCCAAGAGGCACGGTGGCCCTGCCAACATCGATGAAAGGAGTCCGTATGGACAATTTCTCCGTGCGCAGCGAGCGCAACTTCCACAACCTGGCAGCCAAGCCAAAACTCCGCACAGGTCCTCGGTCAGCTTGAGCCTGTTGAAGAGATCCAGGTACGCAGCGATGGTCCTCTCGTCGGGGCCCGCCTCACCGTACGAGGCGTCCTTTATGAGCGTCTTGTACGTGACAGCCTGGCTCTCGTTCATGGCAAGAGCTCGCAAAAGGCCGTGTGCAAGCTCGGGCAATCATGCGATATACGAAATTACGCCATTTTCAATGCGGATTTTACGCTACTTCCAATGTAGTTTTTACGCCGTTGCGGATGTAGTTTTTACGCTATGTTCATTGAAAGTTTTACGCTTGGCATCCTTAGCGCGACGCTCGCTCAACCCCTGACCACCGGATTGCCCGAATTCTGGGATGCTGCCTCCGCTCCAAACAAAAGGCCCAGCTCGCGATGAGCTGCCTCCCATTTCTTGAACATTAGAAATGGGAGGCTTTCCACCCCATGCCTCTATCGGAAACGGCATCCCGTCCTGAGCATCGAATCCGGGACGCAGTTTCCGCGAGGGGCCGATCCGGAAAGGCCATCCCACTCTGGAGCTATAATCTGGGACGCGCTTTCCGCCAAAGGCCGCAAGGGGAAAGCGCGTCCCATTCCGAGCATCACATCAGAGCGCTTGGTTATCTCCGCTCGCACATCTCGGCAAACGAGATCAGCTTGACGTCTCCCCTACTCTCCGCGGCATCCCGACATCCCTGCGTAAAGCCGCTTTTTGAGAAAAGCGCATAGCTTTTTCGTTGCCGTCTAAAGAGCTCGCTTCGATGAACGAGCTTTTGCAGCACGTCTTCGCCCGCCGGTTCATTGCGCCATTTGCACTCCGCAAACAGCGCAGTGCCCTCGCCATCGTCAACAATCAAGTCGATTTCTTCCTGCGTATGCGTGCGATTATCCGTCCCCCACCAGCGCCCGACGCTCGCCGGAACCACATCGAGCTGGCCCGCACGCGCGAGTTCGTACACGTATTGTCTGCA
Source organism: uncultured Collinsella sp. (assembly GCA_900543505.1). Taxonomy (GTDB): domain Bacteria; phylum Actinomycetota; class Coriobacteriia; order Coriobacteriales; family Coriobacteriaceae; genus Collinsella. Next base: position 34,346 of record UQSB01000002.1, on the reverse strand, counting down.
TATAAGCTCAAAGACCGTACCCATGTAATCCGATATGTGCGGCTCAATGCGCTTATACGCCATCTCGGCCATATCGTTTTGAATCAGCCCAATGTTCTGCGGCACAAACTTGTACCAGAACCTAAACATCTGGTCGCTCAGCAGATACACAGCCCGCTTATTGCTCGTCTCGTTTAGGGGCAGCTCGCGCTCGACAATCCCAAGCGACGCCAGCTTATCCACATAGCTCTTTACGTTGCTCGCAGGGATTCCCGTAGAGCTCGCAATCTCCGAGATCTTCGAGCGCCCCTGAGCAATTGCTTGCACGATCGCATCATATTGCTCGGGATTGCGGCACTCTTGCAATAGCAGGTTACTCGGCTCTTCAAAGAGATAACCCGTAGGGGTAAGAAAAAGACGCTTGATGTTGTCCTTGAGCGATACGGTAGGATCGACTTTCTCGATATATGCAGGAATGCCGCCCGTCATGCCATAGCAAACCGCAGCGTCTTCGCGACCCATGCTCTGCCACAGGCCGAGGGTCGTCGTAAAATCGAGCGGCATGATCTTAAACTGGGCCGTACGCCTACCGTATAGTGGGCTCTCGTAGCCCAATACCTGTTCCTCCATAAACGAAAGAGACGAGCCGCATAGAATCAGCATGAGCCTGGTCTCTTTGTACAGGTGATCAATCTTGTCTTGCAGCAACGAGCTGATCTCGGGATTCGATTGGGCGAGATAGGGATACTCGTCAATCACGACAATCAAACGTTCCGCTCGAGCCATGGTGGCCAATGCATCGAACGCTTCGTCAAAACTACGAAACGACACGCCTGCAGCACCAACCGAGCCTGCAAGTATCGCCTGGCTAAAGCCGTGCAGGTTTGCCTCCGCATTGGTACGACGAGCTTGAAAGTAAATAGCCTTCTTGCCTTGGATGAACTCTGTGATAAGGCGCGTTTTACCCACACGACGGCGGCCGTAAATCACAGGCATTTCAAAGGAGCCCGTGCCATACAGTCGATTGAGCTCGGACATTTCCACTGTTCTTCCGATAAACATAGGGCCATCCTTCCTTTACGTTATAGCTAGCTATATTATACCTTCCTATAATATGTCTAGCTATAACGTAATCCGACAAGCGGAGCACGAAAAGGGGCGGTACACCCCCGCACGTGGACCGTTCCGGAAAATGTACCCCGTTCTGGAGCCAAAAACTGGGCCGTAGTTTCCGCCAAGCATGCCATCCGGAAAGCGCGTCCCGTTCTGAGTGGCAATTCCGGGACACAGTTTCCGCTCCAAACAAAAGGCCCCGGCTCGCGATGGAGCTGGGGCCAAAGGTGCAGCATATGCAGTTGATGTTGAGCGCGAACAGCTCGTCAGCAATGACTGTCCGCGCCCTACCCTACCCGCGGTTGCGGACGCGGCTGTAGGGCGTATCCACCATGGGCAGATTTGGACGCAGCCTGCCGTCAAACGCGCAGTAGGCGTTCTGCACGGCGGGCGCCGTGGGGATCGTTGCGATCTCGCCGATGCCCTTGCCGCCGTATGCCACGGGCAGCAGCTCGTCCTTCTCCACGTAAATGGCGTGGATATCCGGAATCTCGGGCGCACGGAACAGTCCGAGCGTGCCGTACCTGGCCTGGGGCACGCAGTCCTTGAGCGGCCAGTCCTCGGTAAGCGCATAGCCCATACCCATGAGCACGCCGCCTTCGATCTGACCCTGGATGGAGATAGGGTTGACCACCTTGCCGGAATCGTGCGCGGCATAGACCTCGCTCACGCGGCCGTCATCATCCAGAATGACCACATGTGTGGCAAAACCGTAGCAGATGTGGCTCTTGGGGTTGGGAACATCGGCGCCCAGCTTGTCGGTCGGCTCCAGATACACGTAGCCAAACTCGCATCCCTCGAGCGCCTTGATGGTGGCCGCAGGGTCCTGAGGATGCATACCCTGGCCGGCGACGAGTTCCTGTGTGCGCAGCTGGTAGGCGCGACCGTCGTCGTACTCGATCTTGACGCCGTCGCCATGCGCGCTCACCGGAGCGGCGGGCGCAGGCTTGCCGGCCTCGATGCCAACCATGGCGTCGCGCAGCAGGAAAGCGGCACCGCGCACGGCCTCGCCGGTCACGACCGTCTGACGCGAACCAGACGTGGTGCCGGAATCGGGAGCGTTCTCGGTGGAGCACTCGCCGTTGGCAATGCAGCGAAGCGGCAGACCGCAGGCCTCGGCAACGTCCTGCAAAAAGACCGTGTTGCAGCCCTGGCCGATGTCGGACGTGGCGGCATAGACCACGGCGCGGCCATCCTCGACGCGAATCTTGCAGCGGCCGGCATCGGGCAGACCCACGCCCACGCCGGCGTTCTTCATGGCGCAGGCAATGCCAGCGTGTCCGGGATGCGCGTAGTAGGCATCCTTGACCTCGAGCAGCGTCTCCTTAAGCGCCGTGGAGCAGTCGGCAATCTGGCCGTTGGGCAGAACCTCGCCCGGCTCGATGGCGTTGCGGTAGCGAATCTCCCACGGATCCAAACCGACCTTCTCGGCCAGCAGGTCGATCAGGCTCTCGAGCGCAAACTCGGACTGGCAAACGCCAAAGCCACGGTACGCGCCGGCAGGCGGGTTGTTAGTGTAGTAGCCGAAGCCGCGGATGTCGGTGTTCTGGTACTTGTAGGGACCGACGGCATGCGTGCAGGCACGCTCGAGCACCGGGCCGCACAGCGAAGCGTAGGCGCCGGTATCAAAGTTGATCTCGCAATCCAGGCCGGTAAAGTTGCCTTCGGCATCGCAGCCCAGTGTAAAGGTGCCGTCCATGGCATGACGCTTGGGATGGAACGCGAGCGACTCGGCACGCGTGAGCTTGCACTTCACAGGACGCTGGAGCTTATAGGCAGCAAGCGCGGCCAGGTGCTGGATCGAAACGTCCTCCTTACCGCCAAAGCCGCCGCCCACGAGCATGGTCTCGACGACCACGCGCTCGGGCTCGTTGTCCCAGCCAAACATGTGGGCACACTCTTTGCGCGTGTCGTAGGCACCCTGGTCGGTCGACTGCACCTTGACGCCGTTCTTGTACGGGAAGGCAACGGCGCACTCGGGCTCCAAGAAGGCATGCTCGGTAAAGGGCGTGGTAAAGCGCTGCGTCACGGTGAACGCGCTCTCTGCCAGCGCCTTGGCGGCGTCGCCGCGCGTCACGTGACGGCTCTGGCACACGTTGTCCTTGAGCTCCACCGTGTTGCCAAAGGCAAAGAAACTGTCGTGCAGGCGCGGGGCGTCGGCAGCCCTGGCCTCGACAATGTTGCGCACGGGCTCCAGCGGCTCGTAATCAATCTTTACGAGCTTCTTGGCCTTCTCGAGCGTCGCCTCGTCCTCGGCAACCACCAGCACGATGGCATCGCCCACGCAGCGGGTGATATCGCCCGCCGCGATCATGACGTCCCAATCCTGGATAAGGTGGCCGACCTGGTTGACCGGCACGTCCTCAGCGCGCAGGATGCCCACCACACCGGGCAGGGCCTCGGCCTTGGAGGTATCGATGGAGAGCACACGGGCGCGCGGATACTTGGAGCGCACGGCGCTGGCATAGGTCAGACCCGGCTGATCGAGCTCGTCGATGTCGTCGGGGTACTTGCCCTCGCCGAGTACCTTCTTGCGCACGTCGATACGGAAGGCACGCTTGCCCACACCGTAGTCGTCGCCGCGCTCCAAGTCCTCGTCGATCTGCTTTTCGCCGCGGAGCACCGCAGCTGCCAGCGAAATACCCTCGATGATCTTCTTGTAGCCGGTGCAGCGGCAGACGTTGCCACGGATGGCGTACTTGATCTGCTCCTCGGTGGGCTCGGGGTCCTCGGCGATAAGCGCAGCGCCCGCCATGACCATGCCGGGGATGCAAAAACCGCACTGCACGGCGCCCACGGCGCCAAAGGCGTACACAAAGGCCTCGCGCACGTCCTCGGGCAGGCCCTCGACGGTCACGATATTACGGCCGGCGGCAAGAGCGGTGGTCAGCACGCACGCCTTGACGGCCGCACCGTCCACATGGATGGTGCAGGTACCGCACGCGCCCTCGGAGCAGCCGTCCTTGGCGGAGTGAATATGCAGGTCGTCGCGCAGGTAGCGCAGCAGCGGTTTGTTTTGGGTCGTCGTGCGCTCGACGCCGTTAACGGTAAAAGTGAATTCCTGTGCCATGGTGATTCCCTTCTACACGCCGGCGGCGATGCCGGTGCGGTCGTGAATGGCGCCATGCGGGCAGACGACGGCGCACATGCCGCACGACAGGCAGTCCGCGCCGTCGATATGGGCGCAGTTGTCCTCGATGCGGATAGCGCCGGCGGGGCACTTTTTAGCGCACATGCCGCAACCGATGCAGCTCGTGTCGCAGATCTTGCGCGCAATGGCGCCCTTATCGGTGTTGTTGCAGCGCACCAGGATGTTCTGGTAGCCGGGAACAAAGGCAATCACGCGCTGCGGGCACGCCATGCCGCACAGGCCGCAGCCCGTGCACTTGGAGCGATCCACGCGGGCGATGCCATCGGCCAGCGCAATGGCGCCGTGGGGGCAGGCCGTGACACAGGCGCCACAGCCAATGCAGCCTTCGCTGCAGCGGGCGTCGCCGCCTGCGGAGGCGCAACCGCTTCCGCAGGCAACGTAGGCCACGTTATGTTGAATAGCTTTGGCCATAAGAGACTCGCCTATTTCTTAAGAAGGTACGAATAGTTGTCGCGCACAGCCCTGATGGTCAGGCGGACGGCCTCGGGAAGGCCGGTGTTGACGGCATCGACCGAGACGGTGCGGACCGTACCGGCGACGCGGACCTTAAAGTGATCCTCGTCCACGGCCAGGAATCCCTCGTTCTCGGAGTTCTCCATGTCCTCCTCGCTCCAGAACAGGGTGAGCTTGTCCTTGTAGGGACGACCCTCCTGGTAGGGGCAGAACACGGCGCAGTTGCCGCACTCGTTGCACATGCCATCGACATGGACGACCTGATGCTTGGCCAGGCCCGGCACTTTAATGGCAACGTTGGCGCGGTTGGGGCACACATCGCAGCAGACCTCGCACGCCGAGCCGCAGCCCAGGCAGCGAGTCTTGGTGCAGTTGCGCTTGTCGCGGCACAGCGACCCCTTGCGCTCGTAGCAGGCGTCCTCGCGACCGGCCTGAGCATTCTGGTCGGCGTACTTGTTAAAGTCCACACCGGCGATGGCACGGGCAACCTCGGCGGCGTCGGCGATAGCCTCGACCACGGTGGCCGGACCGCGACGGCAGTCACCGGCAGCCCAGACGCCCTCGACGCCGGTGGAGGTGGCGGCAAGGCGGCCGCGACGGTCGTGCTCGACGCCCGCGGCATCGTACAGGCTGGCATCGATGCCCTCGCCCACGGCGCAGATCACCGTGGTGGCAGGCAGCTCGACGGTCTCGCCCGTGGCGACGGGGCTGCGACGGCCGCTTGCATCCGGCTCGCCAAGCTCCATAACGTCGCAGGTCAGCACGGCGCCGTTAAGCGCCTTGGGGGCCAGCAGCTCGCAGAACTCAACACCGTCGGCAAGAGCAAGATCAAGCTCTTCCTCGTCAGCGGGCATCTGCTTCTTGGTGCGGCGATACACCAAGCGCACGTTCTTCACGCCAGCCAGACGCTTGGCCACGCGAGCCGCGTCCATGGCGGTGTTGCCGGCGCCAATGATCACGACGTCCTCGCCCAGCTCGAGCTTCTCGCCCTTCTTGGCGGCCTCGAGGAACTCCAGCACGTCGAGCTCGGCGCCCTCGCCCAGGCCCGCAGAGCCGGGCATCCAGGCACCGGTGGCCACGACCACGTCGGTAAAGCCCTGGGCCTTGAGCTCGTCGATGGACTCCACGCGAGCATTGAGCTGCACCTTGGCGCCAAAGGCCAGGCAGAACTCAGCGTCGTGCGAGATATCGTCGCTGGCGATACGGAACTCGGGGATGACGTGACGGACTACACCGCCGAGCGAATCGCGGGCCTCAAAGATGGTAACGGGCACGCCGGCACGCGTCAGGAAGAACGCCGTCGCCAGGCCGGCCGGGCCGCCGCCGATAACGGCAACGTTGCGCTCGGCGTCGTTGGCGATGTCCTGGGCGCGCAGCTTGGGCAGCACGGTGGTCATGGCCTCGCGGGCGGCCTTGAGCTTGCTGGCGCGAATCTGGGCGCCCTCGGGCTCGTAGAAGGCACGCTCGCAGGCACGGCCGCAGGGATGCGGGCAGATGGTACCGGTAATGAACGGCAGGGCGTTGCGCTCGATGATGATGTTAAGCGCGTCCTCGTAGCGGCCCTCGTCAACAGCCGCCAGGTAGGCGGGAATATCCTGCTGGATGGGGCAGCTCGTGCGGCACGGCGTGGTAAAGCAGTCGGAAAGCGGGCTCTTGCCGGCGACCTTGCGGTCGGGCAGCGGGCGCAGCGGCTTCTTGTAGAGCGGGTTGGTGAGCGAGTCGGTCTGGATCGCGGTCACGGCCTCGAGCGAGACGCCCTCAAACGGCTTGCCGTCCAGGTCGGTAAACTCGCCGGCCATCTGGCTAAAGCGCTCGTAACCACCGGGCTTGAGCACGTCGGTCGCCAGGGTAACGGGCCAAATACCGGCATCATACAGGGCGCGGATGTTGTAGACCGTGGCACCACCGGAGTAGCTGATGCGCAGCTTGCCGTCAAACTGCTCGGTAATGCGGCGGGCGGCCTCGATGGTCAGTGAGAACAGCGAACGGCCGGACATGTACATCTCGGTGGAAGGCAGCTCGTTCCTCGTCACGTCGACGGGGAACGTGTTGGTCAGCTTGACGCCAAACTCCAGGCCGCGCTCGGCGCACAGGGCAATCAGGCGCTCGAACATGGGCACGGCGTCGGCCCACTGCAGGTCCTCGCGGAAGTGCGTATCATCAAAGACGATATAGTCAAAGCCCAGCTCGTTCAGACGCTGGCGGGCAAACTCATAGCCCAGCAGCGTGGGGTTGCACTTGATGTAGGTGTTGAGGCCCTTCTCGGTGATCAGATAGGTCGCGATGCGCTCGATCTCCGCCGGCGGGCAGCCATGCAGCGTGGACTCAGTGATGGAGTTGGAGACGCGCGCCGGGATGGACTCGACAAACGCGGCATCGACATGCTCAAACTTGTCCAGGTTGGCGAGCGCCCACGTGCGGCACTCGTTCCAGACGTCGGAGCCGCTGGCGTCCTTCATGCCCTCGATGTAGGCGTCGACCTTGGGGCTCTTGATGCCCTCCAGGTCATAGCCCACGGACATGTTGAAGACAAAGCCGTCCGGGCTGCCCAAGCCGTACTCGCGAGCGATCAGGTGGCAGGCGAACCATGCCTTCACGTACTCGGCAAAGGCCTGCGGAACCTCGAGCTCGGTCGACCATTCGCAGTTGTAGCACTCGTCCTGCGCCACGATGCAGGGCTTGTTGACGCACTTGGAGAGCTCCTCGCCGTCCATAACCTGAACGGTCTTAAGCTCAAAGAAGCGGGAACCGGCCACATAAGAGGCCACGATGTTCTGGGCAAGCTGCGTGTTGGGACCGGCGGCCGGGCCAAACGGAGTCTCGATGCGCTCGTCAAAAATGGGAAGCGCACCCTCCTGGTTGGTCGTGACCATCTTGCGCACGCCAAAGATGGCGTCCTGGGTCTTGTGCTCCTCGATGATCCAGTTCATCAGCTGCGAAAACGGGATCGGCCTCATGATGTCGCTCATAATGAGCTCCTCTCTGTAACGCCCGGCGAGACCGCGCGGCGGGCGCAAATACGGTGTAGCGCTAGCACAGCGCCGGCGACCCCGCGGAGGCCGCCCATACGCGCGTCGGATGTGGCGAAACATCCGACGCGCGTGAATCTACTTGTAATTAGTAGGCGCGATCGTTGAGCGTGCTCCAGAGCCTTTTGGACTCAGCCATGGTCCACGCGTTGATCTTGTCCTCATCAATACCGACAAACTCGCGATCCTTGTACAGGACGCGGCCGTTGATGATGGTGGTGCGGCAGTTTTTGCCCATCATGCCAAAGAGCATGTGGCCGTCGATGTTCTCCTCGCTCAGCGGCGTAAAGGGCTTGTAGTCCATGACGATGACGTCGGCGGCAGCGCCGGCCTCGAGCACACCGAGCTTGCGATCGAAGTACCTGCTGGCCATCTTGGCGTTGTTCTCAAAGAGCATCGTCATTGCCTCGCACCAGCCCACGTTGGGCATGGCGGCGTTGTGGCGCTGGATGATCAGGAAGACCTTGAGGCTCTCGAGCATATCGTGGGTGTAGGCATCGGTGCCCATGCACACGGGGATGCCGCGACGGAAGAATTCGAGCACGGGGGCGCAGCCCACGGCGTTGCCCATATTGGATTCGGGGTTGTTGACGAGCCAGGTACCGGACTCCTTGACGATATCCATCTCGGCAGGCGTCACGTGGATGCAGTGGCCGAGCATGGTGTCGGGACCCAGCAGATTGTGCTGCAGCAGGCGCTCGACGGGGCTGATGCCACCGCGGTTGAGGCGGGAGTCCCACACGTCATTCATGCCCTCGCACACATGGATGTGGAAGCCGGTCAGGCCGTTGTTGGCCTCGGCCATCTTATCCATGGTCTCGTCCGACAGCGTAAAGGTGGCATGTCCGCCAAACATGGCGGCGATCATGTGGTTGTCGTTATCGCGACGCTCCTTGGCGGCCCACTGGGCAAACTCGGCGTTCTCGGCAATGGCCTGGTCGCATTTTTCCTGGCCGCGGCGATCGGAGACCTCGTAGCACAGGCACGAACGCATGCCCAGCTCCTGAGCGGCATCCTTAATGGTAAAGAGGCTTCCCGGAATCTCGCAGAAGCTCGCATGGTGATCGAAGATCGTGGTGACGCCATCGCGGATGGAGTCAAGAATCGTGGCATAGGCGCTGGCCTTGGTGCCGTCGAGCGTCAGGTTGTCGTCGATCTTCCACCACTGCTGCTCAAGATTCTCCAGGAAGTTGGTAGGGTTACAGCCCTTAATGGCAAGGCCGCGGGCCAAACCCGAGTAGATGTGGGTGTGGCAGTTGATGAGTCCGGGCATGATGAGGTTGCCCCGGGCGTCGACGTACTCGGCATCCGGGTACTTGGCCTTGAGCTCGCACTCGGGGCCCACTTCGACGATCGTATCTCCGTCAATGGCGACCGCACCGTTTGGAATGAACGGGGTCTGAGCATTGCGGGTAAAGACAGAACCGTTAGCGACCAGAAGCATGGATGCTCCCTTCAACATCAGGGGCGGGGTTTGACACCTCTGACATGGCGGAGTGCGAAGCGCCGGCCTACACCGGAAACGGGCCCTCTCCCGTCAACGCTTCACCAAAGGGACAAACCCTTTGAAGTGCGGCTTGGCGCCGCATGACGTCGGCGGACGAGGCGATGCGCCCGCCGACGAATAGCACCGAATTGGCTACTTCTTGCTCTCGGGCAAGACCAGATCCACGGCAGCGTCCTTGGCAGCATCGATGTGCTGAGCCACGACCGGCGTCTGCGGAAGAATCAGGTTAAGGACGATGGCCATGATGGCGGTGGGGGTTACGGCATTGGAGCCGATGACGGTGGACACCCAGGCGGGCATACCCTCGCCGGCAAGGCAACCGCTGGCCATCCAGATACCCAGGCCAAAGACGACGGAGGTACCGACGATGGTGGTAGTGCGCTGCGTGAGGCCCTCGCGGGTGAACATGCGCACGCCGTTCATGGTGATGGTGCCAAACACGCCCACGGTAGCACCGCCGATGACGGGCTGCGGGATAGCGGAAAGGACGGCAGAGAGCTGCGGGAACAGACCGGCGATGGCAAAGACGGCCGCAATGATCACAAAGACCCACTTGTTGACGACCTTGTTGGAGCAGATGATGCCCACGTTCTGGCCAAGGGCGCTGGTGGGAAGACCGCCCAGCAGGCCGCCGACCATAGAGGTGAGGCCCTGGGACACGATAGCGCCGGAGAGCTCGCGCTCGGTGGGCATACGGTCGATGGAGCCCAGGCAGGCGGCGGAGACGTCGCCGATAACCTGGATGGCAACCATGGGGAACACGACGGCGAGGGTGATGCAGACCTCGGGGTCAAACTCGAGCGCGTAGGGCATGAGCTTGGGAAGGGCGAAGACCTGAGCGGTGGCGACGCTGGAGAAGTCGATCATGCCAAAGGGGATCGAAACGATCATGCCAACGATCATGCCAAAGAACACGGATCCCAGCTTGAGCGTGCCCTTGCCAAAGTTGGCGAGCGCAAAGACCACGGCGAAGGTGATAAGAGCGACGCACCAGGCCTGCGGAGTGCCCCACAGCGGCGTACCCATACCGCCGGCCATGTACTTGACGGCCGTGGGATAGAGAGAGACGCCAATGGAGAAGATGACCGTACCGGTCACGACGGGCGGGAACAGCCACTTAATCTTGCTGTAGGCCAGACCAAAGAGGACCGCGACGGCACCGCCGACAATCTCGCCGCCCAGCAGCGCACCAAAGCTAAAGCCCGAGGCACCCATGGCCTGCAGGGCCGGCAGGAACGCGAACGAGACGCCCATGACGATGGGCAGGCCGCCGCCGATGCGGCGGAAGGGAGCGAAGGCCTGAAGGGCCGTGTCGATCGCCGAAAGAATGAGCGCAACCTGAATGATGTCGGTGCTCTGCTGGCTATTAAAGCCGTAGACGCCGGCCATGATGACAGCCGGGGTGATGATACCGGCAAACGATGCCAGTACGTGCTGAAGGGCACACGGGATCATTTCCTTAACGGGCGGCATGCCTTCGCGAGTGAACAGGGCTTCAGTGCCGTTCGTAACCGTCTCCTGGGCCATTTGACCACCAATCCTCGAAGTAGTTGTTTTCGCATCTAACGCTCTATTGTGACGCAGTGCGGGGGTGAGGTTGTGCCTTCGTTGCATATCGTATTAAAGATTTTTCTCATTCTCAATAATAATTTTTTGTTATCAGACTGTTCTTGAGCTGGGATTATGCATTTCCGCAGGTCAGGAAAGTGTCTTGTCAAAATAACATCTAACTTTTCTTTTGGTCGACCGTTTACCGCCAAATTCCTACCGCTCGTCCGTATTACGCAATGTACCTGCGAATATGCGAGTCAATAGACACCGTGTTACCATGAGAAAAAATTGTTATGAACATTTCCGATTTCATCCCAAGGAGTTGCCCGTGAACGAGACCGTACGTCGCTTTTTGCCGATGGTCGATTTCCTGGAGCAGATACTCGGTAAGAACAGCGAGATCGTCCTGCACGATTTCTCGGATCCCGACCACGCCATCGTCGATATTCGCAACGGCATCGTGAGCGGCCGTAAAGTCGGCGGTCCCGCCACCGATCTGGCGCTCAAGATCATGCACGACCCAAAGTATCGCGACCTGCCGTTTATTACGGGCTATGAGGGGCGCGGTGCCGGCGGCAAGACGTTGGAGTCCGCGACGTTCTTTATCCGCGAGGATAAAGAGATCGTCGGCATGCTCTGCGTCAACACCGATCTCTCGACCGTGCGCTCCATCAACGCCATGGCACAGCAGCTCATGGCCTGCTTCGACGCGGCGCCGACGCGCACGGAGCCCGCCCCTATCGAGGTCGAAAGCCTTTCGGAGTCCACACAGGAGCTCATCGACCGCAGCATTGCCGAGTTGCTGAGCGCGCGCGGGCTGGATGTAGCGTCGCTTGGCCAGAGCGACCGCGTGGACGTCATTCGCCACCTCAACGGCAACGGCGTGTTTATGCTCAAGGGCGCCGTGGCCTGCGCCGCCACCGCGCTGGGCATCTCGGAGCCCAGCGTCTACCGCTACCTGCAAAAAGTTCGCAAGGAGGGCTAAACGTGATCCCTTGGGGACGAAGGGAAACGGATCATTTTTGTCGCATCGCTTGACAAAAGACCCTGCAGCTCGCACGCGCTGCAGGGTCTTTTTGCATGTCATGTTTAGTTGTTACCAACACCTTAGAGAGCGGCGACAACCTCGATCTCGACCAGACCGCCAGCCGGAAGAGCGGCAACCTGGAAAGCGCTGCGCGCGGGGAACGGGGCCTCGAACTTGGAGGCGTAGATCTCGTTTACGGCAGCGAAGTCGGCAATGTCAGCCAGGTAGACTGTGGTCTTGACGACATCGGCAAAGGTGGCGCCGGCAGCGGTCAGCAGGGCCTCGACATTAGCAAGGGACTGCTTAGCCTGGGCCTCGACACCCTCGGGCAGCTTGCCGGTCGCGGGATCGATGCCCAGCTGGCCGGACAGAAACACCATGTTGCCAGTCTGGATACCGGGGGAATACGGGCCGATGGCTGCGGGTGCGTTATCGGAAGACACGACGGTCTTGCTCATGTTTTTCTCCTTACAAGTAAAAGGGAACGGGAGCGCGGCGTTCACACCGGGAGGCACAGTTCGGTCTGAACACCGCGCTTGATTGGGATAGTACTCAAGGTTTCCGCGCGATGCAAGATTATTATCACGTTGCGAGAATATTTTATCGCCCAACGGTTTCCCCGGACCGCTGAACGGTTCTCATGTGAAGCAGCCAGTCCAAGCTGCTGAAGACTTTATCCCGCTTAGAGCACGGGCATCGCCTGCCGCGACGGCACCACTATACTTTTGAGTATCTGAGCATTTTGAAAGGCAGGATATGACCGCAACCGCCAGTCGAACCACCAACCGCAGACCCGAACTCTTGGCCCCCGCCGGAGGCCCGGAGCCCTTTGCCGCCGCGCTCGCCGCCGGGGCAGACGCCATCTACTGCGGCATGGGCAGCTTCAACGCACGCCGCAAGGCCACCAACTTTACCGACGAGGCCTTTGAGCAGGCCTGCCGCGCCGCGCATCTGGCCGGCTCGCGCGTCTACGTCACGGTCAACATCGTCATCAAGGAATCCGAGATGAGCGATGCGCTGCAGCTCATCCATCGCTGCTCCACGCTGGGCGCCGACGCCTTCATCATCCAGGACTGGGGCCTGTTCTTTGAGGTCAAGCGCACGATGCCCGGCATCGAGACGCATATCTCGACCCAGGCGAACATCCACGACGACCGCGGAACCCTTTGGTGCCGCGAGCAGGGCGCCGACCGCGTGACCCTCTCGCGCGAGCTTTCCATCGACGAGATTGCCGCCATTCACGATGCCGCGCCCGATGTGGACCTTGAGGTCTTTAGCCATGGCGCCATCTGCTTTTGCTACTCTGGCCTGTGTCTGCTTTCGAGCTTTGCCATGGCGGGACGATCGGCCAACCGTGGCATGTGCGCCCAGCCCTGCCGCTTGCCCTACGAGCTGATCGACGAGAACGGTCGCTCGCTCTCCCCTGCCGGTCGCGAGCGCGCGCTGTGCCCGCGTGACACCAACACTTCACAACTTGTTCGCCGCCTGTATGACGCCGGCGCCGCGTCGCTCAAGCTCGAGGGCCGCATGAAGGCGCCCGATTACGTGTATTCCATCGTCGACGTGTATCGTCATCAGATTGATGACATGCTGGCCGGAACCACCGTTGCCAAGGACGAGAAAGACGCCCGCCAGCGCCAGCTCAAGCGCTGCTTTAACCGCGACTTTACGCACGCCTATCAGGACGGCACCTCGGGCGACGAGATGATGAGCTATGAGCGTTCCAACAACCGCGGCCAGATCGTGGGCACGGTGCTGGGCAGCCGCCCGGCCAACCGCGATGTGCGCGGCCTCAAGCCCGACGACCGCCGTCGCCGCGCCGCCATCGCCCGTATTGAGCTGTTTGAGCCCGTGGGCAAGGGCGACCTGCTGGAGCTTCGCCACGATAACGAGTTTGACCAGTTCCTGACCACCATTGCCGCCGATGATGCCGCAGCCGGTGAAGTCATCGAATGTCGCGTACCCCGCAGCATGCCCGAGGGCTGCCGCGTCCGCGTGATTCGCAGTCAGCGTGCCATCGACGCCGCCGGCGCCGCGCTCAAGCGCGATGTGCTGCGCCGCCGAGCTGTTGATGTGTCCGTCGTGGCGCGTCTGGGCGAGCCGTTTACCGTTACGCTCACCTGCTGCGACGACCCTTCGCTTACGGCCACGGCCACGGGCTTTACCGTCGAAGCCGCCAAGACCCGTGCGGTCGAGGCGTCCGATCTGGTTGAGCACGTCGGCCGCATGGGTTCCTCTCCCTTTGAGGCTGCGAGCTTTGAGGTGGCGCTCGATGAGGGCTGTGGCATGGGTTTCTCCGCCGTACATAAGGTGCGCGCCGCCGCTTGCAAGGCGCTGGAAGAGGCCATTCTGGCGCCGTACGCGGAGCGCGCCCGCACGCTCGAGCTACCGGCGACTGTCACCAATGATTCCCGCCCCGCGCCCGAGCACTACCGCGATGAGCCGCAGATCTGCGCTACCGTCACCTCGCTCGAGGCCGCCGAGGCCGCTCGCGCGGAGGGTGCAACGCGCATCTACATGACCACCGACGCGCTCGATGCGGCCAAGCTCTCCCCCGCCGATACGTTTGAGCAGGGCATCGTACCCGTGCTCGATGAGGTCTGCCGCGCCGTTGACCACGTCCGCGTTGACCCATGGGTTGTTGCTGGCGCCACGGTCGCTATTGGCAACATCTCTGAGCTTGCCCTGGCCGCCCAGGTTGGCGCCACGGCCGAGATTCGCTCTTGCCTGCCGGTGCACAACACGCCCTGCATGGAGGCACTCGCCGAACGCGGAGCCGGCGCGTTTTGGCTCTCGCCCGAGATCACGCTCGACGAGATTGTCTCGCTCGGCGCCGCCGCGCCCGCGGCTCTGGGCATCACCGTCTTTGGCCGCCCGCGCGTCATGACAAGCGAGCATTGCATTCTGCAGGTTGCCAACGGCTGCATCCACGATTGTGCCAACTGCCGTCTGCGTGCCCGCAAGCTCTCTCTCAAGAATATCGACGGAAAGGTCATGCCCGTCCGCACCAATATCCACGGCCGCTCTCGCCTGTACGATGCCTACCCCATCGACCTCACGCCGCAGGTTCCTCAGCTGCTCGATGCCGGCGTGCGTCGTCTCATGGTGGACGGAACGCTGCTCGAGACGGATGAGGTGGGCCGTGCCGTCGCCCGCGTCCGTCGCGCCGTCGAAGCAGCGCAGGCCGGCCGCAAGCCCGCCGCCCGCCTACGCGGGGCGACCTCGGGCTGCATGTTTGTGGGAATTAGCTAACCGAAAGGCTTACACGTGAACGAAGAACCTCAAGTCCTCTACTGCGACGCCTGGCTCATGGCCATCGACAAGCCCGCCGGCATGATCGTCCACGGTGACGGCACCGGCGAGCGCACACTTACCGACTACGCCAGCGACCTGCTGCTGGCGATGGGCGACGGCTTTGCCGCGACCGACATGCAGCCGCTCAATCGCCTGGACCGTGACACCACCGGCGTGGTGCTGCTCTCACTCGACAAGCAGACGCAGCCCGCCTTTGACCAGATGATCATCGACCACGCGTTCGAAAAGCACTACCTGGCGCTCGCCGAGGGCAAGATCGACTGGAACGAAAAGCTCATCGACAAGCCCATCGCCCGCGACCGTCACGACAGCCGCAAGATGCGCGTCGGCGCCAGCGGCAAGCCGTCTCAAACGCGCGTGAAGGTGCTCAAACGTCTTAAGAGCCGTCGTGGCCTGCCCACGCGCTCGTATATCGATGTCGAGTTGCTCACCGGCCGCAAGCACCAGATCCGCGTACATCTGGCCAGCGAGCGCCATCCCCTGGTGGGCGATGACCTGTACGGAACGCCGCGTCCCTACGGCCTGATGCTCCATGCCCACAGCGTGTCCTTTACGCATCCCGTAACCGGCGAGCACATCCACATCGAAGCCCCCTGCCCCTGGGAGCCCTAAAACCTGCCAAAAAGGGACAGGTTTATTTTGGCAGGTTTTATCTGGACAAACGTCAAAACCACCACAAAGGTTCCTGCCCCTTCGCGGTGGTTTTGGCCTTAGCCCGTCCCTTGCTGTTAGACCGTGATGACGTTGTCCATTGCCCGGTACTTGGCAGGGACATCGCCTGCGGTAATAATCGTTGCGTCACGGAAGTCCGCGAACTTGACGGGCGCCACCATGCCAAATTTACTGGCGTCCGAGATTACGAAGCGCTTGGCCGTATGGCGCATCGAGATACGCTTTACTTGCGCCTCCTCGATATCGGGCGCCGTGAAGCCCTGCTCGGCGGCAATGCCGTTAGAGCCCCAAAAGCCACAGTTGAAGTTGTAGCGGTCTAAGGTTGCCAAGGCATCGGGGCCAACGAGCGCCTCGGTCTCGGGTTTGAGCTCGCCACCCAGCACCACGGTACGCATGCCACGCAAAGCAAGGCGTTGAGCATGGAGCACGGAATCGGTCACATAGGTGACATCTTCAAGGTGTGGAAGATGCTCGATGAGCCTGAGCGTCGTCGAACCCGAGTCGATGTATACAAAGCTCTCGGGCTCCACAAGTGCCGCCGCACGGGCGCAGATACGCTCCTTGTCGTCGTTATGGAGGTCGCTGCGCTCATTAAGCGTTAGGTCGCGCGTCACGTGCGCGCGCTCCAGACTTGTCGCGCCTCCGTGCACCTTGGCGATACGGTGTGCTCGGTCGAGCGTCTGCAGGTCGCGCCGAATGGTAGACGCCGTCACGCCCAGGGCTTCGGCAAGCTCCGGCACGGTAACCGAGCCGGTCTGCTGAACCATCGACACGATCGCGTTGAGCCTATCTTCCGCTAGCATCGCTTACTCCTCCTCGGGGTACACGACTCCCCAGTCGGCGCGTAGCTTGGTCATCAGCTCCATAACATCAGAAGCATAGCCCAGAAGCTCACGCTTAGAGTCGTCGCCGGCAACGGCCTTCTCAAGATCGGCCATCTCATAGCAAAGGGCGTAAGCCTCGGTGCCGGCGTGGACCTCCTCGCGGTGGCCGTCCGCAGTCCACACGATAGTCGCGTGATCGGCGCGCGGATACTCGTTGACCTCGATATAGCACTTATCGAAGCTAATAATCGAGCGCTTGGGTTGCTTGGAGTGGAGCGTGAGGCTCACAACACCCAGCTGCTGCTCGGCATTACGGCAGACGATGCCGCCCGCAACGTCAACACCGGTCTCACAGGTGTTGCCCAACGAAACGACCTCAATGGGCTGGCTTGCCATAAAGAGACGCATGACGGACAGGGCATACACGCCAATGTCGAGCATGGCACCGCCAGCAAGGTTGCGGTTGTAGAAGCGATTGGTCAGATCGCCGTACTCCTTGTAGCTACCAAAGTTGAGCTGGGCGAGGTTCATGCGACCAAACTCGCCGGCATCCATGCGACGGCGCAGCTCTTGATACAAGGGCATATGAAGCACCGTGGTGGCGTCCATGAGGACGACGTTGTGCTCGTCGGCGATGGCACGCGCCTCGTCGAGCTCAGCGGAATTGAGGGCAATGGCTTTCTCGCAGAGCACGTGCTTGCCGGCGGCCAGCGCGTCACGCAGATAGGTGATATGCGTGTTGTGCGGCGTGGTGATATAGACGGCGTCGATGCCCGGATCGGCGTAGAGGTCCTCAACCGATTCATAGACCTTCTCGATGCCATACTGCTCAGCAAAAGCCTGAGCCTTGGACAGCGTACGGTTGGCGACGCCCGCAAGCTTGCGGCCGGCAAGAGCGAGAGACTGGGCCATCTGGTTGGCGATAACGCCGCACCCGATCACAGCCCAACGAAGCTCGGGAGCCGTAAAGATATCATCGGGGAATGGCTTGTCCTGGACCGAAGCGAACGCTGCTTTTGCGGCTGCCGCGGAGTCGAGTGGAGCCTGCTTGGAATCTACCATATGTGCCTCCTGTGTCATAGAACGTCTTGCATTTCGGATAGCTCTATATTCGCAC
Source organism: uncultured Collinsella sp. (assembly GCA_900543505.1). Lineage (GTDB taxonomy): Bacteria > Actinomycetota > Coriobacteriia > Coriobacteriales > Coriobacteriaceae > Collinsella. Next base: position 16,608 of record UQSB01000002.1, on the reverse strand, counting down.
AAACACGCGCGTCTGTGCGTGTTTGTGCGTATCTCACCGCTAAACGGTCATTTTTGTCCCGTAAACGGCGCATCTATACGCATATTCACGCAATCCCACGCACGCAAATACGCACAAATGCGAACCGGTCATTGCTCAGAGACAGGGGCTTATGCTTAGAACTCAAAAGACAGGATGATCCGCTTCGCCTCGTCGCTCATGGCGCGCTGCAGCTCTAAGGACCGTCCCAAACTGCCGACAGAAAAGGAACGTTCCAAACTGCAGACAGAAAAAGAACGTCCCCAGGCGCCGGCATTTCAAGAGCACTCATTTAAGTCTGTCCCCAATGAGTGGGAGTAATCAGAGACCCTTTGCGAGGGAGGCCGGACGTGGCCTTCCTCGTTTTTATTCATGGACTTTAGTCCGTGCCGCGCGGCACGCGCGGCATAGAAAGCCACCCGCTCAGCGGGTGGAGGCCAATTTCCGCTACGCGACAAAAACCTTCCCCCTAGCATGAGGATTGTTCAGGTCATCATACTAGGGGGAAGGTGATTGCTGTGGCCCAGAAAGCCAACAGCCTCGCGCACACGAAATGGCTGTGCAAGCACCGCATCGCACCGAGGTCAAGCTCATCGCCGCCATCGTCGAGAAGCACCCCAAGGTGCGCTTTGCCGCGAGCCGCACCTCGGCCCACGCCGACCTCTACGACCGTATGGAGCAGGCCCTGTGCGAGCGCGTGGCCAACGCGGTGGAGGTCGTCCGCTCCGACATCAGCCCCGCGCTTCTTGTCCACACCGGTCCAAACCTCGTGGGTGTGGCGGTCCAGGGACTCTAGCGGAGGCGGGGCGTCCTGCCCAAAAACAAATGCAAAAGACGAGCACTTCTTGCCGCTCAATTGGCAAGAAGCGCTCGTCTTTTCTTAACGCGTTGTATGGCGGAGAGAGCGCAAGTTACGCGAGCGCCCTTCTTGCCAGCTCGGCCGCGCCGAGGATTCCTTGGTCGCCGCCGCAGCCCGGGGCGCAGATGTAGCTCTCCATGTCCTTAAGCTCGGCGGTCTGGATGTAGCCACCCAGATATTCGAGGGTCTTCTTGCGGACGATGCCGTAGAGCTGCTCCTGGTGCATCACGCCGCCGCCGAGGACGATGCGGCGAGGCGAGTACATGAGCACGAGGTTCGCGCACATCTGCCCCAGATAATCCCCCTCGAGCGCCCACACCTCATCGTTGTCCGCGAGCTCGGCCGCGGGCTTTCCCCAGCGCGCGGCGATGGCGGGGCCGGAGGCGAGCCCCTCGAGACAGCTCGCGTGGCTCGGGCAGACGCAGCGTCCCTCCTCGGTGGGACGGGTCCTTACCAGCATGTGACCGGCCTCGGGGTGCAGCATACCGTGAAGGAGTCTGCCCGCGCACATGACGCCCGCGCCCACGCCGGTGCCGATGGTCACGTAGACGGCGTCCTCGAGCCCCTTGCAGCAGCCGAAGACCACTTCGCCGAGGCAGGCAACGTTAACGTCCGTGTCGTAGGCCACCGGAATCCCGAGGTCGTCGGCGAACGCGGCGCGAAGACCATGGCCTCGCCACGCGAGCTTGGGCGTCTGGAGGATGGAGCCGTAGCGCTCGTCGTTGGGGTCGACGCAGGTCGGGCCGAAGGCGCCGATGCCCAACGCGTCCACATCGCGGGCGGTGAACCACTCGATCATCTGCGGGACGGTCTCGGCGGGCGTAAGCGTCGGGGTCTCCATACGGTCGAGGACCTCGCCGTCGCCGGACACCACGGCACAGACCATCTTGGTCCCGCCGGCTTCGAGGGCGCCGAGCCTCATTTGCTTTTCGCTCATGTGATCCTCCTTACAAAGGGACGCCCGCAGTCATGGTCAACCGCGGGCGCCCATAACGTTGGCTTGTTTCGAGGCGACCCTACCTGGGCACGCGGTCCTGCCTCGCGGCAAACGGGGCGAGCACGGCGTGCGGCTCGCTTTGGTACCAGTAGGCGACGGTGGAGATGTCGTCCTCGCGCTCGTAGAGCTTGATGTCGTCGTTGCCGAGGTCCTGGAACGTCACGCGCAGGTCCTCCTTGAACGAGATCGGGTCGGGAAGGTGCCACCTGTAGAGGCCGTGCCTGGGCAGCGCGTCGTCGTTAGTCGCGAGCATCGGATTCGGGTTCGGCTTGCCCGCGCTGAAGCGGTCGCGCGTGGCGTCGCGCGTCGAGCGGTACGGGTAGCCGGCGAACAGCGTGTTGAAGCACTGCGCCTCGGGCAGCGCGTGGGGCGGCCTGTCGAGGAAGGCCCAGGCACCGCCGAAGTAGTCCTCGGCTCCCGTCGAGGTGACCGTGGGGAACTCCTCGTCGCCGTCGAGGAAGAACTTCATCTCGCCCTCGCCCCACCAATAGCGCTCCAGGGCGCACAGGGCCATGTAGGTGCCGACGTAGTAGCCCTTGCCGCGCACGCCGTCGAGCACGGTGTAGTCGACGCCCCTGCGGGTGCTGCGCTCGCGGTTAAAGCGGGCGTGGAAGTACATGGCGTCGTCCGGCACGTCGGTGAGCGCGTAGTTGAACGTGTAGAAGATGTACTTAATGAACCCGGGGTGCTCGCTCGTAAGCGTGACCTTGGCGTGCTTCCTGAAGGGCATCTCGAAGTAGCAGTTCATGCCGCCCGTCGGGTTCACGCAGATGGGCATCGAGTTGACGATGGCGCGCTCACCGAAGCCGTTGCAGAAGAAGTCGCCGACAGGGCACTCGACCGAGGGGGTCTCCTCGTCGTCCCAGTAGAAGCGCAGCACGAGGTCACGCATGACGAAGCTGCCAGCGGCGGTCTTGTCGGGGACGGTCATCCAGATGTGGCGGATGATGCCGGGGCCCTCGATGTCCGCGAGCGTGATGGTCTCGCCGGACTCAAGGGGCACGCAGCACGAGCCCTTGCGGCCGACGCCGAGGTGGCTGGCCGACATGGCGGCGCGGCCCTTCTCGCCCGTGATGTTCTCGGGGGTGATGGCGCGGCTTTCCTCACCGCCGTGCATCCACACGTCCTTAAGGAACTCTCTCATCGTCGACCTCCTCTATTCGTCGTCGTCGCACTCGGCGGAACTGGCACCGTTCACGTAGATGATCTGCTGGCGCGCCTCGTTGACGAGGGCGTCGAAGTCGAGTTTCTCGTCGGGGCGCGCGAGCGCGACCGTCATGGCGAGCGGGAGGTTGACACCCGCGATCACGTGGATCCGGTCGGAGGCGAAGCGGGAAAAGCGCTGGTTCACGCTGCCGCCGTACGCGTCGGTGAGGACGACGACCTCGTCAGTGCCCGAAAGAGCCGCCTCGACCGCCGCGTCGAGCCCCTCGCCGTTGTCGTTCACGTAGGCGCACACGGCGTTGACGGCGTCGCCCTTACCCGTAAGGAACTCGAGGGTGTCCTTGAAGCCCTGGGCGAGAAGGGAATGGCTCGCCACAACTATCTTTCTCATTGATTCACCAATCTCTTGGGTCGAAGCTAGGCGAGGATGCCGGCGGCGGAGGCGACCATCGCGAGGACGATCACCACGAGGATGAGGGCCGTCATGCTCGCGTTCTTCTTGGTAAGAAGGTAATACGCGCTTCCCGTGATGGCGGCGGGGATCATGGCAGGCAGGATCTTGTCGAGCAGCGGCTGAATCTCCATCGCGACGTCGCCGAAGCTGAAGCTAATCGGGCAGGTGACGCCGATGACCGAGGCGATGAGGCAGCCGACCACGGTGAGGCCGAGCACGGAGGCGGCGGCAGTGAGGTTGGGAAGCTTCTCGCTGAAGTCGGTGACGAGCTTCACGCCCTGCTTGTAGCCGAACTCGAGGGCGTGCATGCGGACCCAGAAGATGGCCAGGATGAGCGCGAACCAGATGCCGGCTCCCACGGGGTTGCCCTCGATGGCCATGTAGGCGGCGATGGAGCCCATGATGGTCGGGATCATGGTCATGAGCAGGGAGTCGCCAACGCCGGCGAGCGGTCCCATGGTGCCGATCTTCAGGTCTTGGACGGCGTCCGCCGCCGCTAGGCCGTCGCGCTCCTCCATGGCCACGCAGGCGCCAAGGATGATGGCGGCGAGCCAAGGCTGGGTGTTGTAGTAGCGGAAGTGGTTGTTGAGCGCTTGCTTATAGTCCTCGTCGTTCGTGTAGATCTTCCTCAGGACCGGCGAGAGGGCGTAGGCGACTGAGGCGCCCTGCTGGGTCTGGTAGTTGAAGGTGCACACGCTCATGAGCCAGCGCCAGTTCGCGTTGCGCAGGTCCTTCTTGGTGACCTTGTAGCCGGAGGGCTTGCCCTCGGCGACGGCGGTGATGTTCTCGTTTTCCATGGTTACTCATCCTCTCCGATGAAGGCGTCTGCGGAAGCGTGGGCGGCGAGCTCGGTGTCCCTCTCGGCACGCTGGTAGAACGCAATCGCGAGGGCAACGCCGACGATGGCGGCGCCGATGATGGGCACGTTCAGGAAGGCCGAGAGGAAGAAGCCGGCGAGCAGGTACTGGAAGTACTTGGCGGTTGGCATGTAGCGGAGCAGCATGGCGATACCGACGGCCGGGAGCATCTTGCCGGCGAGGGTGAGGCCGGAGAGGAACCACTGGGGCATGACCTCGAGGAGCCAGTTGACGGCGGGCTGGCCGAGCGTCACGGAGACAAAGACGGGCAGGGCGGCGCACAGGCCGAAGAGCGCGGGGCAGACCCACAGGATGGCGTTCATCTGATTGAACTTACCCTCGTTGCAGAACTTCTGGGACTTCTCGACGACAAAGCCGTTGAGGATCTTGGCGACGACGTCGAGCTGGATGCCGAGCATGCCGACCGGCAGGCCGATGGCGAGGCCCGTGTCGGAGCCCAGGGTCACGCCGTAGGCGGTGGCGATGATGGCCATCGTGCCGTAGTCGGGAATGGAGGAGCCGCCGAAGCCCGCGACGCCGAGCTGCATGAGCTGAATGGTGCCGCCGATGACAAGGCCGGTCTTCCAGTCGCCCATGACGACTCCGGTGATGAGGCCCCAGAAAACGGCGTAATTGACGAAGATCATCGGGATGCCGTAGTAGTCCACGTGCTTGATGAAGGCCAGCAGGGTCAAAAGGACGACCTGCAGGATAGTGAAGTTGACCATATTTCCCCCTTAGATGAGGTCTGCGACGGAGACGGGCTTGTCGGCGGGCACGAACTGGGCCGTCACCTTGACGCCACGGGCGATGAGCGCCTTGTAGCTCTGGACGTTCTCGGCGGAGGCGTAGGCGCGCTGGGTGAGCTGGATGCCGTCCTCCTTGACGAGCGAGCCGCCGACGACCAGCGACGGGAGCTCGACGCCCGACTCGACCAGGCGAAGCATCGTCTCGGGCTCCTTGGCGATGACGAAGACCTTCTCGCGGTCGTACTTGCCCGCGGCGAAGTTCTTGAGCGCGGTCTGCTCGGAGATGATCGAAACGGCCATGCCCGCGGGGCGCGCCATCCTCATGGTGGACTTCAGGACCTCGTCGCCGGCGACCTTGTCGTCGATGACCATGACTCGGGTCGCGCCCGACACCGGGGCCCACTGCGTCACGATGATGCCGTGAAGCAGGCGATTGTCGATTCGTGCCATAACAACACTCATGTTTGCTCCTATCAAATGAAGTTTTGCGTTCGGTACTGCCTCGGCGCTATCCGGATTCGCGCCGGGCAAGGGGTTATCGGATTATTGAGGACGCGCGGTCAGCTTGCGGCGGCGCGGGGAAGGTCACTCGTCGAGCAGGAGGTCCGAGGAGCCGAGGCGCTCTTCTCGCGCCGGGGCGGCGCTCACGCTTATGTAGTCGAAGACATATGCGATCTCGCTTACGGGAACCTCTACGCGATAACGCGTCGAGATGCTCGAGAAGCTCTGCCTGAAGGACTCGATGAAATCGGCGCGTTCCTCCTCGAAGCGGTCCTGGCCAACGTAGGTCTCAATGGGGTTTCTGGTAACAAGGCGCTCGACGAGACAGCAGAGGTGAACGTAGAGCCCAATGATGGCGTTGCTGCCGATCTTCTCGCCTGTCCTGCGCTGAAGCTCGTGCACGGCGCTCTCGATCTCATGGAATAGCCGCTCCGGGTCGAGGATGGTGATGGAGCGGATGACGTTCTGCAGCGTCATGTTCGAGAGCAGCTTCTCGTGGAAAGAAGAGAGCTCGGAAGCGTCAAGCCACCTGCCGAACACGGCATCAACCTTAGAGGCGGACGCCGTCGACATGATGTCCTCGAGGGCGACGAAGGGGACGGAGGCGACCCCGGGGTCTCCCGTGCCGATGACGGCGCAGACGCGGTGCTCGGAGAAAACGGCGTCGTTCGACCCGTTCGCGACGAGCTGCTTGAAGGGCCTCGTGAGCAGGCGCGCGCCTATGGTGCGCGGGAGGCTCTGCGAGACGAGCTGGCGTATCCTCTCCGCGGCGTCGACCCCGGACTCGGAGCAGAAGACGATGGCGTCCTCACGGTTGACGCGCTCGATCACCTTGCAGTGCGTCACGCACGCGGCGGTCGCATCGCCAAGAACCTCGGCGATGGACTTGCCGCCGAGCAGCCCGACCCCGATCTCGAGCGCAAGACCGGTAGAGACGTTGTTCACCACGCCGATAGTGGAGTCGGTAACGTTCTCGAGGGCCTTATAGGCCTCCTCCAAGGAGCCCATGTCGACGAGGAACACGACCCCGATGCAGTAGGAATGGCGGTCGACGAGGCGCTGGAGCGGACCGACGATGTCCTTCAGCTGCTGGTCGTAGGGCATGTCGACAGCCTCGTACACATGCATGCCGAGCATACGGTTCGCCGCGTCGGCGATGCTCGTCGCCGTTGAGTAGCCGTGGGACAAGATGACGCAGAGCGTCCGAAGGGCCTTCGCATCGCGAGACTCCGATGCGACGCACAGCGTCAGAAGCGTCTTCGTGAAGTGATCGAGCGAGATTCCCAGCGCCCCTTCCACGTCTGCGGCGACCTGATCGGAGACACTCGAGGCAAACGGCAATTCGGAGGTCACGGCACCGAGGAGATGGGAGATTTGCTCCGCACAGGCAGACTTTCGCTTAGCCAGGCCGATACCCGGCCACAACTGCAGGCAAATCTCCTGGGCCAGTAGAAAAGCGACCTTCCTCGAAAGCTCGATGCCATAAGAAGAGCCTGCGTCGGCAAGGACCGCGCCCACGACGCGCTCGAAGGCGCGCGACCTCGAGGAGGCGACGCCGTGGTCGAAGATCAAGTGATCCTCAACGCCGCGCACAGCGGAGACAGCTTGCGAGACAAGCTCGGAGACAGAGAGCTCCCCGGCGCAGAATCGCTCATCGAGGGAGCACAGGGCATCGAGCGCCTGCTCGACCGGCCCTGTGCTCTCGGCGGCATCCAGAGACGCGTCGATCAGAACGCCATCGTCGGGCTGTTGATCGATCTGCGCGGAGGAGAGGAGCCCGCTGGGAAGAAGATACGGGCGAACGACGACGTAGTCGCCCTCGCGATTGAGGAACGCTTTGGCGCAGCAGTTCGTCACGCAGGCGCGCAAGCCGGCGATGTTATCGGAAAAGTCCGCGTTCACGAGGCAACGGTATGCGCCGCGGCTGATCTTCACATCAGAACCGATTCGGCACCCCTCGCTGCGCAGGAAGCTCAAGATGAGATCCTCGCGCTCCTCGGGGGTCCGCTCCTTGAGTGAGGGGACGCGGGCACAGATGGGCATTTTGCTGTAGGCCGAGGAAACCTTCAGGTCATCGGCGGATAGCGTCGTCGAAAGAACGAGGCGAGCGCGCGGCGCATCCTGGGAGGCATCGAGCCCGAGGGCCGTCGCAAGGCAGTGCTCCATCGCAGAGGGAGAGAGTGCCTCGATGCCGTTGACAAAGACCACACCCCCACGCGCTTTCGCGATCGACTCGTCAAGAAACCCGTTGAACGAGGCGGCGTCCGGGACCCCGGCGCAGTCGATGCGCACATAGGAGGAGTCGCGGGACAGCAAGCCCTGGTTCTTGCCGTACTCGTACACAAGGCGAGAAAGGAAAGACTTACCGACACCCACGCCGCCGCTCAAGAGGATGGGCAGGCCAAACGGAGGGTACTGAACCGCAGCCTTGCACTGCTCGACAACGGAGCTGAGGCTCATGTCGAAGCCCACGGCACGCGCGAAGTCGCGGTGATCGGCGATTCCCGTCGCCTGGATGAGGTCGGCGAGCGAGGCGTACTCGCTTGCAGAGAGCTTTACCTGAAAACGCTTCTGGAACGCGCGGCGATGAAAATAACGGACAGGCCTGCCCGCCACCTTAACCACAAGACCGGCGCGAACAAGGTCGTTGAGGTACTGGCTCGCCAGGCTCCTGGAGATGATGAGCGTCTCGGCGATGTCGGAGGTGGACAGACGGGCAAGGTCGTCGAGCGAGACGGCAGAGGTGAGGGCCTCGAGATGCTCGAGAATCCTGTCCCTCATGTCGACGGGTTTCTTTGCCAAGCTGTCCTGTGTGGTCTTGTCCATGACTTCTTACCTCCTCGTACAAGGAGTATAAGGGGAGAACAGAGAACGGAAGGGGGCGCGTGGGGGAATCAACAGCTCCGAGGAAAAGTCCACCACTTGAGGGGCAGAAAACAACGGCCATTGAACATTCAGGGCCGACGCTCAACACTTCGGCTCGACACTTCGCTTTGGAAAGGGCCCGGCGCGCCGGGGTCCCAACATAAAGAAGGGCCCCGGCGCGCAGGGCCTAAAGCTTAACCATGCGCGCGGCGATGCGGGCGCAGTCGCAGGCGGCCTTCTTCTCGAAGGTGTTGTAGTCGACGACCCGGCCCTCGGCGCAGGGCTTGTCGCTGATGGCGCGCACGACGACGAGGGGCACGCCGTTGAGATAAGCGGCCTGCGCGATGGTGCAGCCCTCCATCTCGCAGCACAGGTCGCCGAAGGTCGCGAGGATTCGCTCCTTCTGTTCCGCGGGCGAGACGAACTGGTCGCCGGAGACGACGCGGCCCTTGAGGACCTTAATGTCGGGGGCGACGGCGGCCGCGGCGGCGCACGCCGCCAGCAAGGGCCGGAACGGATCGCGCAAGATCAAGGCGTCGCCCGGGAGGTCGGGCGTTACCGTCAGCCGGCGCCGCGTCTGCCGCATCATGAGGAAGAACGGCCTGGCCGGCGCATACGGCAGGAAGAGGTTCAAGGTGCACCCCGGGGCGGTCAACGAGGCCGACGTGTCGAACGTCGTCGCGCGCGGCTTCGGCGGCAGGGCGCCGTGCACCCATATATGCAGCGACTTGGCCTGCGTGCGCGTCGGGGCGTCGTGGAACTACGTCTGCCTGCTCGTCGACCTCTGCAACGGGGAGATCGTCGGCCACTCCGAAGGACCGAGGAGGGACGCGCGAGCTCCGAGCCAAGCTCTTGGATTACGTGCACTGGTACAACAACTTCAGGATCCACTCGACGCTGGGCTACATGTCGCCGGTCGAGTTCAGGGAGGCGGGGCCGTCCCTCCCGGAATCGTCCAAATAAGTGTTGCCAATCCATAGCCAATCCAGCCATCATCTTCGCGAAGGCGGACGTCAGGAAAAGCTCGGCTTGAGCTCGGTCGGACGCGGTATGTGGGGCATCATTCAGGCTCAGGGGGTCTCCTTGTCTTCTTCGGTCGCAACCTGAATGATAGGGACGGCCCCTTCTCTCTTTCCCCTTCGTTTTCGACGCGTCACCCTCTCGGCGGGCTTAAGGCCCGCGCTCGCGGGTGCAGGGGCTACGCCCAAACCCCAAAAACGTAACGCCGTGCTCGAAGCGTTTCCGGACGTCAGCGTAATCTCAAATCCCGTTCGTCAACTCATGGGCAAGCCACCTGAGACTACTCATTTCTCCTACTGGCAATGAAGACCTGCGACCTGCAGTTTTGCAAACTGCTTGAAAGCCACCTGCGTTGATTCACTTCCTATTGCAGCTGGCGGCTTGCACGCGAAAAGGCATTTAAGTTTCAAAACGGGCGTTTTCGGCGCTATCGAGCCTCCAAAGGCATCCCGCCGCGCCCTTTGGGACAAAAACAAAAACTCAAAGCCCTGAGTTCGAAAATAGTTTTTGGAGTTGTCCCGACTTTTGTCCCCGAAGCCGACGAAACGCGACAGGGTGTCACCTGGCGGCACTCGATTCGAGACGGCACCGAAAACTGGATGCAACCGGAATGACAGGACGGCAGAACCGAAGCCATCGAGTGGGGATAGAAAAAGGCCCGGGTGCCGTGGCATCCGGGCCTTTGCTAGCAACTTGATGTTGCGGGCAGCTTAGAACTTGTGGCCGCACTTCTTGCAGACGCGCAGCTTGTTCTTGCCGTCCTTCTCGTGACCGACGCGGGTAACCTTACCGCACTCGGGGCAAACGAGATTGACGTTGGAGGCATCGATGGGAGCCTCCTGCGAAACGATGCCGCCCTGCTGGTTGGCAGCGTTGGGCTTGACGGCCTTCTTGACGACCGAAACGCCCTCGACAACGACCTTGTTCTCGGCGGGGAGAGCACGCAGGACAACGCCCTGCTTGCCGCGATCCTTACCAGAGAGAACCTGGACCTTATCGCCCTTCTTGATATACATATATCTCCCCTAACTACAGGGTCTCGGGAGCGAGCGAGACGATCTTCATGTACTTCTTGTCACGAAGCTCGCGAGCGACGGGCCCGAAGATACGGGTGCCGACGGGCGAACCATCGTTGTTGATGACAACGCAGGCGTTCTCATCAAAGCGAATGTAGGAGCCATCCTTGCGGCGGATCTCCTTAACGGTGCGAACGACGACGCAACGGACAACGTCCTTCTTCTTGACGTTGGCGCCAGGGGTAGCCTCCTGGACAGCACCGATGAACACATCGCCGATGCCTGCATAACGACGCTTGGAACCGCCAAGCACCTTGATGCAGCGAATCTTGCGAGCGCCGGAGTTGTCGGCGACGTTCAGCATGGTTTGCATCTGAATCATGGTAGATGTTCCTCCGAACTAAGAACCGAAGAGAGGTGCGCAGCCTTTATACGACCCGTGGTATGCAAGCCAGGCATACGCACATCTTCGGAAACGTACAAGTCGTAAGAGCGACTGCTTATTTAGCGCGCTCGACGACCTCGATGAGGCGCCAACGCTTCATCTTGGACATAGGACGGGTCTCCATAACGCGGACGGTATCGCCCACGCCAGCCGTGCACTCCTCGTCGTGAGCGTGCAGCTTCTTGGAGCTGGTCATCATCTTGCCGTACTTGGGGTGACGCTTGCGCTCGGTGATGGTGACAACGATGGTCTTGGCACCGGAGACGGAGGTAACGACACCCGTACGGACCTTACGCGAGTTACGCGAATCAGTCATGTTCTCTCCTTAGGTCCTACTCAGCGACAGCGGACTTCTCCGCTGCGATCTCGCGGGCGCGCTGCTCCGTGAGGACGCGAGCGATGTCCTTCTTCACGGTGTTGACGCGAGCGGTGTTGTCCAGCTGGCTGGTGGCCATCTGGAAACGAAGGTTAAAGAGCTCGGCGCGCATTTCCTTCTCAACGAGCTGAGCGTCCGAGAGCTCACGAATCTCTGCGGGCTTCATTAGTTCTCCTCCTTGGCGGCGGCGGCGTCCTCAGCAGCCCACTTGGCCTCGAGAGCGGCCTCCTCAGCCATCTCCTTCTCGATGCGCTGCTCGGCGTTCTTGGCAGCAACAATCTTGGTCTTGATGGGAAGCTTGTGCTGTGCAAGACGCAGAGCCTCGCGAGCGACCTCCTCGGGCACGCCCTTGACCTCGAACATGATGCGGCCGGGCTTGACGACGGCCACCCACTCCTCGGGGTTACCCTTACCAGAACCCATGCGAGTCTCGGCAGGCTTCTTGGTGATGGGCTTATCGGGGAAGATCGTGATGTAGACACGACCGCCACGCTTCATGTAGCGGGTCATGGCGATACGAGCGGCCTCGATCTGACGGTTGGTGATCCAATGGGCCTCGAGAGCCTGGATACCAAACTCGCCGAAATGCAGCTCGGTATTACCCTTGGCCTGGCCCTTCATGGAGCCACGCTGCACCTTGCGGTGAAGAATACGCTTAGGGGCAAGCACTACTGACCCCTCCTCTCGGAGTTACGACGACGAGGACGGGAAGAGCCCTCGAGTGCAGGGTTGGGAACAGGCTGGCCCGGGAGCTTCTCGCCCAGGTAGATCCAGACCTTCACGCCGCAAGCGCCCATGGTGGTGCTGGCGACAGCCGTGCCGTAGTCGATCTTGGCACGGAGGGTGTGCAGAGGCACGCGACCCTCGCGGTACCACTCACGACGGCCCATCTCGGCACCGCCGAGACGACCGGAGCACTGGATACGGATGCCCTTAGCGCCGGCCTTGCGGGCAGACTGGACAGCCTTGCGCATAGCGCGACGGAAGGCAACGCGGCCCTCGAGCTGCTCGGCGATAGACTGAGCAACGAGGTTGGCGTCGAGCTCGGGGCGCTTGATCTCGACAACGTCGACGGAGAGCTGGCCCTTGGAGACGCCAGCGACCTTCTCGAGCTCGGTGCGGAGGGTATCGATCTCGGCACCCTTCTTACCGATGACAACGCCGGGGCGAGCGGTGAGGATGATGACCTTCACCTTGTCGCCAGCGCGCTCGATCTCGACGCGGGAGACAGCTGCGCGGGAAAGACGCTTCTCGAGGTACTTGCGGATCTCGAGATCGTTACCGAGGGTCTTAGCGTAATCCTTCTCTGCGAACCAGCGGGAGCGCCAGTTCTCGGTGATGCCAAGACGGAAGCCGGTGGGGTAGACTTTCTGACCCATACAGCTTTACGCCTCCTTTCGAGGAGCAACGACGACGGTGATGTGGGAAGTACGCTTCAGAATGCGAGAAGCGGAACCCTTGGCGCGGGGACGGATGCGCTTAAGCGTCGGACCCTCGTCAACATAGGCAGCGGCGACAACCAGGTTGTCGGCACGCAGACCGTTGTTGTTCTCGGCGTTCGCAACAGCGGAACGGAGAACCTTCTCGACATCCACGGCGACGGCGCGGTCGCAGAAGTGGAGGATGTCGAAGGCCTGAGCGACAGGCTTGCGGCGGATCAGATCGACCACCAGGCGGGCCTTGCTGGGGGAAACACGCACGTACTTAGCGACGGCGCGAACCTCGGTGGCCTCAGTTTCAATAGACTTAGTTGCCATTTACGGTTAACCCCCTATTTGGCCTTGTGGCCACGGAACGTACGAGTCGGCGCGAACTCGCCGAGCTTGTGACCAACCATGGACTCGGTAACATACACGGGCACATGCTTGCGGCCGTCGTGGACGGCGATGGTGTGACCAACCATCTCGGGGAAGATGGTGGACGCGCGGGACCAGGTCTTCACGACGTCCTTCTTGCCAGCCTCGTTCATCGCGGTGATACGCGAGAGAAGGCGAGTCTCCACGAACGGGCCCTTTTTGAGACTTCTGCTCATAAGTGCTTTCTCCTAAAACTCGGTATCCGAAATTACTTCTTACGGCGACGAATGATGTGCTGGTTCGAGACCTTCTTCTTCTTGCGCGTACGAAGGCCCTTCGTCGGCTTACCCCAGGGGGTAACAGAGGGACGACCAGAGGTGTGGTTCTTGCCCTCGCCACCGCCGTGCGGGTGGTCGACAGGGTTCATGACGGTACCGCGGACGGTCGGGCGCACGTTCATGTGACGCTTACGGCCGGCCTTGCCGATGACAATGTTGGCGTGATCGGCGTTGCCGACCTCACCGACGGTGGCGCGGCAGGTAACGAGGATGCGACGCATCTCGGAGGAAGGCATACGGACGATAGCGTACTTGCCCTCCTTGCCCATCAGCTGGCAGGAGTTGCCGGCGGAACGGGCGATAGCAGCGCCCTTGCCCGGCTGGAACTCGACGGCGTGGATGAGCGTACCGACGGGGATGTCGGCGAGGGGCAGAGCGTTGCCCGGCTTGATGTCGGCGTCAGAGCCGGACATGATGGTCTGACCGACCTCGAGGCCCTTGGGGGCCAGGATGTAGCGCTTCTCACCGTCAGCGTAGTGCAGCAGAGCGATGCGAGCGGAACGGTTCGGATCGTACTCGATCGTGGCAACCTTGGCGGGCACGCCGTCCTTGTTGCGCTTGAAGTCGATCACGCGGTAACGACGCTTCACGCCGCCGCCCTGGTGGCGGGTGGTGATGCGGCCGTTGTTGTTACGACCGGCCTTCTTGGGCAGGGGCTCGAGAAGAGACTTCTCGGGCTTGGTGCAGGTGATCTCGGAGAAATCGGAGATCGTCTGCCAACGCCTACCAGCGGAGGTCGGCTTAAGGTGCTTTACAGCCATTACAATCCCTTTCAATAGGAATCCGTTAGCCATCGCAGACAGGGATTCGAGGTTCTGCCTCGGGTGCGATGACACCGGACGTATACACGGTTCCGGGCGTGTCCATTTTATACGCCCAAAACCTTGAGCTCTCGCCTCCCCTATTTGGGAGGCATGAGCTCACTCAACAGCAGCGAGTCTTAGGCCTGGTTGCCAAAGACCTCGATGGTGTCGCCCTCGGCCAGCGTGACGATGGCCTTCTTCCAAGAACGGGTCTTGCCGGCGACATAGCGCACGCGCTTGGTCTTGGGCTTGACCGTCAGGGTGTTCACGCGAACGACCTTGACGCCGAAGATCTCCTCGACAGCGTCCTTGATCTGATACTTGTTAGCATCCTTGGCGACCTCGAACGTGTACTTGTTCTGCTCCATGCCGGAGAAGGAACGCTCGGACACGATCGGACGGATGATGATCTCGTGGGCGGTCATTTATGCAAGCACCTCCCCGAAGTGAGCGGCGATGTCGGCGGGCATCAGCACAGCGTTGTTGTTGACGAGATCGTAGGTGTTGGCCTCGTCAGCGGTGATGATGAACGTCTTGGGAATGTTGCGGAACGACAGGTAGGCGTTGACGTCCTCATCGCGAACGATGATGGTCAGACGCTTGCCCTCAAGGCCGAGAGCCTTGAGCATGGCGACGGCAGCCTTGGTGGAAGGCTTCTCGAAGCCGTAGTCGTCGACGAGCACGAGCTCGCCATCGGCCAGCTTGGCGGACAGCGCGGAGCGCATAGCCAGCTTGACCTCCTTGTTGTTCATACGCTTAGCGTAGGAACGGGGCTTGGGGGCGAAGACAACGCCACCGTGACGCCACTGGGCAGCACGGATGGAACCCTGGCGGGCACGGCCGGTGCCCTTCTGACGCCAAGGCTTCTTGCCGCCACCGGAAACCTCAGAGCGACCCTTAGCAGACTGGGTGCCCTGACGCCAAGAGGCCATCTGGCACTTGACGATGTGGTGCATAACGTGGATGTTCGGCTCGATGCCGTACACCTCAGCGGCGAGCTCGGCCTCGGCGACCTTCTTGCCCTCGCTGTTCTTTACTTCAAACTTTGCCATTTAAGTGTTCTCCTTGGTATGACGCTGGGCTAAATGGGCTGGGCCCTTAGGCCATACGGATGGCGACGAGACCATTCTTGGCACCCGGGACAGCGCCCTTGACCAAGATGAGGTTCTGCTCGGCATCGATGCGGACAACGGAAAGGTTCTTGACGGTAACGCGCTCGTTACCCATGTGACCGGCCATCTTGACGCCCTTGAGGACGCGCGCAGGATAGGCGCACTGACCGATAGAACCGGGGTGACGCTGGAAGTGAGAACCATGCGTCATAGGACCGCGGCGCTGACCCCAGCGCTTGATGCGACCCTGGAAGCCCTTACCCTTGGAGGTACCGATGACGTCGACCTTCTCGACATCAGCGAAATCAGCGACGGTGACGACCTCGCCGACCTTGTGCTCCTCGCCGTTCTCGACGCGGACCTCACGAAGGAAACGGACAGGCTCGACGCCAGCCTTGGCGAAGTGACCAGCCATGGGCTTGTTCACGTTCTTGGCCTTGATGTCGCCGAAACCGATCTGGACGGCGTCATAGCCGTCGGTTGCCTGAGTTTTAACCTGCGAGACAGCGCAGGGGCCAGCCTGGATGACCGTGACGGGAACGACGTTATCGTTCTCGTCCCAAACCTGGGTCATGCCAATCTTGCGGCCGAGAATCATGCTGATCAAGATATGATCCCAACTCTCGCGTGGTCTTGGGACAATGCGTACACCACCGAGCGTACGCCCCTAGAGGACCACTACTTACACGACGTGCTCCCCAGCCTTGTATTTCGCCCGGACTACCTGACAACCCTATTAAGCAGGCATTTTGTCCAGCCAGAATACTCCCCTGGTTTCACACAGCTGTTAAGTATACACGGCTGCGGGCGTATCCATCGAGATTCATATTTCACTCACATTGTTTACGCAGGTACCTTGATTGGCAACTTCATCCGAACACTTCCCACATTCATCCGCACATGTGCGGATGAATGTGGGAATCCGATACCCTGAGGGCCGGACCGGCCGGCCCCGGGAGATCGGAGGACGGCATGTCCGGAAAGAGGAAGAAGGGCGTCGGGAAGGCGGCCCCGAGGGCCTACGGAAGGCTCACGAGGCACGAGCGGGACACGGTCCAGAGGATGCTGGAGCGCGGGGCATCGTGCAGGCAGATCGCGAGGGAGCTGGGCAGGTCGCCCTCGACGGTGAGCGCCGAGGTGGCGTCGCACAGGTTCGTGACGGCGCCGAAGGCCAGGCGCGGCGAGCGCGTGGACGCCTCCGCCGACCTGTCGGCGGCCTGCCCGCGCCTGGCCGCGTG
>UQSB01000001.1 GCA_900543505.1 uncultured Collinsella sp. | reverse complement strand
TGGTGTCTCGCTGGTCCTCGGCTTCGCCTGCGGGATCGCTCGACTACCAAGCGCCCCGCCGGCACTCGCGGGTAGCCGACCAAAACCGCCTGAAGGGTCACATTTATCTGAATAATTTAATCCCGTGCCTTTTGCTGCTCGCTGGCGTTGTCTGGAGCACGGTGACTATGTGGTTCAAGAGGCGGCGGTGCTGTTGTTTGAATTTTTGCAGTTAAAGAGGTCCGTTTCCCTAGGTGGGGAAACGGACCTCTTTTTGTCTCTGGGCTTGTAGAATGGTGGGAGCGATATGCTCTGGCAGCTACCTTGAGTTCTTGATACGGCGTACGCCCGCGGCGGTTATTCCGAGGCCTGCGGCGGCGATTCCTGCGAGTGCGATTGCGCTCGGTGCTGCGTCTCCCGTGTTCGCGAGCTTGCCGGCGGTCGTATCTGCTTGCTTGCCGCTGCTCGAGTTCGCTTGCTTGGTGGAGCTTGGCGAGGTGTCTTTACTGGTCGCGGACGAGCCGGTGGGCTGTGTCGCCTCGGCCGGTTGCGCCGAGTTGGAGGGAGGCGTCGTCTCTGCCGGTTGCGTTATCTCGGGCGAGGTGGCCTTGTCTGCTGCAGCTTTTGCCTCTTCGTATGCTTTGCAGGCGTCGTCATAGGCCGTTTGCGCCTTTTCCAAATTGTCGAGGAGCGCATCTCGCCAGGCTGTGAACTGGTCGATATGGGCTTTATACTTCTCTGCATCACGCTCACGGTCATTAACTTGTCTTTCCTGCCTTTTGAGGCGGTCCTGGGCCTCGCGGAGCTCCATTTCGCAAAAGTCAACTCGCGCTTTTGCCGTTACGATCTCTTGGTGCAACGACTTTATTTGCTGTTTAATAGTTTCGGCAAGCTCCTCGTCGCCGAGTGCTTCGACTGCCTTAAGCTCCTCAAGTTTGTTGTCTAATTTTTCCTGGAGCTTGCTTACCCGGTTGATGGCCTCGTCGTTTTTGGCTTGGGCTGCATCGATGTCCGCTTGCATGGTGGGGAGGGATTCCCTCAATTCGGCGGCTTGCGCCGCCATCTTGTCGCGGAGCTCTTGAAAACGGGCAATGTCATCATTGAATCTCGCAATTTTCTCGAGACTTGCGGCGTCTTTTGCGGCCTCGAGGTTTTTGAGCGCTTCCTGCATGGCTGCATACGCTTTTTCTTTTGCGGCGGTCGCATCTTTCGCCTGCAAGGCAACTGCACCGGTGGGGGAGCTGGTTTCTGCCGCGATCGCCGTTACGGGGGCGATTCCCGCGACAAGTGCCGCGGAAAGGGCGATGCCCACAGTTGCTCGTCTTGCTCTTCTTGCGAGAATGTCGTTCATCTCGGCACCTCATTTCAAGGGTCGGCGGCTCGGCTGGTAGCACTAATGTAAGTATATCAGGCGATTGGCGCGCCGCTGACCGGGCATGCGCACCTCTCCGCTTCTCTGGAAACCGAATCCCATTAGAAATGACGAGTTGTTTACGCTTCTTTTGGGCTCACCGTACTATCATGATTCGAATTGAGTGTGAATGATGATAGGGAGCGCCTTTTTATGATTGAGTTGCTCAGGCGTTTTGGTGGTAAGTTTCGCCGATATATGGTGATTGGCCCTGCGTGCAAGTTGATCGAAGTGATTTTTGACCTGCTGACGCCGCTGGTGATTGCCCAGATGATCGATAAGGGCATTGGCTCGCACGACGTTAATGCCGTTATCCACTACGGCATGGTACTTGGCGCCATGGCTGTGATCGGCATCTCGTTTACGCTCGTCTGCCAAAAGATGGCGGCGCTCACCTCGCAGGGCATGGGTACTGACATTCGCGGCGCACTCTACCAGCACATCAACAAGCTGAGCTATGCCGAGCTCGACCGCTTTGGCACGCCCTCGCTCATCACACGCATCACCAACGACGTCAACCAGGTCCAGCTTGCCGTGGCGCTGGGCGTGCGCATGCTCATCCGCTGGCCTTTCCTGGCGGTGGGCTCCATGGTCGCGGCCCTTGCCATCGACCTTAAGCTCGGCATCATCTTTTTGATCTGCACGCCCGCTATCGGCCTGGTGTTTTGGTTTGTCATGGCGCGCTGCATTCCCTACTACAAGCAGCTGCAGGCAAAGCTCGATTGCATCGCGCTTATCTGCCGCGAAGGTCTTTCGGGCGCCCGCGTGGTTCGTGCGTTTGTGCGCGAAGACCACGAGCGCGAGCGCTTTGCCCAGGCCGCCGACGACCAGGCCAATACCGCCATCGTGGTGGGCAAGCTTTCGTCGATTCTCAACCCTGTCACGTTTCTCGTGATGAACCTGGGCGTGTGCGCCATCCTGTGGGTGGGCGGCATCCAGGTCAACGTGGGCGAGCTCACGCAGGGCCAGGTCATGGCGTTTGTGAACTACATGACGCAGACCCTCACCTCCATCGTGTACGTCGCCAACCTGGTCGTGGTCTTTACCAAGGCGAGTGCCAGCGCGTCACGTATCAACGAGGTGCTCAATTGCGAGCCGAGCATTACGGACGAGGGCAACCAGCTGGTCGCGCTGCCCGAGTCGAGTGACCTGGCAAGTGGCGCCACTCCGGTTTCCGCGCTGAGCTTTGAGCATGCGAGCTTTTCGTTTGGCGCGGGCGCGGCAAATGCTGTTGACGATGTGACCCTGGAGCTGCCGCTGGGCAAAACGCTCGGCATTATAGGCGGAACGGGCAGCGGTAAGTCCACGCTCGTCTCGCTTATCCCGCGTCTGTACGATGCGGGCGCCGGCAGTGTGAGCGTGATGGGCGCCGACGTGCGCACCTGGCCGCTCGATCAGCTGCGCCACGTGGTCGCGACCGTTCCGCAGCGCGCGTCGCTGGTGAGCGGCACCATCCGCAGCAACCTGACCTGGCGCAACGAGGCGGCGACCGACGAGGAGCTCTGGGCGGCGCTCGACATGGCGCAGGCGAGCGAGTTCGTGCGCAACAAGCCCCAAGGCCTGGATGCCCCGGTCGAGGCGGGCGGCAAGAACTTTAGCGGCGGTCAGCGCCAGCGCCTGACTATCGCGCGCGCCCTGGTGGGTTCGCCACAGCTCCTGATCATGGACGACTCCGCCTCGGCGCTCGACTTTAAGACTGATGCGGCGCTTCGCCATGCCATTCGCGAGCGCAGCGTGCGCGGTGCCGCCGAGGGCGGGCTGCCGCTCACGACGGTGATTGTGAGCCAGCGCGTCTCGACCGTGCGCGACGCCGATATGATCTGCGTACTCGACCACGGCTCGGTTGCGGGCCTGGGCACGCACGATGAGCTGTACACGACCTGCCAGCTCTATCGCGAGATTTGCCAGTCGCAGCTGCGCCGCGAGGAACTCGAGGGCCAGCAGGGGAGCACGACGCCCGCGTCCGCTCCGACCGCCCCCGCATCCGCCTGCGCAAAGAAGGGCTGCTAAATGAATCCGTACACTTCTTCCGGTTCGGTCGCCACGATGACCGCCAACGTGTCCGGCAACGATAGCCTCAACGATCTGGGTGACGGCCCGCGTCAGCCCGGCGACCCCGAGCGCTATCCCGTGGGCGCGGTGACCCGCCGCCTGATGGGTTACGTCCGTCCGCACCGTATTTCGTTTACGGCGTCGTTTGTGAGCGCCGCCATCTCGGTGATTCTGCAGCTCTACACGCCTATCCTTATCGGTGAGGGCATCGACCTGATCGTTGCCGCGGGCCAGGTGGACTTCGATGCGCTGCTGCCGCTCGTTACCAAACTCGCGCTCGTCGTGGTGGGAGCAGCGTCCTTCCAGTGGCTGCAGGGCTATTGCGTCAACCGCCTGTCCTACGAAACGGTGCGTGACATGCGCGTGGAGGCAAGTGACAAGCTCAGCCGCATGCCGCTCAGCTTTATCGACAGCCATGCCCACGGCGACCTTATGAGCCGCGTGGTCAATGACGTCGACCAGGTGGGCGACGGTCTGCTGCAGGGCTTCACGCAGCTTTTCACCGGCGTTATCACCATCGTGGGCACGCTCGCGTTTATGCTCTCCATTAACCTGGCCATGACGCTCGTGGTGGTGCTCGTCACGCCGCTTTCCATTTTTGCAGCCGGTGCTATTGCCAAGCTCTCCAACAAAAGCTTTACGGCACAGCAGCGTATTCAAGGGCAGCTCGGCGGTCATATCGAGGAGTATGTGGGTGAGCAAAAGCTGGTGGACGCCTTCGCCTACGGCCCGAGCGCTCAGCAGCGCTTCGATGCCCTTAACGCCGAGCTCTATACGGCAGGTGAGCGCGCGCAGTTTATGGGCTCGCTCTCCAACCCCGGCACGCGCTTTATCAATAACATCATCTATGCCGTGGTCGCTGTGATCGGCTGCGTGGGCGTGATCACGGGCGTGCCCGCGGCGCTTACGGTGGGCGGCGTGCAGATTTTCCTGTCCTATGCCAACCAGTACACCAAGCCGTTCAACGAGGTTACCAACGTCATCACGCAAATCCAGACGGCGTATGCCTCGGCGCGTCGCATGTTTGCGCTGCTCGACGCCCGCGAGCAGGAGCCCGATGCGCCAGATGCCGTGGAACTTGCTGCCCCGCAGGGCGAGGTGAGCTTTGAGCACGTGGACTTTAGCTACGTGCCCGACCGCAAGCTGCTGCAGGATATCTGCATCGAGGCCAAGCCCGGCATGCGCTTTGCCCTCGTTGGTCCCACGGGTTGCGGCAAGACAACGCTCATCAATTTGCTGCTGCGATTCTACGATATCGATGCCGGTCGCATTGCGGTCGATGGCCGGTCTTCGCGTGACTACACGCGCGCAAGCCTGCGCCGTGCCTTTGGCATGGTGCTGCAGGATACGTGGCTGTTCGAGGGCACGGTGGCGGACAACATCGCTTACGGTTGCCCGGATGCCACGCGCGAGCAGGTTATCGAGGCCGCCAAGCGCGCGCATGCGCACAAGTTTATCGTGCAGCTGCCAGGCGGCTACGATACGGTGATCGGCGAGGACGGCGGCACGTTTAGCCAGGGTCAAAAGCAGCTGCTGTGCATCGCGCGCGTCATGCTCACCGATCCGGCGATTCTGCTGCTGGACGAGGCGACCTCGAGCATCGATACCCGCACCGAGCTGCAGGTTCAGGCGGCATTCGACGAGCTCATGGCAGGTCGCACAAGCTTTGTCGTGGCGCATCGCCTGTCGACGATTCGCAACGCCGACTGCATTCTGGTGATGCGCGACGGCGAGATTATCGAGCGTGGCACGCACGACGAGCTGCTAGCGGCAGGCGGCTTCTATGCCGAGCTCTACCGCAGCCAATTCGCCCAGTGAGCAAGCCCGTGGGGCATGTAATGCAGCGCTAGGGCGCGAGTGTGTCAACGGGGGCAACGATAATGCCCTCGGGCGTTGTATGGGCTGGCATGCCGAACCCGATGACGATGAGCTTGGCCGCGGGTGGTCTCTCGCCACGCTCGACAAGTTTGCGCTCGAGTCGAAGCAGGTTTGCAGATGCCTCGGGGATCTGCGGACTTCCGAGTTTAATTTCCACGGCAATCCAAGTTCCATCGCGCCTGTGTATAACGGCATCGACCTCGAGATCGTCGGCGTCATGGTAGTGGGACACCGATGAGTCATTTGCGGCTGCAAGGACCTTAAGGTCGTGCAGGACGAGGGATTCGAAGAGCAGTCCCAGCGTCTTCGGGTCGGATGCCAATGACTCTGGATTTGCTCCGAGCAGTGCGACGGCAAGCGAAGGGTCGGCGAGGTGCCTTTTTGCACTTTGCCGCAGCTTTACCGGAGACCTGAGCGCCGGATGCCAAGCCGGGATATCATCGATGATGTGTATTCTGCGCAAGGCATCCGTATAGCGCCGCAGCGTACTTCTCGATACCTCACCGCCGAGGTCTTTCTCAAGAGACTTTTCGCCGGCAAGAGTGGATTCGTTGCGCGCAAGCGAAGACAGAAGAGCCCTGACTTTCTCTGGGTCACGCTTCACGCCGTCAACCCTCGAAACATCCGATTCGCAGACACCGTCGATGTAGGCAGCGGATATACGCATTGCATCGGCAGTCGTCTTGCCAACCGCCTGAGGCCAACCACCACGGCATAGCAAATCGGCGATATCGGCGATGCCGTTGATGGATCCAAGTGCCGCTTTGATGGGGCATCCGTTAAGCAGCATTTCGAGCGAGACCGCCCCTGAGGAAACCCCGAGTTCGGCCAGAGTCATTGTTTCCATGCGCAAACGTGATATGCGCCCGATGCCGCTGTGCATCGGTTGGTCGGCGTCGTTTGGTGTTGCTGACCCCGTAAGCAAAAACTGCCCTGGCTCACCGGTCCGACGATCGCATTCGAAACGTATTGCGTCCCACAGTTTTGGCTCTTCCTGCCACTCATCGATGAGTCTCGGCGTTGCGCCGACTATTGCTTGAGCTGGGTCGATCCTGGCAAGCTGCAGTGCGGCAAAGTCTCCGGCAGGGTCGGAGAGAGACAACGATGATTCAGCGAATCGCTGGGCCGTAGTCGTCTTTCCGCACCACTTCGGTCCCTGAATGAGCACGGCACCAAAAATGCCAAGATCGCGTTCGATTGAGCGATCGATACATCTACTCATATACCTAGTCATCGTACTTCCCGCCATTCAAAGAAACATTTTGTTTTATAGCATCTTACCAGCGCGTAAAACATTTTGATGAAAAACCATGACACAATTTGATGGTATTCCGTGAAACAAATTGACGATATTATGTGAAACAATTTGACGGCGTTTTGTGAAACAGTTTTTCGGCCATTCGTGAAACGTTCTGTGGCGGTTTCAATCCGAAGTACATACTGTTCGAAATCTGTCCAAAGATGTCGTCTGCGTCGCCAATCGACAGACGGTGGTTTACATCTGTCACGTTAGTACTAAGATATTCATCTAATAAATTGCATTAGTGGCTTTAGTTTTGGGGAAACGAGGCAACGTGACTATGACGTGCTCTTTGGTGGTCAACAGCAAGAGCGGTAATACCAGGATGGTTTCGGGCGCGATCAAGCGCGCTCTGCAGGCTGCGGGTGTTGAGTTTGTCCATGCCGCGGCATTGAGCGACGATGCGGATGCAGATCAGGTTGCGCTCGAGGCGCAGCGCGCCTGCGCGGCCGACACGGTGCTCGTCGGTTTTTGGTGCGACAAGGGCGCGTGCACGCCTTCGGTCGCGGCGTTGCTTTCCGCCCTGCATGGCAAGCGCGTCTTTTTGTTTGGCACTTGCGGTTTTGGTGCCAGCGAGGAGTACTTTAGGCAGATTATCGACCGCGTATCGTCTAACTTGGCCAATGATGCCGAGCTTGCGGGCTGGGCGATGTGCCAGGGCAAGATGGGCCCCGCGGTCAAGCAGCGCTACGAGGCCATGCTTGAGCAAGATCCCGAAAACGCCCGATTTAAGATGCTGCTCGACAACTGGGTTGCCGCGAAGGACCATCCCACCAAGGAAGACCTGGACAACATGGCCGCAGCCGCCAAGAAGGCTGTGCTGGGCGAGTAGATAATCGCCGTCGCGCGCTCGAAATAACACAAACGTGAAAGCCTCGAAATTCTCGAGGCTTTTTTCTTAACACGGGGGTGCGCCGTGGCAAGCGTCTGGGGCGACATTTTCCATCATCCGGACGATGAGTCGGTTTTGGAAGATACGGTCTCCTGTATCAGCTGGATGTATAGGCAGATGGAGTACGGCTACAAAACGTGCTCGGGCTTCTTTACGCACCATTCGATGGGATTCATGTAGTAAGACGCCGCCGGGCGGGCGCCACGTTGCAGAACCTAGGCCTAGCAGGTGGCTGATAATTCCATACCCAAATGTATCCAGAGTGGGATGGGCTTTCCGGATGGGCGGGGTTGCGGAAGCCGTGTCCCGGAATTTGCCTTTGGAATGGGATGCGGTTTCCCGTTGAGGGTCTTGGCGGAAAGTGCGACCCGGAATTTGTGATCGGAGTGGGATGTGGTTTCCCAACGGGGCCACAAGCGGAAGCCGCATCCCACTCCGGACGGGAATTCTGGGACACAGTTCTCAGAGGATTATGGGCTGCGAACTACATGGGGCCGTCATAAAACTCCGGTAAAAGGGGGTCGGAAATAAATGGCACTTCCAGTAGTTTCTTTTAATGTGGGGGGGGGTACCATTATTTTAGTTTCACAAAAAATCGATCCCTCTATGGGGAAGTTGCGTAGGGGGTTAGTCACAGATATTGGATAGAACAGACTAATTTGGGGATAAATGACCACTTACGCCAAAATAGGTAGCATTTGGCGACAAAACATTGAAAAATGTGTAGCACATCGCTATGTTTTTATTACGAAAAGATTCCAAATTGGCTTATTTCGGACTCACTTTTCAAGCGCCTTGCGGTTCCTGTTGAAACTTGCTGACCTTTGGATGGGTCGAATAGGTCCTCAAGGGGGATGAATTATCACTTTGACAGCGCGTAGACTCAAACGATTTATTGCACTTTTGAGTAGCTTGGCGTTCGCGCTTGTCATAGCCCTTGCCGTTGTTTCTTTTGTTCCTCGTGCATTTGGATACATGCCCTTTGCTGTGCTCTCGGGCTCTATGGAACCCGAGCTTCCCGTTGGCTCCATGGTGTTTGTTCGCCAGGTTGAGCCAGTGGATATTGCCGTGGGTGACAATGCAACCTTTTACCGATCGGACGGTGCCGTGGTGACGCACCAGGTGTACGAGATCGACCCTGTGGCGCAGATGATCGGCACGCAGGGAATTGCGAACAAAAATGCAGACGGAAGCATCATGCACGATGCCGAGCAGACGCCTTTTTCGAGTGTTATCGGCACTGTTTCTTTTTGTGTCCCTTACCTGGGCTTCGTCAACGCATATTGCACGACGATGCCCGGTTTGCTTGTTGTGGTGGCCGTTCTGGCGCTGCTGATCGCGGCGTCGATAGTGCTCGATCGGATGGTTCCCGACGAGCCTGCGGGCAAGCATGCCCGCGTGCATGCGAGGAAGCGGCGTTCATAGCGGCAGGGAAAAGCGTCGGCGGCGGTAGGGGCCGTTGCCGGGGAAAACGATTCTCGAAAGGAAGAGAACGATGGAAAACAAGAAGAAAAAGCGCTACGGCATCATTGCCGCCCTGTTGCTGTTGGTGCTGGCTGCCGGCGTGGGTACCTATGCATGGCTGACGGCTGATCAGTCGCTGGAGAACGTGTTTACGATCGGCAAATTTGAGACTCCCGAGAAGAAGCCTGATGAGAATGAACCCACCAAGCCTGGTAAGCAGGATAACGTCGACAAAGCTTATCTGTTCGAGACCAAGTGGAATAAGGACGAAGACCACAAGATGGTCCCCGGTTCCTCGATGGATAAGAACCCGAATGTTGGCATTGGGAAGGGTTCCGACGACGCTTATGTGTTCATCTATGTGAAGAACGCTGTGGTCAACGATAACGCGCCCTATGCCAAGACTCCGTGCTTTGAGCTCGGTTCCAATTGGAAGGCGGTCGAAGGGGAGACCAGTCAGAACGCTGATGGCAAGTATGTGAGCGGTCTGTTCATGTATGCAAAGAACACCTTGAACGGCCCTGCAGTCCTGAGAGCTGACGCTACTCAGGATGTCTACACCGGCGAGCTCTTTAGCCAGGTGATGATTCCCGGCGCAATGACGAGCGAGGATGTTGTCTCGGGCCAGGACGGTGCGGGCAAGAAGATTGAGCCTAAGATTGTCGTTTCCGCCTACATTTTCGGCGCTGACCAGAAGGGTAACGAGACCGACGCTGCCGCTAACGCCCTTAAGCAGGCCAAGGAATGGGCTAAGACTCAGGCTCAGGCTTAATCCCCCCAACCGAGATCCCGGCTCGCCCCCGCCCCTATATTCGGGCCGGGATCTCGGTCCCCCTTTTTATCGACGACTGGCGAACGTAATGCTCAATAATCTTTCCGACAATCAGAAACGCACCTTGGCGCTTGCTGCGATGGCGCTGTTGGCCCTGGCGTGCCTGTGCGGCACGCTGGCTTTTACCGTTGATATGGTTCCGGTGAACAACGTTCTATCGTTTGGCAGCGTGAAGGTACGAGTCTGCGAATACACCCTCAACGAGCAGGGCGAGGAGATTCCGTTTGAGCCCAACGAGCACGGGGACTATCCCGACACCAAGGCCGGGGGCTCTGACATCAGCCGCATTGTGCGCGTGGAGAACGCTGGCACGCAGCCTGAGTACGTTCGCGCGCGTCTGCGCATGACGTCGGTGGCGCCCGACGGTTCGAGCGCGGATGCTTCGGGCAGCGTTGCGTTTCATGTGAACGCGGGCGAGGGGTCCCCGTGGATCGATGGCGGCGATGGGTGGTACTACTACCGCGGATTGGCCGGGCGTGGCGGCACGCTCGACCCCGGTGCCATGACGGAAAGCCTCATGGACTCGCTGCGCTTTGTGGGCGACTACCACGATGCCGCGCGCGGCGGCTCATTCAGGCTCGATATCGATGTTCAGGCCGTGCAGGCCAAAAACCAGCAGACAAGCGATACCGCCCTCGACGTACTTGACGTTGTGGGTTGGCCGGAGGCGAACTAGCCTATGAAGATCAAGAATATGAACCGGGGTATGCTTAGCAGGCTGGTTGCCGTCGCAGCGATTGCCCTTTGCTGCGTTATGGCGCTGCCAACGGTGGTGCATGCCGAGGACGTGCCCGAGGCCAAAACCGAATTCCACATCAAAAACGAGGCTGACTTTTTGTCGTGTGTGGCGCTGTCGCGCGAGCGCGATACGTCCGGCTGGCACGTTTATCTCGATAACGACATTGAGCTCGACAGCGACGACATGAAAGCCATCGTTGCAAACACCGTTAAGCATCTGTCGTTTGGCAACAAGGAGCATCCGTTTAAGGGCGTGTTCGATGGTCAAAACCACACCGTTGAGGGCCTGAACTACGATAAAGACGCTTTTGACCCCGAGCGCGATACGGGATTTTTTGCCGAGACCAACGGTGCCACCATCAAAAACTTCCTGGTCAAGGACGCCAACGTGTGGGCGGACTTCCGCGGTGGCATTATCGTGGGCAAAGCCGTCAATACGCGCTTCGAAAACGTTATGGTCATGGAGAGCACGCTGCACGTGACCTGCGCCAACAATGCTCTCAACCTCATTACCAACGCAGGCTTTGAGGGAGGCCTGATTGCCGGCGAGCTCGACGGTTGCACCCTCTACAACTGCGAGGTCCGTGGTGGCCGCGCCGTCAACAACACGACTTCGGGCGTACAGGCAATCGGTGGCGAGGGCCTGTATATGGCGGCGTTTGCCGGCTACGTCAAGAACTCGACCATCGAGTACTGCCGCGTGACGCCTACGCGCAAAGAGAATGGTTCGATTGCCGAGAAGGGCATGACCGACGTCACCAATAAATACGATGTGGCCGTTGGCGCCCTGGGCGGCAACAACGTGTACGCCTCGGGCTTTGTGGGCTGCATGGCGGGCAACGCCAAGATTATCGACTGCTTCTCGACGGCGCAGTGCTACAGCTATGCCGCATCGTACGTGGGAGTTGTCGCCGTGACGCGAGCGTGGACAGGCGGCCTGGCGGGCCGTATTTTGACTGAAAAGGGCAACGAGCTCGTCCGCAGCCACTTTGCGGGCGACTTGAGCTCGCGCCAGTACAACCCCATCGCCGTGATCCCCATCATCCAAAACGACGTGAACCTGGGCGGCATTGCTGCGCGCGCTAACAAGGATGATGCCACGGTCACCGAGTGCTACTTTAAACCGAGCGTGAGCTTGAATGGCAATAGCCAGGGTAATCCCGCTAAAAAGAAAATCCCCGCGTTTGGCGGCGACGGTACCACTAAGGGCGACGGCTATGGCCCGTGGGACGACGAGCGCTACATCACGCGTGAGCTATGGGAAGAGCACGACTACGACTTCTGTGCCCGCACCATGCGCTCGACCGCCAACGACGATGCCCTGGGTGGCCAGCACACCAATGAGTGGGCGATGGATTACAAGCTGAATATCCCCGTGCATGGCCAAAGCGTTAAGGCGACGATCGATTTTCCCGGTGCGGGTACCGCGACAATCGAGGCGACCAAACTCGGTATTGATCAGGCGACTTCGGATCCGTACGCTTTTGCCGTGAGCGCCGTGCTGGCGGGAACGGCTCAGGGCTTGGCCCAGGGCGATACATCGGTAACGTTTAAGCAGGATACCTCCGCAAAGCCTGAAGGCCTGACCGAGGCAAACGAGGGATACCGCTTTACGGGCTGGTTCCGCGAGCCCGGGGTCAACGTGAACCACATCGAGGCCGATAACACCTGGTTTGACGGCAAGACCGATGCCGATGCCGTGACTGCCGGCAAACAGGTCAAGAAGAGTGAGGCGCACGAGCATACGTCGACCTATACCGCCGATAATGCCAAGGGGGTCGACGGTTTTAAGGGCAATGACCTGTTTATCGCTTCGTACGAGGCGCAGGTGCTGTTCTATAACGTCAAGGGCGAGACGCTCGCGTGGCAGAGCGGCGAGGAGCACGACAAGTCGACGGACTGGTACCGCTATGGCGTCGGTTTAACGCCGGCTGCCCCTGCGGACCGCGGCACTCTTTCTGCCAGCGCCACCTTTATCGGTTGGACGACGCAGCCGAGTGGCGAGGCCGGGATGCATGGCGGTTACGCGGCCATCACCTCGCCTAAGCTTGCCGAGCTAAAAAACGCCGGTGCGTTCTATCCTGCCGGCACCGAGATCACTGTGCTTGGTCCTACCGATTTTTATCCGGTGTACACCGACTATGTGTCGAACATCATGACGGTGTTTGAGGGCAATGAGCAGGATGCAACCGACGATCAGACTCGGCGCGACGGTGTGGGCAAAACTGACGTTAAGGTTGAGACTGCAGAAGATGGCACAAGCGCGTATACCGTACAGGTGCTCGACGTATCCGGTAAAGCTATATCCGAGGAGGGCCAGCTGCCCGACGGCTATCGTTTCCTGGGTTGGTATGAAAACAAGGGAACCGAGGATGCCCCGCTCGAGGTGCGCGTAAGCCGCGACCCCAGCTATACGCTCCCCGCCGATGTCGATTTAACCGCGCCGCATACCTACATCGCCCGCTTTGAGTACCGAGTGGATTATTACGTTCGGGCTTATACCAACCATGAGTTTACGGACAGCAAGCTACTTTGTTCCGTTTGGAATCGCTATCAAACGCCCTTTGAGGAAAACGTCGGTAGTACCTTCGTGCGTGAAAACGTCGTCCACTGGGGCCCGGAGCATGTTGACCACGGTATAAAGGATAGTTATGAAACGTGTGGCACGCGCTTCACGAAGGAAACCCTTGTCGTGAGTCCCCTTAACGCGTACTCGCACAACGTTAAAAACGATACGGGAGCCGATACTCTAAAAAACCTCTATGCCGATACCGATTTTCCAGGCGCTGCAACGCTAAGCGATACTTGGACTTCGGCTTCGCTGAACGTAACGGTCAAACCGGTGAATGATCGCTATCGCCTGAATTTCTGGACGCTTGAGCGCGATGGTGAATATTGGACATATGTGAAAAATCCCATCGAGAGCATGGTGCGTACAGATAAGAAGTACTACGTTCGCGCGATGATTACCACGGACGTTAATTTCTACAACAAGGGCGATAATGTCGTGAGGACTGCCACGCGGCGCTATGAGAGTAACTTGCTGCAGACCAAGGTGAACGGGGCGGATCCGACGTTCACGTATTACTACCCGCATGTTAATAAGTCGGTTAAAGTGGCCGAAAAGCCAGAAGATGGTGAGAAGGGATCGTATGAGAGCCCCCTGACCCTCGAAGCTTCCCCGACCGATGCCGACATGGCCGTGCCGGGCTATAAGTTCCTGGGCTGGATTTCGACCGCCGAGGTTCAGAAGGATTCTGACGTCTGGAAGTATATCTACGACGTCGCCGGCGACTCCTATGTGACGAGTGATCCGGATAAGGCAGAGCCGTATCTGGCGACCGACGAGTCCAAGGTCACCCAGTGGCAGGATGCCTATCCCGTCTACGCAAAGTACGACGTCAGCTACACCACCAACCTGAATCGCGCAGGTTTTGAGGGTACGGACAAGGTCAATGTGCCTAGCTACAACATTGCTCCCGTTATCAACGCGGACACCAATCCTGCTACGGCAACGGTGACCCCTGACGTTACGACGCCGGTTTATAAAGCAGGCGGTGAGCTGTATAAGTTGCAGAAGGTTGAGATCGAGCTTCCGAACGGCGAGATCAAGACGCTTCCCTACGATGTGGAGCATGGTACTTGCTCTTATCCGGTGGAACCTGGCGGAGCCTATACATTCGTGGCGTACTATTCGCCGTTGGCGGTTGTGTACCACCTCAATGCCACGGATGTGGACGGCAAAGTTGCTCAGCAAGACGATATGCTCGGCAACCTTAATGGCGGCATCCCGAAGCCAACTTATGACGTCAGCACTATCGATGCGGATACAGGCAAGTTCAACGTCTTCGTGGGCTGGACGGAAGCCGAGCCGGCACCTGGCAAGGGCTATGTCGCTTGGTCAGAGGGCATCCGTATGGTGAGTGCTTCTACCGTGGTCAAGGCCCCCATGGAGCTGTACCCGGTCTACCGTCCCAGCCTGGTTACCGTTCAATCGAACATTGACTCTAAACTTGCGAATCCCGATCTTGTCCGTAGCCTCGGCCGCACTGATTCCGGCGACCAGATTTCTCTTGAGGTCAAGGCCGCCGAGGAGGTTGAGGGCACTGACGGCACCAAGTACGACTTTGTCGGCTGGTCGCGCGATTATGTCAATGACGGGCAGTACACCCTGATGACTGACGATGAGAAGTATCCCCTCGAGGGCAGCGAGCCCTTTGAGAGCGTGACCTACACTGCGGTGTACAAGAAGACGCCGCTTAAAGTGCGCTATCACGACACCGAAGGCAACGTCATCTACACCGCTACGGTAGACCCGAACGATACGAGTGTTCTGCGTGGCCAGGATGGCAATGCCGGCTTTGTTCAGACAGTTAAGGTGCCCAAGATGGACGAGAGCGGCAACCCGGTCTATGACGACAAGGGTGAACCCGTCATGGAGCCAAAGGAAGTGGCCTACGATCCCGAAGCCTACTCCGCAATCGTCGCATTCCTGGGCGAGCGAGCGGATAGCAGCTTGAAGGAGTTGTTCTTGGAGTGGCAGTGGGTTAATGGCGACAAAGCTGTGGCGTGGAGCGACTTCAAGGGTAAACCGGTTACAGCCAACATGGATTTGTATCCGGTGACGTATAAGGTCGTCGCTAACGACACATCGGACGATGCGAGCCCTAAGAATGTGACCGGGCAGCTCAAGTGGTTGCTTGATCCCAATGCCGCGAACACGATAGATGACAAGAGCGATAAGGCGCCGTTCAAGGCTTGCTTTGCAAAGCCCTTCATGGGCACGCAACTGACGGTGCACGTTGACCGCGTGGGCTATGGTCTTCCTGGCCAGACTCCTGCGCCTGTCAACGGGAAGTATGTCTCGCTTTACAGTTCGGGTTCAGGCGAGGGCTCGTTTGAGCTGACGAATCGTTTGGACTACAAGCTCACGGGCGACGGCACTCAGAGCGATGGCAATGCGGTGTTCGATTTCGCCGCTACGCATACGCTCAAGATCGTCAAGCAAACCCAGGATAGCTGGGCGAAGGGCAAGACGTTCCGCTTCAAGGTTTCCCGGGCCGGCATGGACGGCAACGCCTTGGAGGAGCGCACGGTTGAGGTAACGGTGTCATCGGATGCGCAGCTAAAGGACGGTTCCGCCTGGTACTCCGGCGCTATCGAGCTTGCGGTCCCGGCGGGTATCTACACCGTCGAGGAGGACTCAGCGTGGGCATGGCGCTACAGCAACCAAATCGGCGTCCCTGGCAAGCAGCCGGGCGATAAGGCGCAGGCGACTATCTCCGCTGCATCGAGCGCGAACGATGCCACGTTCACCTGCACGAACACGCGTGTGAACGACAAATGGATCGACGGCAGCAATCGTGCCCATAACGTTTGGAGCAACGGCAACGTAGCAAAGAAGGAGGATTAGCATGTCCAAGCGCAAGCGCATCATCGCCTTGCTGGTGGGGGTTATCCTCCTGGCCGGTACGGCAGGCACGTTGGCCTGGCTTTCGGTTACGGGCGTGCTGGTCAACCAGTTCGGCATCGGGTCGGTGACGCCATCGGTTCAGGAAACGCTCAACGGCAAAGTGAAAAGCGATGTCAAGGCGAAGAACACGGGTACTGCGCCCGCCTATATTCGTGCTGCAGTGGATATCTACTGGCAGGACCAGGATGGCGCACGCCTGTGGGATGAGCCGAAGGAGGAGCCGAAGGGTGAGGCGGATTACGAGATTGCGTGGAGCGTGGCTGATGCCTCGGGCGCGAACTCGGCTTATAACTGGGTTAAGGCGAGCGACGGGTTCTATTACTGGACGTCGCCCGTCGCTCCCGGCGCGGAAACCGGCGTGCTCATTAATAGGGTTACCGAGCTCAAGGCAACCGAAGGTCGCAATCTTGTCGTGGATATCTCCACTCAGGCGGTCCAGGCGACGCCCGATGAGGCCGTGCGCGACGCATGGGGTTGCTCGGTCGAGAATGACGTGCTGGTGCCGCCGCATGGAGGTGCGTAAGTATGGCGTTCCCGATTCGTAAAGGTGTTGCGCGCTCCTTGCGTTGCATGGTCGCGGCCATTTTCTGCGTGGTCGCGCTCGCTGTTCCCGCCCGTGCGTTTGCCGATACTCCCGCGATTGCCTATGACGGAAATGCGCGTCAGCTGACGGTCTCGGGGGCGACGGACTCCTCGGGGGAGCCCGATCTGTTTTTGGCCTTTAAAGATCTGATGCCTGGCGATGTGCGTGATCAGCAGATAGAGATTCGTGCCACGGGCGTAAAGTCCCAGGTGCGCGTGTTTGTGCGTGCCGTTGTCGATCACGAGACGGCACGCCTGCTGTCGCCCATTACTCTAACTGCGTCGGCGGGCGATGGCTCTGCAGGTTGGCTCCAGACAGGAACACCGGGCAGCGTGTTCGCTTATCCCACGCAAATCGCCACGTTTACGAGCGATGGCAGCACGGTGCTTAATTTGCAGCTAAACGTTCCGACATCGGTGGGCAACGAGGTTGCCGACGCAAACAAGACCATTCGCTGGGAAATCACCGCCGAGGACGATGGCGAGAAGATCCCCGTGCAGTCTGCTGGCAGAAAGAAGCCCGGCTTGCTTGGTCTGGTGGCAACAGGCGACAACACGCTCACGTTGCTTTTGGTGTTGCTGACGCTTGCAATCATCGCATTTATAGCCGCGCTTCTTTTGTCCCGGAGGGATAAGTACTAGGTCCATCTTCTAAACGCAACGCCCTCCCGGGCGGCTGGCACGAAGTTCCCTGCTCTACAGTCCTGCGCAAGACGAAGGCCACATGACGTGGCCTTCGTCTTATATATGTTCAGCGGATGCCCCCATGACAAGCCGTGCTCCAACAACAAGGCGTCTGTCCGGGCGGAGGCATATAAGGTTCATCGCGAGTTCCGCACGCAAAGGAGGCCACTTAATGTGGCCTCCGTCTTACGCAGGACTGTCCGAGCAGGGAACCTTATATGCCTCCGCCCGGACAGACGTTTCAGTTATGAACTCGCAGCTAGCCGCTATTTGATCTTGGTCGTACCCGGCGCCAGGTTGGGGTCGGTCTCGTTGGCCTCGGTCTGGAAGTGCTCGGTATACACGTTCTTACCGTCGCGGAACATCTCGTAGTACTGCATCTTGGCGTAATCCTCGCGCGCCTTGGTGGCGGCTGCGGCAGCGGCGTCGTCACCGGTGACGTTGGAGGAGAGCGCCCAGCGCAGGCTGGCGTCCTCGTAGCCCACGGAGTTGATGGCGGGCAGCGACTCGCGCAGCGTCATATGCGCCTTCTGGTAGTCGGTCAGCGGTGCGCCGATCAGCTGCATGAGCTGGGTGGACAGGTAGTTGGTGGACAGGTCGTCGACCTCACTCGTCTGGTCGCAACCGGCAACGTCGTAGTTAGCCCAGATGATGTAGTCAGTCTGCCACAAGCGCTCCTGATGCGTGGCGTCGTCCTCGTCGGTAAACCACTTGTCGTTGAACTTGGACGGGAAGAACGGCTGGTGGTCGCCCCAGAACACCACGACCACCTTGCGGTTAAGTTTGCTCAGAGCGTTGAGGAAGTAACGCAGCGCCTGGTCGGACTGCTCGATGCACGAGACATACTCGTCGACATCGGAGAGCGTACCGTCCTCGACGGTCTTGGCGTCCAGGTCGGTCGTGTCGATGTTCAGGTGCATCTGCTTGTCGACCGGCAGCAGGCCCGTGTCGTAGCCCGAGTGGTTCTGCATGGTCACGTCGAAGATAAACTGCGGATCGGCGTTCTGATCGAGCAGCTCAAGGATCTTGTCGTAGGTTGCCTGGTCGGTCACCATGCCGCGCAGGGTGTCGGCTCCCTGGAAGTCGTTGATGGACAGGAACTGGTCAAAGCCAAAGTCCTTATAGACGTTCTCGCGGTTCCAGTTGGTGGCGTGGTTGGGGTGCATGGCCGTGGTGGAATATCCGAGCGACTTGAACTGCTCTGCCAGGTTCCCGGTCGTTTCCATGTTGTAGATGGTGTAGGGGTACACGCCCGAGCCCAGGTTGGCCATGGAGTTGCCGGTCATAAACTCAAACTCGGTATTGGCGGTACCGCCGCCGTAGGCGCTCACATAGAGCTTGCCGCGGCTGAGGCAGTTGGACAGGTTCTTAAAGTACTGCGGGCCCTCGTAGCCGGCGCGCATGTTCTGGTAGATGGACAGGTCCGAGAAGGTCTCGTTCATGATGGCGATGACCGTGGGCTTCTCGCTGTCGAATTGCTCCTTTGCGGCGGTGCGCTCGTCGCTCTTGGCGGCGTCGGACTTGTCGTAGGCCTTGGCGTACTTTTTGAGCGTGGCCTTGGCGTCATCGACAGAATAGTCGGCGGGTTTGGGCGGCTTGATGGACTGCGCTGCACTAATAAAGGCAGGCAGATAGCCCTCGCGCCAGTAGCTCTCGAGCGGGCGCCAGGTGTAGACGGTGATGCCGAGGGTGTTGTAGTAGTCGATGAGAGTGACGTGCGCGGTCACGCCGCCCAGGCACAGCACCGCCACGAGCAGGTTGGTGAGCAGCATGCGCTTGGCGTTGGCGGCGCCCTTCTGGCGATGCGGCGCGACCAGGCCGGCGTACTCGCACAGCAGCATGGCGATGGCGGTAAAGCTCATGGACAGCACGCAGAACAGCGAGATCGAGAAGGTGTAGCCGTTGCCGGCGACCGCGGCGGCGGTGGAGATGGCCGAAAGGTCGCCCGGCTGGATCGGCATGGATTTAAACGTGATGACGAAGAACTCGGCAATGCCCAGGACAAAGAGGGCAAAGGCCAGGACCGCGGGAGCTGCGCCGTGGCGCTGGAATAGGAAGAACAAGCCGGTCATGAGCACGGTGATGATGGCCCACTCGAGCAGGATGCACAGGGGGTAGACCCAGGTAAAGTCGTGGTTGGACGAGACCTCCATGCCCAGCAGCGCAAAGACGCCGGCGAGCAGCAGGCACAAGACGGCGGCGACGAGCGGGCGGCCCACAAAGGCACCGCGCAGGCGGGCGAGCTTGCCGGTGGGGGCGGGGGCGTCGGCCGAGGCGAACGCAAAGACGCGCGGTGCGATGCGGTCGCGAGCGACGCTGGCCCAAGCGCAGCCGGTGAGGATGGCGTTGGTCAGGATGAGCATCACAAAGGCGAGCGGCTCGTTTTGGGCGACGAGGCCAATAGCGCCCCAGACGGTCAAAAAGAGCTGGAACAGGCCGAAGGCGACGCTCCACCCAAGAGCGCTTTTGGCAACGGTGCCCGACTGTGCGCGAATGGCCTTGGCCTCGCGCAAGACAAGGTAGACGGTCGCCGCAAGACCGACGAGCGAGATGGCGGCAGCGAACATGCTGAGACTCCTCACGAACTTAAAACCTACGAAAGCGGGGATTAACCCGATTGTTACCGAGATATGCGCAGCATTTGACGGCTGCGTACAACAACCAGCCATAATAACGCGCGAGTATGGCGGTGTTGCGCAATGGAGTGCCCACCTGCGCGATAATGGACGGGAATTACACGGAAACGTAAAGGCTTCTTAAAGAAATGGCGAGGGTAGGGCGATGAGCGAGCAGGTTTGCAAGGCGGACATGGGCGGCGACGGAGCTGCGGTCGTGGATACGTACGGCTATCCGGTCGAGACTACGGGCAACGCAGCGCTGGACATCTTGGAGCACCGTTCCTCTACGCGTGCCTTTGCGCGCGATGACGACGGTCGCCCCGTGGCGGTGACCGACGAACAGCGGGCGGCGATCTTGCATGCGGCGAGTCGCGCGCCGTCGGCGGGCGCCATGATGATGTATTCCATCGTAAGCATTCGTGAGCAGGCTACGCTCGATCGTCTTGCCGACCTGTGCGACCACCAGCCCATGATCGCCAAGGCGCCCTGGGCACTTATATTTGTGGTCGACTATGCCAAGTGGATCGATCTGTTTGAGCACGTGGGCTGCTTTGAGCCCGAGTTTGTCGAGCGCACGGGCAAGGCGCCCCGCCGCGCGCCGGGTTTGGGCGACTTTGCCATCGCGGCGCAGGATGCCGTGATCGCCGCGCAAAACGCCGTGGTTGCCGCCGAGGCCCTGGGGTTGGGGAGCTGCTACATCGGTGATATCGTCGAGAATGCCGAGGAAGTTGCCGCACTGCTGGACTTGCCTGCCTATACCATGCCGCTGTCGATGCTCATCATCGGCACGCCCCGTAAGGAGCGCCCGGCAATCGCGCATCCCGTGGTGAACCTGGTGCACGAGGAGCATTATTGTCGCGCCGACGCCGCGACGATGGATGCGCAGGTGGCCGAGATGGATGCGATGTTTCGCCCGCACGCCCGCGAGGTGGGCGACCGCGTCATCGACATCTACACCCGTAAGCACACGAGCCCCTTTATGGCCGAGATGAGCCGCTCTATGGAGTGGTGGTTCAAAAACTGGCTCGGAAAATGACGAATGTGACAAAGGGGGCGTCCCTTTGTCACATTCCATATCGCCGCGGTGGCCTAAAGGCCGCATAAATGTTTATCTAGCTGGGAAAACGGTGCCATTAAAATATGGGCTGATTACATATAATCCCGTCGAACGTTAAAATTGGGAGGAAACCGGCTTATGGAACAAAAGGCCAAGGAGGCAGCTTCGCACGCTGCGATTCCTGTGAGCATCTCGGCGATGCTCGTCACGCTGGGCGTGGTGTACGGCGATATCGGCACCAGCCCTATGTATGTAACTAAGGCGCTCGTTGCCGGCAACGGCGGCATCGGAAGCGTGACGGAGGAGTTCGTGCTCGGCGCGCTCTCCCTTGTCGTGTGGACGGTCACGCTGCTGACGACCGTCAAGTACGTGCTGATCTCGCTGCGCGCCGACAACCACGGCGAGGGCGGCATCTTTGCCCTGTACAGCCTGGTCAAGCGCTGCGGCAAGTGGCTCATCATCCCCGCCATGCTGGGCGGCGCGGCGCTCCTCGCCGACGGCATCCTGACGCCTGCCGTTACCGTCACCACGGCCATCGAGGGCCTGCGCACCATCCCGGCGGTCCATGCCGTGCTCGGTGACGACCAGGGTCGTGTCGTCGCCATCACGCTTGCCATCATCATCGCGCTCTTCTTGGTGCAGCGCATCGGCACGGCCAAGATCGGTCACGCCTTCGGCCCCATCATGACGCTGTGGTTTTTGTTCCTGGGCGGCACGGGCCTGTTCTTTGTCTGCCAGTATCCCGCGGTGCTGCTGTGCCTCAACCCGTTGCGTGGCATCGCTTTTCTGCTGAGCCCCAACAACCACGCGGGCATCATGATTCTGGGCAGCTGCTTCCTTGCCACCACCGGTGCCGAGGCGCTCTACTCCGACATGGGCCATGTGGGCCGCGGCAACATCTACGCCACCTGGCCGTTCGTTAAGTGCTGCCTGCTGCTGTCCTACATGGGCCAGGGCGCGTGGCTTATCAACAACGCCGGCAACCCGGAGCTCATGGGTATCGCCGACCTCAACCCCTTCTACCAGATGCTCGCCCCGGGTCTGCGCCCCTTTGCCGTCGGCCTTTCCACCGTCGCGGCCATCATCGCCTCGCAGGCGCTCATCACCGGCGCATTCTCGCTGGTGTCCGAGGCCAGCCGCCTGGACCTCATGCCGCATATGCAGGTCTTCTATCCTGCCGAGACCAAGGGCCAGCTCTACATCCCCATGGTCAACAACGTCATGCTCATGGGCTGCGTCGTCGTGGTGCTGCTGTTCCAGAACTCGGCGCACATGGAGGCCGCGTACGGCCTGGCCATTACCCTGACCATGATGTGCACGACAATGCTGCTCTTCTTCTATCTGCACGTGGAGCGCAATCTCAAGGTCGCGCCGTGGATCTTTGCCGCCTTCTTCCTTATGCTCGAGGGCTTCTTCTTTGTGAGCTCGCTCACCAAGTTCTTCCACGGCGGCTATTTCACCATCCTTATGGCCGCGCTCATCATGGGCATCATGGTGTGCTGGTACAACGGCACGGCGGTCGAGCAACGTCAGTTTACGCTGCTGCCGCTGCGCAGCTATCTGCCGCAGCTCAAACGCCTGCGCGACGACGATCGCTACGAGCTCATGAGCGACAACATCGTGTACCTGACCAAGGACACCAACACCGACTATATCGACCGCGATATCGTCTACTCGATTTTGGATAAGCACCCCAAGCGCGCTCGCGCCTGGTGGTTCGTGAATGTCGAGACCATGGAGGAGCCGCATACCTTTGCCTACTCGGTCGAGACGTTCGGCACCGACTACGTGTTCCGCGTGCATCTGTATCTGGGCTACAAGATCAACCAGCGCGTCAATGCCTATCTGCGTCAGGTTGTTCAGGATCTGGCTGCCAGCGGCGAGCTGCCGGCGCAGACGCATGACTACTCGGTCTACAAGGACCCGGGCAACATCGGTACGTTTAAGTTCGTCATGATCCGCAAGCTGCTGGCGCCCGAAAGCGACGTGGAGCCCAGCGAGCGTACGGCCATCACGCTCAAGTACATCATCCGCCGCGCCGCCGGCACGCCTGCGCGCTGGTACGGCCTGGAGAACTCCAACGTGAGCTTTGAGTACGTGCCGCTGTTCACCAAGTTCAAGGCCGTGAGCAAGATGCAGCGCCTGGCTCCCGACGAGCGTCCGTAGTCGACGTCTGCTGTTTGTCTAGCGACCGCAGGCTGCAAAGGCTATACACTTGAAACCACCACAAGGAGGCCACCACCGCAAAGGTGCCAGTCCCCTTTGTGGTGGTTTTTGTTTTTGAGAGAGGGGCGGGGCGCTGATGGACGTCCGTGCGGACGGCGATATTGCCGAGAACTTTTGGTGGCGGCGTACAACGCTGACGCGTCGCAGCCCTCTGTATGACGCCTGCGTATCGGCGGGGCTGCTAGCCGCGGCGACGATTGTGGGCGCGCTGCTCGACCATCCGGGGCTCGCGCCGAGCATCATGATCGTCTATGTGTTCGCCGTGCAGCTGTGCGCTTTCTTTACTTGGAGCCGCCTGTACTGCCTGCTGAGCTCGGCTGCCGCCGTGGCGCTCTACAACTTCTTGTTTGTCGACCCGCGCTACGCGCTGTCGTTTATCGACCGCGTCTATCCCGGCATGTTCTTTATCATGTTTGCGGTCTCGCTCGTATCGAGCTCGATCGCGCTGGCCCTGCGCCGCGCCTTGGCGCAGGCTGCCGCCAGCGACCGTCGCACGCAGATGGTGCTCGAGACCAACCGCATGCTGCAGCGGTGTGGCGATCAGCAACAGATTGTGCACGCTATGGCAACGCAGCTGGCGCGTCTTTCGGACTGTCCGGTCGTGTGGTATAGCGCCGATGCCGATAACGATGACCTGCTGCCGCGCACGACGTACACGGCTGTGGGCGATGCCGCGCCGGTACACCAGCTGGCGCCCCAGATGCCGCCGCGGCTCTCGGCGTCCGCCTATGTGGGAACGCCGCTCGATGCCACCTATGGCGCCTCGGCGTTCTACGGCATATACCTGACCGTGCGCTCGGGTGACACCATGGTGCGCGCGGGTGATCCCGCCTCGGTGGTGGGGGTGTTCGCCATTGTCGCCGAGCCCGATGCGCTGACGCCCGAGGAGCGGACGCTTGCCGATGCCATCGTGAGCGAAGGCGAGCTGGCGCTCGATCGCGCCCGCGCCATGGAGGCTCGCGAGGAGGCGGCGGTGCTCGCTAAAAACGAGCAGCTGCGCGCCAACTTGCTGCGCTCCATCTCGCACGATCTGCGCACGCCGCTTACCAGTATCTCGGGCAATGCCGATGTGCTGCTCGACCAGGGCTCGACCGGCACGGCCGTGCTCGACGACCAGACGCGCCGCGGCATGCTCCTATCCATTCGCTCGGACGCACAATGGCTCAATGCCACCGTCGAGAACCTGCTCGCCATCACCAAGCTCGAGGGCGGCGGCATGCATCTGTCGACTACGCTCGAGCTCATGGACGATATCGTCGAGGAGGCGCTGCGCCACGTGAACCCGGCCGTGCGCGAGCACGACCTTAAGGTGGTGGCGTGCGATGAGCCGGCGCTCGTCAACGTCGATGCGCGCCTGATGGTGCAGCTGGTGGTCAACCTGGTGAACAACGCCATTACCTATACGCCTGCGGGCTCGCATATCGTGATCTCGATTGGCGTCCATGATGGATGCGTGGCGTGCTCGGTTGCTGATGATGGCCCGGGCATTGCGCCCGAGGACCGCGAGCGAATCTTTGAGTCGTTCTACACCGCCAACCATGGCCTGGCCGACAGCTGCCGCAGTGTGGGCTTGGGGCTTTCGCTCTGCCGCTCCATTGCCCTGGCACATGGCGGTAGCATAGAGGTTACCGCGGCGGACCCGCACGGCTCGGTCTTTACGATTGAGCTTCCCGTCGCCGATGTTTCGTTTGATAAGGAGTAGCGCTGTGCCGAACTCTGCCGTAAAACCGCTCATCTTGGTCGTTGAGGACGACCCCGCCGTTCGCAATCTTATTGTTGCCGCGCTCGAGGCGCACGGCTTGCGCCATATGGCTGTGGAGACCGCCCATGCCGCCATCGCCGCCGCCTCATCGCAGGCGCCGAGCATTGTGCTGCTCGATCTGGGCCTGCCCGATATGGACGGCGTCAAGGTGGTGGAGTCGGTGCGCGCATGGTCGGGCATGCCGATTATCGTGGTCTCGGCGCGCAGCGAGGATGCGGACAAAATTCGCGCGCTCGATGCCGGTGCCGACGACTATCTGACCAAGCCGTTTTCGGTCGAGGAACTGCTCGCGCGCATTCGCACGACGCTCAGGCGCCTTTCGTATGCGCAGACGGGCGGCGTTGTCTCCGAGGGCTCGTTCGATACCGGTGAGCTGCATATCGATTTTGATGCCGGCATCGCCACGATGGATGGCGAGGAACTGCATCTGACGCCGATCGAGTACAAGCTCCTGTGCCTGCTGGCGCATAACGCCGACAAGGTGCTGACGCACCAGTTTATCCTGCACGAGATTTGGGGCACGGCAACTAAGAGTGACCTGGCGAGCCTGCGTGTCTTTATGGGCACGTTGCGTAAGAAGATCGAGTCCGACCCCGCGCATCCGCGCTATATCCAGACGCACGTTGGTATCGGTTACCGATTGGTCACCCAAGGCTAGATCTCCAACCATCATCCCAATATGAGTTGCGGTGAAATACGGTCTAAAACTGCCTAATGCCAGGCAAAACAGTCCGTATTCCACCGCAACTTTGTCTATTTGCCCTTGGGCTTGCTGGCGTAGAACTTCTTCTTTTTGGGCTTGCCTGCAGCGGCGGATTTGCCATCGCCGCGCGGCCCTCGGTCGCCAGCCTGCGCGTGCGCGGGTACTGCCCCACGGGGCTTGCGGGCCTCGGGGTTGCGCAGTTCCTCGACGCGCTCGGCAATTTCCTCGGCGCTAAAGCCGACTTCGGCCATGGCGTCCTCGATGGGCAGGCGGCGCACGATATAGCAATGATGCACCTTTTGGTTGCGCGCGAAGTCCTCGGGGATGGTCTGCGCCGTAATGTCCTCCAGCACTACGCCCGCGCGCGCGAGCTTGCGCGTTTCGGGGCGGAAGCCGCGCAGGTTGCAGCTAAAGATGGCATGACCGCCCTGTGCGAGCAGGCGCGATACGCCGGCCAAAAGCTCAACATGGTCGCGCTGAACATCCCAGGTGCGGCGGCCCATCTTGGACGAGTTCGAGAACGTGGGCGGGTCGACAAAGATCAGGTCCCAGCGGTTGCGCGTCTGGCGCTGGTCGCGAATCCAGGCGAGCACGTCGTCGCGCACAAAGTGATGCTGCGGACCCACAAAGCCGTTCTGGCGCATGTTGCGCTCGGCCCAGTCCAGATAGGTGTTGGAGAGGTCGACCGTCACGGTCTCCTCGACGCCGCCATCGGCCGCGTAGCAGGTGGCGGTGCCGGTGTAGGCAAACAGGTTGAGGAAGCGACGCGCCTGCTTGGCGTGCTCGCGCACCAGGTTGCGGGTGACGCGGTGGTCCAAGAAGATTCCGACGTCCAGGTAGTCGTCAAAGTTGACGGCAAAGGTAAGGCCGCCCTCTTCGATGAGCGGGAGGCGACGGCGTGCGATATTGGCGCGCTCGCCCGAGCCGCCCTTGCCAGCGCCCTGCTTGCCGTACTGCGAGCCGCCGCGCGAGCGCATGCGGGCCTTGGCGTGCACGTGCTCGGCCGGAACATCCAGGATACGCGGCGCGATGGCCAGAATATCGAGCATACGGGCTTGGGCCAGTGTGGGGTCGATGGACTTGGGCGCGGCGTATTCGGCGATGACGAGCCAGCGGCCCGGCGTCTGCGGGCAGCCCTCGTACAGGTCGATGGCGGCAGAGTAGTCGGGCAGGTCGGCGTCGTAGACGCGGTAGCAGCTCACGCCCTCGCGCTTGGCCCACTTGCGGCGCAGGCGTGCGTTCTTGCGCAGGCGGTTGGCGAACTGCTCGGACTCGGGGATGAGCA
This sequence comes from uncultured Collinsella sp., assembly GCA_900543505.1. Lineage (GTDB taxonomy): Bacteria > Actinomycetota > Coriobacteriia > Coriobacteriales > Coriobacteriaceae > Collinsella. The sequence continues at coordinate 60,407 of UQSB01000001.1, read as the reverse complement.
CGGGCAGCGGCTTGCCGTCGCCCAGGTCGAGCGTGGCAGCGGGCTCGGGCATAGGGGTGTTGGCGGCCTCATAATCGACATCCGCGGCCTCACCCTCGGTATCCGCGCTGGTCGCAGCCTCAAATGTCGCGGCGACATGATCGAGCGAGGGCCAAACCTCAATAGTCGCCTCTTCGTTGTTGGGCATGACGGCAATGGAGCGCGCGGGCTCGGCATGGAGCGCGCGGGCCATAAGGCCATCGCGGGTGAGCGCGGCGACCGGCGCCGAGGCAAGCTCGGGCGCGCGGCGCAGCTCGCCGACCAACGTCATGGCGTCGTGCATGAGCGAAAGCGGGGTTTCGGTGGTGTTTGCGACCACGGCGGCGCCAGCGACGGCGCCCGCATGGTCCAGCACGGTGGCGGGCTTGGCGGCGCAAAAGTCGACAAAACGCTTGTAGCCGGCACACTTGACCATGCGCTCGGCAGTCTTGCGGGCGGCGGGGTCGATATCTACGGCCACGATGCGCGCCTGGCGCTCGCGCGCTGCCGCCTCGCGCCCGCGCGCCTCGGCAAGCAGCTGCTCCCACAGGGCGGCGTCATGCAGCTGCCAGCCCTCAAAACCCCAGTGCTCGCGTGCAAAACCCGGGGCGCGGTCGGTCAGAATATTCACGGCTTCCAGCAGCAGACCGCCGCCGGCGCATGAGGCGTCGACCAGCGTGGGCAGAGCCTCGTTCTCGTAATCGTCGGCCGTCAGCTCGCGCTCGCATAGCGCGGTCCAGCCGACCTGCGAAAGCACCAGGGCGGCGTAGTCGGGGCGCAGCACGTGCGTACCCTCGCCGGCGCGGGTCGCGGCAGGCGGCAGGCGTTTGAATAACGGATCGCCCGAAAGGTCCAGGCTTATGCTCGCACGGCGCTGACGCAGCGAAAGCAGCAGGTGAACGTCGGGATCGGCGGCATCGACATCGGCGCGACGGCCCGTGACCTCGGCCAGGTGGTCGCACAGTGCGTCCTTGGCGCGCAAAGCCGAGAAGCGCGTGTTGCGCAGCTGCTCGGTCACACCACGGGCAGTGATGGCAATGGTGGCGCCGCAGCGGACGATGTTTTCCCAGGCAATGTCGTAAACGGCATCGTACAGCTCGTCGGCATCCTGTGCCTCAAAGCGTCCGAGCACCACAAACACGCGGCTGGCCAGGCGCGACCACAGACAGGCGCGGTAGCCTTCTTCGAGCTCGCCCTCAAACGTAGCGCGGCCCTTCAGGCGGCGGACATGCGAAAGCCCGAGCCACTTGAGCTCGTCGGCGAGTGCGGATTCAAAGCCCTCGGGGCAGCTTGCATAAAATTCCATGGGTGACCTCTCTGGTTGCGTCGCTCCATTATATGATGGATGCTTCGTTTGCCATCGCCCTCGAAAGGAACCCATATGATTGATGCGTGCCCCGATTCCGCCGTGCTCTTTTTTGACGTGGACGGCACGCTGACGTCGTTCGATCCCGACGATATGACCGATAAGGATTTTTCGGCGGTGCGCCCCTCGCAGGCGGTCATCGAGGCGTTTCATCGCCTGCGCAATGCGGGTCACCAGGCATTTATCTGCACGGGTCGCCCCTTGTGGCTGATTGCCGATGGCCTGCGCGCGCTGAACCCGGCGGGTATCGTTGCCATGGCGGGGGCCACGCTAGAGGTCGAGGGCCGCGTGGCACACGAGGACTGCATTGACGAGGACATTGTTGAGGAGCTCGCGCGTCGCATTACTGTGGCGGGCGGCGAGGCGTTGTTCGAGACGAACGGTGCCACCTATTCACTTGAGCCAGTTGGTGTCGAACAGTCATTTCTGCTAGGCGCCGGCGTGGTGCATGGCGTTGATCAGATGCGCGTCGATGGCCGCTTGCGCGTAGGCAAGGTGTGCATTAACGCGTGCGACCTGGCTCGCGTAGCCAACGATGACGGCTTTATCGAGCGCGAGTTTGAGCTGTGCAACACCGGTGGTCAGAATCGCGAGCTGAGCCCCAAGGGCATCGACAAGGGCGTGGGCGTGGCGCGAGCGCTGGAATACCTAGGTCGCACCGGCAACGCGCGCACCTTTGGCTTTGGCGATTCCGGCAACGATCTGGGTATGCTCGCCGCTGTCGAGACGGCTGTGGCCATGGGCAACGCCATGCCCGAGGTCAAGGCGATCGCTGACTACGTGACCGACGACGTCGCACACGACGGCACCGTCGCAGCGATGCGCCACTTTGGGTTGATCTAATAAATGGCCGGGTTGCCCGCAGTGGGGGCGACCCGGCCATTTGAGCTATTTTGCAATATAGAGCTTGGGATGACTGCGACTGCTCTCGATCGCCGCCGTCATGATGCCCTCGTCGTCTCCATCAACGATGATGCCGTCGAGGTCATCGATCTGCGCGGACTGATAAAAACTGGTCTTATTGAACTTTCCCTGGTCAACCATCATGTAGCCCTGGTTTGAGTTGGTAAGGTACATATGCTTGATCATGGCCGAGAAGTCGTGCTCGACGGTAAAACCGTGGTCGGGGTGGAATCCGTCGGCACTGACAAACGCCTTGTCGGCATGTAGTTTGCTCATGCAGTCGAGCGTCAGTGCGCCCGCGAGATAGAGGTGCCCCTTGCGCACGGAGCCGCCCAGCAGCACTACCGAAGCATTGGGGAGATTGAAGCTGGCGTAGTTCGCGATTGCAAGATCGCCGGTGATAATGGTGATCTCACGCTTGTCCATGAGTGCCTTAGCGAAGTAAAAGCCTGTGGTGCCGATATCAATTACCAGAACATCGCCATCATCAACAAGAGTTGCTGCGGTTGCGGCGATGGCCTCCTTGGCCTCGACTTGGACATTGATGCGCTCCTCGGGATACGAGATTGCGTTGGAGCGAGAAAGCGATACCGCTCCGCCGCGTACGCGACGCAGCTTGCCTTCGGATTCCAGCGAGATGAGGTCGTGTCGTGCGGTGACTTCCGAAACCGAAAAACGGCGAACGATGTCGGATACCGAGATATTTGGCTTTTCGGCCAGCCAATTCATGATAAATCGCTGACGCTCGGCCGGTGAAAGGTCTGAAGTAGATGCCATATGCCGCTCCTTTTGAACAAAAGGTAAAAGATGCGCCTTTCGTAATCGAAATATAACGTATCGATATGAAAAGAACAAGGCAAATTCGAATGAATCAAAAGAACGGAATGGCATGTCACAAATGCATGCGTAGCAGATAGTTCGCACGTAAACGGGCTATAAAGAGTCTCATTCTGAAGGTGCCGCCCAAAAGAAGTACGTTCACACCCGATATTCGACCGTTCACGGAAAGTTGACAATTGAGCTTTCGATGGCTTTTGAAATAGTTTATAAAAGAAAGCCGAAAAGCTTTTGAAACAAAGAAGAAGGCTTTCGATAGCAATAGTGCTAGATGAGAAAGGACCGAACATGGCGATTAAGGTGTTTGCCGACGGCGCTAACCTCGAAGGCATGCTTGACATGCATGACAATGGCAACGTTCAGGGCTTCACGACCAATCCTTCCCTTATGAAGGCCGGCGGCGTGACCGACTACCGCGCTTTTGCCAAGACGGTTCTTGAGCACATTACTGATGTGTCGGTCTCTTTTGAGGTATTCGCCGACGACGAGGCAGGTATGGAAGCCGAGGCTCGCGAGATCGCAACCTGGGCAGACAACGTCTACGTTAAGATCCCGGCGCTCAACACCAAGGGTGAGTCCACTGCCGCGCTGGTCAAGCGCCTTTCTGCCGACGGCATCAAGGTGAATGTCACCACTATCTTTACGCCCGAGCAGGTCGACGAGTTTGTCGATGCCGTTTCTGCTGAGACCCCCTCTATTCTGTCCATCTTTGCCGGTCGCATTGCCGATACCGGCGTCGATCCGCTGCCCCTCATGGCGGAGTCCGTAAAGAAGGCTGCCGTTAAGCCTGCTGCCGAGGTTCTCTGGGCGTCTACGCGCGAGGTCCTCAATATCTTCCAGGCGGAGTCCGTTGGATGCCAGATCATTACGGTCCCCAATGCCCTTCTTGCCAAACGCAAGAATTTCGGGAAAGATTTGCTTGAGTACTCGCTTGATACGGTCAAGGGCTTTGCCCGCGACATTCAGGCGCTTGGTTTTCACATCCTGCCCGAGGAGTAGGGGACGAGTATGCTGACCGATCTTCTTAAGCCCGAGCTTGTTGCCTGCCACGTCGAGGCCTCCGACTGGGAGGAAGCGATCAGGGCATGCGGTAAGTTGCTCGTAGACGCTGGCAAATGCGACCAGAGCTATGTTGACGCCATGATTTTATCGGTTCACAAATTCGGCCCCTATATGGTCTTGGAAGAGGGCATCGCCATGCCCCACGCTCAAGCAGATGGCAATGTGAGCGAAGCGGGAATCTGTATCGTCACGCTTGACCCAGCCGTTGCGTTTGGACACGAGGATTTCGATCCGGTTCACGTGCTCGTGGGTATTTGCGCACCCGACCCCAAGGCTCATCTTGGCTGCTTGGCGGAGCTTTCGCAGATGTTTGAGGACGAGGACTGCGTTGCCAAGCTCAGCGCATGCGATACGCCCGAGCAGGTTTTGGAGACCATGCGTTCATTCTTTTAGGCCTTAATGGCACGGCGATGCGTCGCCGCTTTTGGATAGACGGAAAACCGTCACGTGTAGGAGAGGAAGGTTGCCATGCATATCATCACCGTATGCGGAAACGGCATCGGGTCCAGCCTGATGCTCGCTGGCAAAGTCGAGGAGCTTTGCGAGGAGGAGGGCATCAAGGCCGACGTTGAGTCTATGGACCTGAACGGTGCTTCTTCCGCAAATCCGGATCTGTTCATCACCGTTAAGGAGCTCGCCCCCGAGCTCCACGGCAACGTTGTGATCGTTCGCAGCTATGTGAACAAGAAGAAGATCCGCGAAGACGCCCTCGAGGCAATCAAGGCGGCTGCCGCTAACGCCTAAAGCGGCACAAAAAAGGGCGGTTCCCTGTGGAAGAGGGAAACGCGCCCACGTTAGAGAGAAAGGAAGCGCAGATGCAAGCCATCCTTCCCATACTTGAGTTTATCCAATCGATTCTGACCAAGCCAGCGTGGATTATGGGTCTATTTGCCTTTGTGGGCCTTGTCGCGCTTAAGCGTCCTGCCCACAAGGTGATGACGGGCACCCTGAAGCCCATTCTTGGTTACATCATGCTGTCCGCCGGCGCCGCTGTTGTTCAGGAGAACCTTGCTCCGCTGGGTACCTTCATCGAGACCGGTTTCCACATCACCGGCGTCGTGCCCAACAACGAGGTCGTCGTTTCGATGGCTCAGAGCGTGCTCGGCGTTCAGACCATGATGATCCTGATTCTCGGCTATGTCGTGAACATTATCATTGCCCGCTTTACCAAGTTTAAGTACATCTTCCTGACGGGCCATCACAGCATGTTTATGGCCTGCCTGCTGTCTGCCGTTCTGCAGGCATCTGGCTTCCAGGATGTCCAGCTTGTCATCGTGGGCGGCATGTTCCTGGGCCTCGTGAGCGCTATGCTTCCCGCCGTTGGTCAGCGTTTCACCGAGAAGGTTACCGATGGCGATGAAATCGCCATGGGCCACTTCGGTTCACTCGCCTATTACATCTCCGCTGCAGTCGGTACGCTTTTTGCTAAGGACGCCGAGGAGAACAGCACCGAGAAGATCGAGGTTCCCGAGAAGTTCGCCTTCCTGCGCGACACTACCATCTCCACGGCTCTTACCATGGCCTTCTTCTACCTGGTTACCGCTTTCGCCGCTTACATCGCAGATTCTGCGGTCGTTACCAAGACCGCTGGCGGCGACAACGTGATTGTCTATGCCCTGACCTGCGCTCTGTCTTTCGCCGTTGGTGTCACCATCGTCTATAACGGCGTTCGTATGATCCTTGCCGACCTGGTCCCGGCTTTCCAGGGCATCTCCAACAAGCTGATCCCCGGTGCCATCCCCGCCGTCGACTGCGCCGTCTTCTTCCCCTATGCTCCCACCGCCGTCATCCTCGGCTTTGTCGCTTCCTTTATCGGTGGCGTGGTCGGTATGTTCATCGTGGGCGCTACCCTGGGCATCTTCATCATCCCGGGCATGGTTCCCCACTTCTTCTGCGGTGCTACCGCGGGCATCTACGGCAATGCTACCGGCGGTCGCAAGGGCGCAGCTCTTGGCGCTTTCGTCAACGGCCTGCTCATCACCTTTGCCCCGGCCCTGCTCCTGCCCGTTCTTGACGTCTTTGGCTTCAAGAACACTACGTTCGGCGACTTCGATTTCTCCGTCATTGGTATTACGCTTGGCCGCGCTGCCGAGGCCTTCGGTACCACCGGTGTCTACGCGATTCTCGCTGTCCTTCTGGTCGTTGCCTTCGTCCCCAACTTCATCCACACCAAGGGTGCTGTGATCAATCACGTTGAGGAAGAGTAATCCAGGCATACGTTAAGCCCTAATCGGGCGGAGCTCCGATAACCGGCTCCTACACGGAAGCGGTGACGTCTCAATCGAGGCGTCACCGCTTTTTGCTTTGGAGCGATTGTGAATATGAGCCGGCGAGGCGCTGCTTCTGTTCCGTGAACGGAATCAAACGCAATGATCGGCAAAAACGTTTTGCCGCTGGGGCGTCGATATAAAAATGGTAAATCTGCAAAACCGTTCGCCGAGAAGATAAAAAACCGCAGTTCACGCCTTGATAAACGTAGATAAAGTGTTTAGCAGTTTATCGGCCGTATGCTAACGAAAGGAATCAGGCAGATGGCAATCAAGGTGTTCGCTGACGGTGCAAACCTCGAGGGCATGCTCGACATGTACGAGAGCGGCAACGTTCAGGGTTTCACGACCAACCCGTCCCTTATGAAGAAGGGCGGCGTGACGGATTACCGCGCGTTTGCCAAGGAGGTCCTGGCCCACATCACCGATGTGTCCGTGTCGTTTGAGGTCTTTGCCGACGACGTCGAGACCATGGAGGTCGAGGCCCGCGAGATTGCTGCCTGGGCCGAGAACGTCTACGTCAAGATTCCGTGCGTGACCACCAAGGGCGAGTCCACCGCCGAGCTGGTGCACAAGCTTTCGGCCGACGGCATCAAGGTCAACGTCACCACCATCTTTACGCCTACGCAGGTCGACGAGATGGTCGAGGCCGTTGACGCCGAGACGCCGTCCATCATCTCGCTCTTTGCCGGTCGCATCGCCGACACCGGCGTCGATCCCATTCCGTTTGTGACGGAGTCGGTCAAGACGGCCGCCGCCAAGCCCAACTGCGAGGTCCTGTGGGCATCCACGCGCGAGCTCATCAACATTTACCAGGCGCAGGCCTGCGGTTGCCAGATCATCACGGTGCCCAACAGCATCCTGGCCAAGCGCAAGAACATCGGTCGCGATCCGTGCGAGGTCTCGCTCGACACCGTGCGCGGCTTTGCCAAGGATATCGCGGCGCTCGGTTTCCATATCCTGCCGTAACGCGAACACTGGCTGCGCCGCGGACTGCTCGCCCCGGCCTTTCCTTTCCCTATCGCTCACGCGCTTCGCGAGGGTCGCGCTAGGCAAAGGAAAGGCCGGGGCTGCCGACACGAACCCGTCGGTAGGTCCTGAGCTGAATCGCTACCTTTATTCCGATGGGGGTCGACAGTGCTACCCCGCCAACTGTCTCGGGCAGTAATGGGGCTGGGCTCGGATGGCAACGCCGCGTGCCACTGGCGGCTTCGTTCGCCGGATGACGATTCGTGTTACGCGGCCGGCGTCACCTCGGACGGCGGCGTGGGCTCCGACGGCATCGCGTGGACAATGCGGTTCCGCATTATGGATCAACCTGTAATCTAATGATCTTCTAATCCATATCTATCAAGTATCGAAAACGATCCGGCCCCGAGTTGGCAGTCATCGCCAAGGCAAAGGACCCTGCCGGCTATGTGTTCGGGGCGACGCGCAAGTCGCCCAAGACCCTTCGATTATCCTTTGTTCCGCGCATGCAAGATCTCATGCTTGACGTGGTTGAACAGCTCTACCGGGCAAACGAGGTCTTTGCGGCTCGTGCCCATAAGTGTCCCACCAACAGAAATCGAGATATTCGGCCTCAGAGTGCCGTCAAGATTGCCAATATGGCTGAAAAACGTCCCGTACCGCACCTCTGCGGGTGCAGATATGGGACGTTTGTGGAATATCTGATGCCTATTTGTTGAGCTTGCACTTTGAAGAAGTGTTATCGCGGCCCAGCGAGGCCGAATATCTCAATAATTGCAGGTGATGATTAGCGGAAACGGCGTCTCGCACTTCGGGATATCGCCAAATCGTTTTAGAAGGAGAGGCGCTCGGCGGAATGGGGCCCGCCGAGCGCCTGCAGCGGCTTATTTGCCCCGCACCATGGTGAGGGAGATCTTTTTGCGGTCGCGATCGACCTTTTCTACCCATACCTTCACCGTGTCGCCGACGCGCACCACGTCGCTGGGGTGCTTGACGAAGCGGCTGGCCAGCTTGGAGATGTGCACGAGGCCGTCCTGGTGCACGCCCACGTCGACGAAGGCGCCAAAGTCGACGACGTTGCGCACCGTGCCCTTGAGCTCCATGCCGGGCTCCAGGTCGTCAATAGAAAGTGCCGAGCGGCTAAAGACCACCTCGGGCGCGTCGTCGCGCGGGTCGCGACCGGGCTTCTTGAGCTCGTTGACAATGTCGATGAGCGTCAGGGTGCCACAGTCCAGGTCGCTTGCCAGCGCCGAGATGCTGCCCAGGCGGCGCTCGATGTCGGGCACGCCACCGCGGCTGAGCTCGCTGGCTTTAACGCCTGCGCGCTCTAGGACGGACGTGGCCACCTCGTAGCTCTCGGGGTGGACGCTTGTCGCGTCGAGCGGGTTCTTGCCGCCGCTGATGCGCAGGAAGCCCGCGGCGTTGAGGTATGCCTTGGGTCCCAGCTTGGGGACCTTCTTGAGCTGGCGGCGATCGGTAAAGGCGCCGTTTTCCTCGCGGTATGCCACGATGTTCTTGGCCACGCTCGGCGTAATGCCCGACACGTAGCCCAGCAGGCTCGCGCTCGCGGTGTTGACGTCGACGCCCACGCGGTTGACGACGTCTTCCACCACGTGGCCCAGGGTGCGCGAGAGTTCGGCCTGGTCAAGGTCGTGCTGGTACTGGCCCACGCCGATGGACTGGGGCGGAATCTTGACGAGCTCTGCCAGCGGGTCTTGCAGACGGCGGCCCAGGCTCATGGCGCCACGCACGGTGACGTCCAGGTCGGGATACTCTTGGCTCGCGAGCTCGGAGGCCGAGTACACCGACGCGCCGGCTTCGTTGACGATGGTGTAGCGAAGGCTGGGCGCCTGCTCGGCAATGAACTCCGAGACGACTTCCTCGGTCTCGCGGCTGGCGGTGCCGTTGCCGATGACGATGGTGTTGACGCCGTCCTTTTTGACGAGGCGGGCGAGCTCGCGCTTGGTGCCAGCGACGTCGTGGCGCGGCTTGGTGGGGTAGACCACGCCGTGGTCGAGCAGCTTGCCGGTCTCGTCCATGACGGCGACCTTGCAGCCGGTGCGGTAGCCCGGGTCGAGCGCGAGCACGCGGGCACCGTGCACGGGGCGTGCCGAGAGCAGGCCCTCGAGATTCTTGGCAAAGACGTTGATGGCCTCGGTCTGAGCGCGGACGGTGAGTTTGGCGCGGGCCTCGCGCTCCAGCGAGGGGGCCATGAGACGCTTGTAACCGTCGGCGATAGCGGCGTCAAAGACGGGCGCGAACACGCCCTGGCGACGGGGCCAGCGGCTGCCGAGGCGCGCCGTGGCGGCAGCGCCGTCGACGTTCACGCGCACGCGGAGTTTGCCCTCGCGCTCACCGCGGTCGATAGCCAGCACGCGGTGGTTGGGAATACGGCGCAGCGGCTCGTCAAAGTTGTAGTAGGGCTCGTAGGGGGTCTTCTCGGCGGGGTCGGTTGCCTCGACGACGATGTCGGCGGTGTTTTGCGTAAAGGCGCGCAGTTCGGCGACGTTCTCGGGGTCCTCGGCTACCGTCTCGGCCACGATGTCAGCGGCGCCAGCGAGCGCCTTCTCGGGCGTGTCGAAGCCGGCCTCCTCGTTGACGTATGCCGCGGCGGCGTCGAGCGCGCTGCCCTTGGCCGAGGCCTGCATGATGACCATGTTGGCAAGCGGCTCCAGACCTGCCTCGCGGGCCTTCTGCGCGCGGGTCATGCGCTTTTTACGGTAGGGCTTGTAGAGGTCTTCGACGCGCTGGAGCTGTGTGGCCTCGCGAATCTGCTGCTCGAGCTCGGGCGTGAGTTTGCCCTGGGCGTCGATGAGCAGGATGACGTCCTCTTTACGCTGTTCAAGATTGCGCAGGTAGGACAGGCGCTCGTCGAGCGCGCGCAGGGCAACGTCGTCCATGCCGCCCGTTGCTTCCTTGCGGTAGCGCGAGATAAAGGGGATGGTGTTGCCCTCGTCGATGAGCTTGACGGCTGCCTCGACGTTGGCGGCCTTAAGGTTGAGCTCGCGGGCGAGCTGGGCGATAAGATCCATGGAACTTCCTGTCTGTGAGTACGTTACAGGTGCATGAGCCACCCAGTCTACCACCCGCCCGCGCCGCGGCTGCAAAGAAAGCCCCGCGGGCAGGAGGCTGCTCGCGGGGCAAAGAAGAGGGGCTTATTTGTGGCGGACCGAGGGACTCGGCATGGGGTTTCTGCCGCGGCCGCTCTTAAGGCATTACAGCTCGACGAGCTGGCCGGTTTCGGCGGCCTCTTTGATGGCGTTGAGAAGCGTGAGCGTCTTGACGTTATCGGCGGGGGTCACGACGGGCTCGACCTCGCGGCGGACAACCTTCACAAAGTGCTTGAGCTGCATCTTGTGCGGCAGCGCCGGGTCGACAGCCGGAATCTCCATCTGCAGCGGCTTGTGCCAGTTAGAGGCGCCGTCGTAGGAGAACTGGTGCAGGCGGGGCAGCGAAAGGGCGCCCTTGGTGCCGCCGATAAAGTAAGCGTCAGCGTCGAAGGGACGGTACTGCGGGTCCTCGCGAGCGGTCGCCTCCCAGTTCCAGGGGCTGGCGGTGGCGTCGGAAATGGTCATGCTCGCGAGCGCGCCGTCGGCAAAGCGGACGTTGACCACGGCGGAGTCCTCGGTCTCAAAACCGCGGGCGGCGCTGGACTGCATGCCCTGGACGGCGACGGGCTCGCCCAGCAGGTAGCGGAGCAGGTCGACGTCGTGCACCAGGTTGACCAGGATCGGGCCGGCACCCTTCTTGCGGCGCCACTCGACATCGAAGTACTCGTCGTTCTTATAGATCATGTAGTGGAAACTCGACACGGTGAGCTTGCCCAACTCGCCGGACTCGATGATCTCCTTGGCCTTGTTCACAAACGGGTTGTGGCGACGGTGCTGACCCACGAGCACGGGCACGCCGGCGGTCTCGGCCTCGGCGGCGAAGGCCTGGGCATCCTCGAGATCGTTGGAGATTGGCTTTTCGACCAGCGGCACGATGTTGCGCTTGATGGCCTCGCGGGCAACGCCCAGGTGCAGGTCGTTGGGGGTGGCGATGATGACGGCCTCGGGCTTGACCTCGTCCATCATCTGGGCGGGATCGGTAAAGAACGGCACGCCGGCGGCCTCGGCCGTGGCGCGGGCGCCCTCAAAGGCGTCGGCGATGGCGACGAGTTCGGCCTCGGGCTCCTCGGTGACAAAGCGGATGTGGTTGCGGCCCATGGCGCCGGCGCCGATAACGGCAATGCGGGCGGGGTTGAGCTCAGACATTTCGACTCCTTAATGCTGGTGGCTTGGAATGTGACAAAGGGACAGCCCCTTTGTCACATCGGTATAACTAGGCGGACTTCTTCTTGCTGTCGGAGACCATCATGTAGACGGTGAGTACGACGGCGATGGCGGCAATCACGATGGCGCCGTAGAAGGACTGCTGGTAGGCGGCGCTGCCGGCCTCGGCGTGATACAGCACAGCGGTGATGGGCTGGCTGATCCAGGTGGAAGCGGCATAGCCCAAGAACATGATGCCGTAGTTGACGCCGATGTTGCTGGTACCAAAGGCGCCACCGGTGAGCGGCGGGTAGATGACGAGCAGGGCGCCAAAGCTAAAGCCGAGCAGGGCGAGCGCAACAAAGAACATGCTCTGCGTAAAGCTCATCGACATGATGACGAGCGCGACGATGGTGACGACAAGGCTGATGAGCAGCGACTTGTAGGCGCCGAGCTTGTCGATGATCTGGCCGAAGGACAGGCGGCCGACCAGGTTGGCGCAGGTGTTGACGGAGACGACCACGCCGCCGAGGGCGACGGCCGCAGCGCTCGTGGGGTCGGCGAAGAGCTGGACGGCGGCGATGGAGGCAACCTTGCCCACGAGCAGGGTGCCCGCGGTGGCGGCAAAGGCGAAGGTGACGATGAGGACCCAGAAGCGCGGGGTCTTGACCATCTCGCCCGGGGTGAGGTCGCCGAAGGTGCCGGCGTGCGCGCCGCCCTTGGGGGCCTCGAAGCCCTCGGGCAGCCAACCGGCCTCGGGGGCCTTCAGGAACAGGGCGGAGGCGGCGATCATCACAAAGAAGATGACGCCGAGTGCCTTAAGGGCGCCAAAGATGCCCAGGCTCGGGATGAGCAGCGAGGCGAGCACCGGGGACAGCACGGCGGGACCGGCGGTCGAAGCGGCCAGGGTGATGCCGGAGGCGAGACCCTTCTTGTCGATGAACCACTTTTGGCCGGTGGTGAGCGCGGGGTTGTAACCCAGGCCGTTGCCTATGGCGGCGACGAGCGAGAACCACAGGTAGAACTGCCACGGCTCGGTGACGGTGCCGGACATGAACCAGCCCAGGCCGTAGCACACGGCGGCGGCGATCACGACGTTGCGGGGGCCGATCTTATCGGAGATGCGACCGGCGAAGATACCCGTCACGGCCATGATGGTCTGAAAGACCGGGAAAGCCCAGGTAAGAGCGCTGGACCACTCGGGATAGACGGCGAGCAGGTTCTTGCTCACAACGGAATACAGCGCGATGGAGCTGATGAAGAACATGGTGACGCACGCGGCGGAAAGCACGACGGCGCGACCCTTGTTGGAGTTGGTGGAAGCCATTGGACTCTTTCTAATCGATACGGGGGAGGGGAGGGGCAAACGCCGCTGAGGTGCTTGCCCCGCGCCCCTTTCTACCGGGCTGGTTTACTGGTCAGTCGGCTTTGCGACGCCGGACTCGTCGGACCAAAGCTCGACGCCCTTGTTCTTGAGGTAGTTGTCGGCATAGGTGCGACGGCCGCCGGGCTTGGCGGTGAGGTCGCCCATCATGTTGGAGAAGCCGCCATCGACCTTGATGGCGTCGCCGGTGGTAAAGTCCGAGCGCTTGGACGCTAGGAACATGACGGCGTTGGCGATATCGCTGACCTCGCCGATGCGGCGCGTAGCGATAAGACGGCTGCGGCTCTTCTCGACCTCGGGATCGGCGTAAAAGCTCGCCGACATGGGGGTCTTGACAAAGCAGGGCTCGACGCAGTTGGAGCGCACGCCGTAGGGGCCCCACTCGGCAGCCAGCATCTTGGACATCATGTTGACGCCCGCCTTGGTGGAGCTGTACACGCCCGAGAACGTCTCGGGGGAGTGGCTGGCAACGGTCGAGATGTGAACCAGGCGACCCTGGCCGGCCTTAATCATCTCGCGACCAAAGCGCTGCGAGGTGATGAAGTAGCCGGTAAGGTTGACGTTGAGGACCTCGTTCCAGTCGCTCAGCGGCAGGTCCTCCATGGCGGCGAAGCGCAGGATGCCGGCGGTGTTGACGAGAACGTCGACGCGACCGAAGTCGGCGATCGTGGCGTCGACGGCGGCCTGAACCTCGGCCTCGTCGGTGGCGTTCATCTTGTAGCCCTCGGCGTGGATGCCAAACTCGGCGGCGAGGACGGCAGCTGCGGCCTTGACCTTCTCCTCGTCTAGGTCGAGCAGGACGACGTTGGCGCCGTTGCGGGCGAACTCGCGGCAGATCTCGACGCCCATGCCGCCGAGCGCGCCGGTCACAGCGCAGACATCGCCCTCGAGCTTAAGCCAGTTGCTCATAGGAACTTCCCTTCTTGTGCCTCCCTGTGGGCCGCTCCCATTAATCGACCCACGTGGTTTTCGCTGGTTATCGTATGCTTTGAATTTGCGCAGGTGAATTGCATATTTGTTAGAATGGCGTAAACCTCTGGTTTATAGCTCACAAGACGATTTGTCCGTAATTGAGTGTGTGACCTGCCAAAACAACCCCCTGCGGCCGCGCATGGGCATACGTCTGGAAACGGGAGATTGACGTGTACGATCGACGACTTGAGGCCATATCGGCCGCCGCGGAGCTGGGAAGCTTCTCGCGTGCCGCGGCAAAGCTGCGCGTGTCGACGCCGGCACTCGTCAAGCAGGTTTCGGGCTTCGAGGCCGAGTTCGGCATCACGCTGTTCGAGCGGTCGCACTCGGGCGTTAAGGTGACGCCGGCTGGTGCGCTACTGGTGGACGACGCGCGCTCGATCATGCGCCAGTCCGAGGACGCACTGCGTCGTGCCCGGCGCGCGGCGGGCGATGGCGGTGCGGTGCGCTTGGGCGTGTCGATGATGTGCCCGGGGCGCCAGACGCTGTCGATGTGGACGGACGTGCACGAGCTGGAGCCGTCGTTGCGCTTTGAGATTGTGCCGGTGAGCGATCTCTATGACGAGCGCGAATCCGTTATGCGCAGCCTGGGGCGCGAGGTGGATGTGGTGCAGTCGAGTTTTTCGACCCCGCGCTGGGGCGACGCCTGCCAAAAGCTCCTCATCGTCAACGTGCCGTTTTATATCGACGTGCCGCGCACGAGCCGGCTCGCGCGCAAGACGCGCATCACGGTTGCCGACCTGGAGGGCATGCGCCTGCGCGTGCTCCGTCACGGCAACGACGCCATGGACAGCCTGCGCATCGACTTGTTGGCCGATGGCGGCGTGGACGTGATCGATGTGGATAGCTTCGACTTTGCGCTCTTTAACGAGGCCGAGGAAAAGGGCGACGCGGTGCTCACCTGCGGCGCATGGTCGGGGGTGCATCCGGCCTTTGTGGGCGTGCCGTTTCTATGCGGCCGCGAGGTGCCGGTCTTTCTACACTACCCGCTCGAGCCAACCCTCCAAGTACAAAAATTTGTCAACGCCATGGCCCAACTCCTCAAGTAGCTTACACAAAACGAGGCCCTGGCCAAACGGCCAGGGCCTCACTAACCTTTATTCCGTTTTAAACAACGGGCTGATTGCGCGCAGGAGGGTGCCCCGGGGCGGCGGGGTATTTCCTCCGCGCGCAGTTTCGCAGCGAAGCGAGAATGTTTGAGCACGGAGGAATTACCCCGACGCCCCGGGGAACCCTCCGTCAGTAACCGTTCCTACTCCAGCTCAAACGCTCCCGTGTACAGCTGGTAGTAATACCCGCGCTTGGCGATCAGCTCGTCGTGGTTGCCGCGCTCGATGATGCGGCCGTGATCCAGACAGATGATCGCGTCGGAGTTGCGCACGGTGGACAGGCGGTGTGCGATGACAAACGTCGTGCGGCCCTCCATGAGCTTGTCCATGCCCGCCTGTACGATGGCCTCGGTGCGGGTGTCGATGGAGCTCGTGGCCTCGTCCAGGATCATCGCCGGCGGATCGGCGACGGCGGCGCGTGCGATCGAAATCAGCTGGCGCTGGCCCTGCGAAAGCTGGGCACCGTTACCGGTAAGCATGGTGTCGTAGCCGTCGGGCAGGCGGGTGATAAAGTCGTCTGCGCCCGCGAGCTTGGCCGCTGCGATGCACTCCTCGTCGGTGGCGTCCAGGTTGCCGTAGCGGATGTTGTCCATCACGGTGCCGGTGAACAGGTTCACGTCCTGCAGCACGACGCCCAGGCTTCGGCGCAGGTCGGCCTTGCGGATCTTGTTGACGTTGATGCCGTCGTAGCGAATCTTGCCGTCGGCAATGTCATAGAAGCGGTTGATGAGGTTGGTGATGGTCGTCTTGCCCGCACCGGTGGCGCCGACAAACGCGACTTTCTGGCCCGGCTTGGCAAACACGGACACGCCGTGCAGCACCTCGTGGTCGGGCGTGTAGCCAAAGTCGACGTTGTCCATGACCAGGTCGCCGCGCAGCGGCACGTACTCGATCTCGCCGGTTGCGCGGTGCGGATGTTTCCACGCCCACATGCCGGTGTGGTGGTCGGCCTCTTCGAACTCCCAAGTCTCGGGGTTCACCTGTGCGTTGACGAGCGTCACGTAGCCTTCGTCGGCTTCGGGCTTCTCGTCGATGAGCTCAAAGATACGGTCGGCGCCGGCGAGGCCCATGACCACGGCGTTGATCTGCTGCGAGATCTGGCCGATCTGTCCGCAGAACTGCTTGGTCATGTTGAGGAACGGCACCACGACGGCGATGGACAGCGCCATGCCCGAGATGCTCAGGTTGGGCACGCCCAGTGCCAGGAAAATGCCGCCGGCAAGGGCCACCAGCACGTAGAGCAGGTTGCCCAGGTTCATAAGGATGGGCATGAGGATGTTGGCGTACATGTTGGCCTTTTGCGAGACCTCGAAGAGCTTTTCGTTGCGCTCGTCAAAATCGGCCTCGGCGGCAGACTCGTGGCAGAACGCCTTGACGACCTTCTGGCCGTTCATGACCTCCTCGATATGGCCCTCGACCACGCCAAGCTCGGTCTGCTGCGCAATGAAGAAGCGCGCGGAGTTGGAGCCGAGCAGCTTGGTCATAAAGGTCATAAAGGCGACGCCGGCGATGATGACCAGGCACATCCACACGCTGTAGTACAGCATGATAAAGAACACCGTGACGATGATGATGATCGTCATGAGCAGGTTGGGCAGCGACTGACTGATCATCTGGCGCAGCGTATCGATGTCGTTGGTGTAGTGGCTCATGATGTCGCCGCGCTGGTGCGTGTCGAAGTAGCGGATCGGCAGGTCCTGCATGCGGTTGAACATCATCTCGCGAAGCTTCTCCAACGAGCCCTGCGTGACGATAGCCATGGCGCGGTTCCAGAAGAGCGAGGACAGGACGCCGACGCCGTAAATGCAGGCGAGGGTGGTCACGAGCTGCGCGATCTTGGGCTGCGCGGCTCCCCAATCGCCCGACTGCCACGATTCGCCAATAATTTGCAGGGCGCTCTGCAGGAAGGTCGCGCCGATGGAGTTGATGATGGCGCAGAGCACCACGCCGGCGACGACGAGGGGCAAAAGCACGGGATAGAAGCCAAAGAGCGTCTTGATGAGGCGCGACATGGTGCCGCCCTTGCGGTTGAGCGCGCGCTCGGCGGTCGTTGCCTTACTCATGGGCCTCGCCTCCTTCCTGGGTCTGAGCTTGCGTTGCGGTCATGTCGGTGTTGTCTGCCGCCGTGTTCGCGTCGCCAGAGACGTCGTCGGCGTCTTGCGTACCTTCGGCAGACATCTTGTTTTGCGAGGTAAAGGTCTCTCGGTAGATCTCGCTCGTCTTGAGCAGCTCTTCGTGGTTGCCGATCTGTGCGATGCGGCCGCCCTCCATGACAATGATGCGGTCTGCGTCCTGCACGGAGCTGATGCGCTGGGCGATGATGATCTTGGTCGTGTTGGGCAGATAGCTTGCCAGACCTGCGCGAATCTTGGCGTCAGTCTTGGTGTCGACGGCGCTGGTGGAGTCGTCCAGGATCAAGATCTTGGGGCGACGCAGCAGGGCGCGTGCAATGCACAGGCGCTGCTTCTGACCGCCCGAAACATTAGAGCCGCCCTGTTCGATCCAGGTGTCGTAGCCCTTGGGGAAACCGTCGACAAACTCGTCGGCGCAGGCCAGATGCGCTGCCTCGCGGACTTCCTCGTCGGTGGCGTTCGGGTCGCCCCAACGCAGGTTCTCGGCGATGGTGCCGCTAAACAGCACGTTTTTCTGCAGCACCATGGCGACCTGGTGACGCAGCGCGTCCAGGTCGTAGTCGCGCACGTCCACGCCGCCCACGCGCACAGCGCCTTCGGTGGTGTCGTACAGGCGGGCGATGAGGTTAACGAGCGTGGACTTGGCCGAGCCAGTGCCGCCGATGATGCCGATGGTCTCGCCGCTCGTAATGTGCAGGTCGATATCGTCGAGCGCCTGGCGTTTCGCATGCGCGGAATACTTAAAGCTCACGTGGTCAAAGTCGATGGAACCGTCGGCAACCTCGAGCACGGGCTCGGCGGGATCGGCGATCGTGGGCTCAGCGGCCAGCACCTCGGCAATGCGGTGTGCCGATTCGTCGGCCATGGTCACCATGACAAAGATCATCGACAGCTGCATCAGGCTCATGAGAATCTGGAAACCATAGGTAAAGGTCGAGGAGAGCTGGCCCACGTCGAACAGCGTGCCCTGGCTCGTGATGATGAGCTTGGAGCCCAGGTAGATGATGACGACAAACGCGCCGTTGACGCAGATGTTCATCATGGGGTTGTTAAAGGCGAGCAGCTTCTCGGCGCGGGTGAAGTCCATCTGGACGTCGCGCGCGGCGGTCGCGAACTTCTCCTTCTCAAAGTCTTCGCGCACATAGCTCTTGACCACGCGCATGCCGGTGACGTTTTCCTCGACGGACTCGTTAAGGGCATCGTACTTGTGGAACACGCGCGAGAAGATGGGGCGCACCTTAAAGATGATAAAGAACAGTCCAAAGCCCAGCAGCGGAATGATGACCAGGTAGACCATGGCGACGCTGCCGCCCATGATAAATGCCATGGTAAAGGCGAAGATCAAGACCAGCGGCGCGCGCACGGCGATACGGATGATCATCATAAAGGCCTGCTGCACGTTGTTGATATCGGTGGTCAGGCGCGTGACGAGCGAGGAGCTCGAGAACTCATCGATGTTGGCAAAGCTGAACGTCTGGATCTTGTAGAACAGGTCGTGACGCAGGTTCTTGGCGAATCCGCAGCTCGCATGGCTGCAGGTGATGCCGGCCGCGGCGCCAAAAGCAAGCGACGTCAGCGCGATGAGCACCAAAAAGCCTGCGGTGGGAAGCATCTCGGCTACGGTGGCGCCGTCTTTGATAGCGTCGATCAGGTTGGCGGTGATAAATGGAATCAGCATCTCGCAGAGCACCTCGCCAAGCACGAGCAGCGGCGTGGCAACAGTGACTTTCATATAGTCGCGGATGCTTCCCATGAGGGTTTTAATCATCCAGTTCCTCCCAGGTTACGCGGATTTTATCGAGCATTTCGGCGAGGTCCTCGCGCTCGTCGTGGGTGAGCGCGCTAAAGGCCTGCTCTCTAAAGCGAATGCGGGCCGCCTGCTCTACGTGGGCCTTTTCCCATCCCGCTTCGGTCAGGCGAATGGTGAGCTGCCGCCGGTCTTTGGGATTGCGGCTGCGCTCGATAAGGCCGGCGCATTCGATCTTGGAGAGAATCTCGGAAAGCGAACCGGGCTTAAGATCAAAGTGCAGGCCTAGTTCCTGCTGTGACATCTCGCCGTTTGGCTGCTTGGCGAGCAAGCAGACGATGGGGGCCTTTCCCGAGGCGCCGCCGCCGTGAAAGTGCAGAAAGTGGCCGCAGAAGCCCAGCCCGTTTAGGATGTGCTTGGCGAGCGCGTCTGATTGGGACTGTGCCGCGGGCGCATCTGCGGGTTCATGGGGGTCGCCGCCCGGCGTGTGGGGGCAGAGGCCGATGTGGTCATCGCACATGGTGTCGCTCCTTTCTTTAGTTAGGTAGTGCAATTGTTTTGTGCCTAACTAATTTAGGAGTGCAAGAAATAAATGTCAAGGTACCAAACTTATTAAGTTACGGCGTTTTACCAAACGCCGTAACCGCTCGATGCTGCAAACGCTCCTAAGCGGCAATCTGATCCCTTGGGGACGAAGGAAAAGGTATCGTTTTGGGCTGCGATGATGCCTTTCGAAGCGGCCTTGCCAAAAACCATGCCTAATTACTACGATGAATCCAGCATCCCTGACCACAAAGCTGTTTCTGAAAAAACGCAAGCTATCTACCAGCGGTTTTGTTGGAGAGAAATTCGTTGTGGTTGGAGGCGGGCGGTTAAACGTAGTAAATAGGCATAGTTTTGAAATGGCGCTATATGAGTAGCATCAACTAGGCCGCTATGGAGCAAACAGCCCCCATTTCCGAAACCTTTCCGCAACAATTTGCCCTTCGTACCGCTCGCCTCCGCCCACAACGCCTCCTGCGCTACACTTAGTCGCACTGTGGCGCTGCTGCGCTGTGCCCGAAACAAGGGAGACCCTCATGAAGAACACTCAGCTGCTGCTGATCAACGATATGTGCGGTTACGGCAAGGTCGCGCTTTCCGCCATGCTGCCGGTGCTGTCGCACATGGGCTACCGTATCCATAACCTGCCGA
The DNA here is from genome assembly GCA_900543505.1 of uncultured Collinsella sp. Lineage (GTDB taxonomy): Bacteria > Actinomycetota > Coriobacteriia > Coriobacteriales > Coriobacteriaceae > Collinsella. Next base: position 40,194 of record UQSB01000001.1, on the reverse strand, counting down.
CGGCGCTTGTTTCCGACACGCTCAACTACCCCAAGTTCTACATCCACGACACCACCGAGTATGTGCGCCAAAGCCTCGCTATCTGGGAGGAGCTCGGCTTTGAGTTCGACGCCATCTCGACCGGCTTTATCGTGACCGAGGAAGAGACACGCATCATCTCGGACTTTTGCCACCGCCGTGCGCAAAAGGGCACCAAGGTGTTCGTCGACCCCATCATGGGCGACAACGGCAAGCTCTATGCGGGCGTGCCCGAGTCCACGATTGGCCTTATGCGGCACCTGCTGGAGTGCGCAGACTACGCGGTGCCCAACTACACCGAGGCCTGTCTGCTCACCGATACGCCTATTGCAGAACGGATCACGCCCGATGAGGCCCGCGCCCTTGTGGACGCCGTGCGCGAGCTGGGTGCCAAGTCGGTGGTCATTACGAGCGCCGTGGTCAATGGCACGAACGCGGTTATCGGTTACGACCATGTGGCGGGGGAGTACTTCACGATCCCCTTCGAGCTGATCCCGGTGTACTTCCCGGGTACGGGCGATACGTTCTCGGCCGTGCTTATGGGTCGCGTGATGAGCGGTTGGACGCTTCAGCGCGCCACGGCCGATGCCATGCGCGTGGTGGCCGAGCTTATCGAGCGCAATGCTGCGCAGGAGGATAAGTCTGCCGGCCTGCCCATCGAGGCCTGCCTGGATGTGATTGACCATGAGTAATGCTGGCGAGGGCGGCGTCAAGCCTGCGGGCGAGAACAAGCCGCTCGGCGCGCCGCGTGGCAAGCGTCCGCGTATCCGCGTGAGCTGCGTGGACCAGCTGGGTGCGTGTCGCTGCCACCATGGTCACAAGCCGGGCGACGTCTTTGACTTTGACCGAGACCGCGGCAAGATGTGCGCCATGGCCTGCCATGCGGGCTTTCCCTATATCGATATCCTGCGCTATGGCGGAACCGTGCCTGGCAACGAGCCCGGCACGGCAAAGTTCTGCTGCCCCGAGGTCGATACGCTGAATGTCTGGCTTGCCGAGATCGTCGACGAGTAGTTGAGCGTGGATTATCTCCCATTGAAACGTCGAGCGAGGATTTTCTCCCACTTTGGGCGCAATTTCGCGCTCAAAATGGGAGAAAAACCTCGCTCGATTTGCAGCGACGGGAATCCCGACCCCGCTCATGCGCTCTCGTCTATATTCTGTATGCGAGTAAGGTCAAATTTCTGCATTTCATCCGATTTCAGTACTAAAAATTTCTGCATTTCATTGATAATAGTCGATATAAATTTCTGCATTTCATTTATCGTGGCGAAGGGAGAGCTTATGTTGCGCAGGAAAATCGCAGACGAGCTTAATCGTTGGCAGAGATCCATCGAACGAAAGGCGCTGTTCGTCACGGGTTCTCGCCAAATCGGCAAGAGCTACTCGATTCGCGAATTCGGTAAGTCAAACTACGCAGCCTATATCGAGCTCAATCTCGCGGAAAACCGCCAGGCAAGGGACGCTCTGCTCGAGGCGCGAGATGCCGATGATTTCATTAGCAGGGTGACGCTTCTTTCGGGAAAGCCGATTGCCCCGGGCGAGACCCTCGTGTTTATCGATGAGGTGCAGGAGGCACCGGACATCATGACGATGGCCAAGTTCCTTGTCGAGGACGGTCGTTGCCGCTGGGCGTTCTCGGGATCCATGCTCGGGACCCAATTCAAAGGCGTCAGGTCCTATCCCGTGGGGTATGTCCATGAACTCAAGATGTTTCCGCTGGATTTTGAGGAGTTCAGCTGGGCGATCGGGGTGAGCGAAGAGGCGCGGCGCTCGATTTGCGATGCGTGCCGCAACGAGACACCGGTTCCTGGTTATATTCACGACGCAATGATGGCAAACTTCAGGACCTATATCGTCGTCGGCGGTATGCCGGAAGTCGTGCAGCGATTCCTCGACACGCAGGGTGATTTTGCATCCGTCCGCCAGCTCCAGTCCGAGCTGAACGGGCAATACCGTCGGGATATCTCAAAATACGCGAACGGGCGCGCACTTCAGGTGCAGAGCATCTTCGACCAACTGCCCGTCATGCTGGAGGGCGAGAACAAGCGCTTTGTGCTCAACTCGATCGACCCCAAGGCCCATTTCGAGAAGTACCAGCGCGACTTCGTCTGGCTCGTCGATGCCGGCGTCGCCCTCAAGACCGATATCGTAACCGAGCCAAAGTCCCCGCTGCTTAAGACAGCGCGACCGTCCCAGTTCAAACTGTACCAGTCCGATACCGGGATGCTGATGGCCCGTTATCCCATCGGGGTCGCCCAAGCGGCGTACCTCGACAGCAAGGAGCCCAACCTCGGCGGCGTGTACGAAAACGTGGTGGCTCAACAGCTGGCTGCCCAGGGAAGGGGGCTGTATTACTATCAGACCAAGAAACGGGGCGAGGTCGATTTCGTGATCGACGGCCCGGATGGAACGGCCGTGCCCATCGAGGTTAAATCGGGGACGTATTACCATGCGCACGCCGCGTTGGGCCATGTGCTTGAAACGGCCGAGTATGGCGTAAAGCGCGGGATTGTTTTCTCGAGAGGCAACGTTGAGCGCGACGGCGCCGTTCTCTATCTGCCTCTGTATGCGACTTGGACCCTTTCGGATGTTTTGGGCGACTTCCGTGCCGAGGGGATAAAGCTGGAGGTCAAACCTGTCTAGGGTCAGTTCCGAATGCGACAAGGGGACAGTCCCTTTGTCACACTGAGATCGTCGACGAGTAGCCGAGCGAGGATTTTCTCCCTCCGCGATAATGAGCGTGGATTTTCTCCCGTTTAGAGCGCACTTGAACGCTCAAAGTGGGAGAAAAACCACGCTCGATTTGTATATGGGAATTCCGACTTCGCTTATGCCTATGCTTAGGCGTTGTCGTCGTTGTGCTGTGCGCGAGTAAGGTCAAATTTCTACATTTCATCCGATTTATGGCTCTAAAAATTCTGCATTTCATCGATTACAGCTGCTCGAGCATAGCAGTGCAACCGTCGAGTACGTCGCGGTAGGTGGCATCGAAGTTGCCGGTGTACCAGGGATCGGCCACGTCGCCGGGGCGCTCGGTCCAATCGAGCAAGCGCGTAATCTTGCCGTCGGGGTCGTCGCCAAAGATGCGACGCAGGCCGCGCGCGTTCTCAGCATCCATATAGACAATGTGATCCCAGTCGCCATACTCCGCGCGACGCACCTGGCGCGCGCGATGTGCTACGACGGGAATCCCGACCTCGCGCAGCTTGGCGACGGTGCCGTGATGCGGCGGGTTGCCGATCTCCTCAGTCGAGGTCGCAGCAGAATCAATGACGAACTCCGCCTCGCGCCCGGCACGGCGCACCAGCTCAGTAAACACCGACTCAGCCATCGTCGAGCGGCAGATATTCCCATGGCAGATAAACAGTACGCGTTGCATAGAACGATACCTTTCATATAGAGGGCTGCTAAAGGGTCGAAGCCGGGCGCATGCCAAGTTTTATTTCTTGGCCAGCTTGAAGTAGCGCTCAAATATCAATTCGAAAACGTAATAGAACATCAATCGACTGTCGAGGTCCATGCTGCCCAAGCGGATTTCTTTTTGCACGGTGTAGATAGGGTAGTCGGCTAGTTTCGAGAGAGAATTTCGAGAAAAGCCGGTGAGTGTGACGACCTTGCATCCGCGCGTTTTGGCTATCGATGTAGCGTCAATAGACACCTGCGTCTCGCCGCTTACGGAAACGCTGAAGACCAGGTCGTTTTTGCCGAGGAGTTCTGCGTAATGCCTCATGACATGGCGTTCGCTGAGCGTATCGGTGTTCTTGCCCATTATTTTGAGCTTTTCAGCCATCTCGAGGCACGGGTATTTCGAAAAGCCCGAGCAGAAGAACACGATATGCGAGGCGTCCTGGATAAGGCTTACAACCGAGTCGATGACCCGGTCGTTAAGCAGATCTTTGGTCTGTACGAGCTGGGTATCAAGAGGAAGTGCCTCGATAGTAAATCGATTGCGATCGAGCGAGGCGGAATACGATTGTTTGAGCTCCGTAAACCCCGAGAAGCCAAGCTTATGAGCAAGCCTGACGATTGTATTGGGAGCGACGAAGAACCGTTCAGCAACGCTCTTAAGCGTGACATCGTCAATATCATCACGCAGCTCGATGATGTAGCGCATGATCTCGCTTTCGAGATCGTTGAGCTTGCTCTCGCCAGCCCGCACATGATCATAAAAAGATGCTTGATCTTTCATAAGATGTTCCAGCCCCTCGCACCTCGCCGTACATATGGTACCGCTTTGTGTAGCCAGGTGAGAAATCGGTAATCGGTCAAGATCGCCAATTGCCCATGAACTGGGCAAACGTGCGTGTCTGCCTACACATATCTGTGTCGTGAGCGAAATCATGTGTCCCCGTTTCGCATTGGCCCACACGGGGACTCGCAAATGACCTTATGTCGCAAAATGACAATCGAAACGAAGCAAGCCGAGGACAACCGCGGAGCCCAAGGCCTTCGAGAACACCGATCAGCCAACCCTGGAGGGACGGAACATGAAGGATAAGCTCAATATTGTGATCGTTGGCGGCGGCTCCACGTGGTGCCCTGGCATTCTCAAAGCCCTGACCAAGCACATGGACATTCTGCCGCTGAACCGCGTGATGCTCTATGACATCGATGCCGAGCGTCAGCGTCCGATTGGCGAGTTTGGCAAGATCCTCTTCGCCGAGGAGGAGCCCGGTGTGGAGTTTGGTTACACCACCGATAAGGACGAGGCTTACACCGACGTCGACTTTGTGCTCTGCCAGATTCGTACCGGCGGCTACGAGATGCGTAGCAAGGACGAGAAGATTCCGCTGCATATGGGAATCATCGGCCAGGAAACGGTGGGCCCTGGCGGCATGGCTTACGGTATGCGCTCCATGCATGACATGGTTGAGATCGTCAACGACGTTCGCGCTCATAGCCCGGAGGCGTGGATTATCAACTACACCAACCCGGCTGCTATTGTGGCATATGGTCTCGAGCGCGTCCTGCCCGATGAGCATCGCGTCCTCAACATCTGCGACCAGCCTGTCAACCTCATGCGCTCTTACGGTCGCCTGCTCGGTCGCGATATGAGCAAGACGGAGCCCGTGTACTTCGGCCTCAATCACTTCGGTTGGTTCAAGCACATCTACGATGAAGAGGGTCATGACCTCGTCCCGCAGATTAAGGAGTACACGGAGAAGAACGGCTTCCTTCCTGCCGATGCCGAGCAGCGTGACCAGTCCTGGCTTGATACCTACGCCATGGTCAAGGACATGCTCGAGGACTTCCCCGACTATCTGCCCAACACTTATCTGCAGTACTATCTGTATCCCGAGTACAAGGTCGCTCACCTCGACCCCGACTACACTCGCTCCGACGAGGTTATCAACGGTCGTGAGAAGCGCGTGTTCGCCGAGTGCGAGCGTGTTGCCAAAGTCGGCACCGCAAAGAACTCCTCGGTTGTGCAAAACGACGCTCATGGCGATATGATCGTGGAAATCACCTCGGCCATTTATCGCAACACCAACAAGACCTTCATTGTCATCGTGCCCAACAACGGCATTATCGAGGGTATGCCCGATGACGCCATGGTCGAGGTCGCGGCAAGCGTGGGCGCCAATGGCCCGCAGCCCTATGCTGTTGGCAAGATCGGTACCTTCTATCGCGGCCTTATGGAGAACCAGTACGCCTATGAGCGCCTGACTGTTGAGGCTTGGATGGAGGGTTCCTACGAGAAGGCTCTGCAGGCACTCACGCTTAATCGTCTGGTCGGTGACGCCAAGAAGGCTCGCAAAGTGCTCGACAAGCTCATCGAGGCCAATAAGGATTACTGGCCGGAGCTTAAGTAGCTAGTTCCATAGCGCTTGATAACTGTTATGGGGCGTGTGGGCTGTAGAGCTGCACGCCCCGTTTCTTTAAGAGGGGTATTCCATGAACAAAGATGAGCTGCTGGCAAAGTTCCAGCGCCTGGGCAAAGTCCTCATGACGCCTGTCTTGATCCTGCCAATCGCCGGCATCCTTCAGGGCTTTGGCAATGCCTTTACCAGCCCCACCCTTACGGCAGCTGTTCCCTGGCTTGCTGCTCCGGGCTTTGCGATTTTCTTTTCGATTCTCAAGGCCGCTGCCAGCATCGTTATGAACAACATCCCGGTTATCTTCTCGATTTGTCTCGCCTATGGCTTCGCCAAGTCCGAGAAGGCTACCGCGGCGCTTTGTGGCTTTTTGGGCTACATGTGCATGAATTCCGTGATGGGCACGTTCCTTACGGCGACTGGCGTTATCGATCCCGCGAATCTTACGACGGGCCAGAGCACGATCCTCGGCATCACCACGCTCGACACGGGCGTTATCGGCGGTCTTCTGGTGGGCGCAATCGTCGCATGGTTGCATAACCGTTACTACAAGATTGAGCTGCCTGCCGTGTTCTCCATCTTCAACGGCACGCGCTTTATCCCGGCGGTGACGCTGCTCTCATGCAGCATCCTCGCATTGGTCATGTCCTTTGTTTTCCCGTTTATTCAGAACGCTCTCGGCGCGCTGTCCGAGTTCATCAAGACTACGGGTGCCTTTGGTGCATTTGTCTACGGCGCCGGCGAGCGCATGCTCCTGCCTTTTGGCCTGCATCACTTTGTCTATTTGCCGTTCTTCTTCACGTCGCTTGGTGGCGTCGAGACCATCGACGGCCAGACTGTTCAGGGCGCTATCAATATCTACAACGCGATCCTGGGCTCTCCCAGCACGCCGTTTAACATCGAGGTCAGCCGTTTTGTCATGAACGGCAAGGTTATCTTCGCCATGTTCGGCCTGCCCGGCGCTGCACTCGCCTTCTACAAGACGGCGCTTCCCAAGAACAAGAAGAAGACCGCAGCGCTCATGATTGCCATCGTGGTGCCTTGCATCCTCTCCGGCATTACCGAGCCGCTCGAGTACTCCTTCCTGTTCATCGCGCCCATCCTCTACGTATTCCACGCTCTCATGGCTGGTCTTGCTTATGCGCTGACCTATATCCTGCAGTTCAACGTGGCCGGTTCCGCATCCTTTGGCGGCCCGCTCTTGTCGTTGATCTTTAACGGCATTATGGGTGCAGCCAAGGGCTCCAACTGGCAGGTTATCCTGTTCCTCGGCCCCATCTACTTCGTGGTGTACTACTTCGTCTTCAAGTTCATCATCCTTAAGAAGGACCTTAAGACCCCCGGCCGCGAGGAAGAGTCCGACGATGAGGCCGAAAAGGCTCCCAAGACCGTGATCAGCGACCTCATTCCCGCCATCGTTGAGGCAGTGGGCGGCGACAACAATATTAAGTCTGTCGAGGCCTGCTTCACCCGTCTGCGCATCCAGCTCAATGACTGTGACAAGGTGGTTGATGACGCCGAGTTTACCGAAAAGCTCGAAGCGCGTGGCATCGTGCATGTTAACGGCGGCGTGCAGATTGTCTACGGTAACATGGCATCTAACTACGCAACTCAGATGCGCGAGCTGCTGGGTATGGAGTAAACGCCCCACATATCTATAAAATCCGGTATAAAAGGCGGCGACAGACAATGCGTCTTCCGCCGCCTTTGAGTTGCCCCGCGCGCATTTCGTGTACTTCATATACACGAAAACTGGAAAATCGTGCATTCGAAGTACATGAGATCGAACCACAGCTAAAGGAGCTGGCCTAGCCTGTCGTCAGGTAAGCGTCGCGACCGGAACGATAGGCGTTTTAGAGGGAACCTCGCTCTACGCCCTCGCCCGCCTGCGCTCCCAGCGAGCCAACTTAATCGTCGCCAGCGTGAGCGCCCAGGCCACAAGTGAGAACGCGGCGCCCACGGCACCCACGTACGCAATGCCAATTCCGTTTACCACGGCGCCGCCCACTGCGGTGCCAAACGAGATGCCGACGTTAAACGCCATGGGCTCAACCGAACTTGCGAGTACCATCGACTTGGGATGGCGGCTGCGTGCCACGTCCATAAAGTGCGTGATGCACGACACCGAGAACAGGTACATGAGCAGTGCCAAGCTAAAAACAAAGACCAGCGCGAGCGGCATGGTGCCGCCCACAGCAAACAGCCCGAGTAACGCCGCGGCCTGCAGCACAAACGTCACAAGCAGCGCCTTCATGCCAAAGCGCGCATCGATCCATCCGCCCAGGATGTTCGAGATCAGGCAGAACACGCCGTAGGCCATAAGCGTGGTGCTCGCCTGAACGGTTCCCATACCCAGCACCTGCTCAAGATAAGGCGTCACGTAGCCGTAGAACACATAGACCGAGCCTACGCCAAACAAAAAGATGAGCATGCCGGTGATGATGCTCGGCTCGCGCAGCAGACCCGCCTGCTCGCGAAAGGTGGCAGGCTCATCGGTTTGCCCAGCGCGCGGCATAAACGCCACGAGCGCTCCGCAGATCAGAACGGCAAAGGTCAGCGTGCCGTACATGGCCACGTGCCAGTCGAGCGTGTCGGCCACGAACTTGCCGATCGAGGTCACAAAGACCATTGCCACGGAAAACGCACCATATACCACCGAGATGGCAAGCGAGGTTTGCTGTGGGGACAGCAGCTCGGGGATGTACGTCACACCCACGGCGAGCAGTGCGCCCGAGACGGAGCCCAGGACAATGCGCGAGATAAACAGCACCTGGAAGTTGGGCGCCAACGCCATGACCAGGTTGCCGAGCACAAAAACGATGCTGTAGCACACGAGCAGCTGGTAGCGGCGGAATCGCCCCGTGCTGAGCGCGAGCACCGGCGTGGCGATAGCGTAGACGAGCGCGAACACGCTGATGAGCTGGCCCGCAGTGGCAAGTGATACGCCGAGTTCCGTTGCCAAGTCGCTTTCGATGCCGATGACCACGAACTCCGAGCAGCCGAGCGAGAAGCCCAACAGCACGAGCAGCGCCAGGCAGAGCTTGGTGCGCGCGGGGGAGAGCGCGGCGGCGGTTGACTTACTTTTAGGCGTGGTTGCGGCGGTCAAGGTTGTCACTCCAATGTCGCATGAATAAGCGGGATTCAATCCCTGCAACTCTAACAGAATGCGACAAAGGGGCAGTCCCTTTGTCGCATTGCGCTGCCAGCCAGTCGCCCAAACCGTCACAACATTCGATGAAAATCTCGAAAACGAGGAAAAGCGTCGAATGTTGTGACGCTTTTCCTGTCTGTGCCGGCGAGCCCCCGTGTCATCTGGGGGTATAAGGCTAGCAAGTGTTTATTTGCGAGGCCAAGGGGGCGCCCCGTATGGATATCGATAACTTTGAATGGTGGTATAGCGAGGGCGAGGCTCCGGACGAGGAGTGGGACGAGCCCGCGCCGCGTGACGTGTCGAGCGACGAGGACGAGACCGGCAGCGATGCTGCTGTCGAGCCTGACGCCGCCTCCGATGCCGCCGAGCCTCTGACCTTTGAGCAGGCTTGGGCCCAGGCTGAGGCCGACGAGGCAAAGGCCGATGCCACGGCCACACTGGGTGAGCCAGCCGACATGTCCATCTCGCCGGCAAAGACCCCGCAGCCGCGTCACACTATCGATCCCGACAGCACGGCATCCTTCAGCATTCTCGACGTGCCCTCGCAGGGTGCCCAGGCGCCTGCGCCCACGCATCGCCCCGATCTGGCTCGCGAGGAAGATGCGGGACGTCGCTCTCCGCTTGGCCCCATCCTTATCGCCTTTATGGCCGGCGTTATCGCATGCTCGGTAATTGGAAACGTCTGGAGCCATGTTGAACAACAGCGCAAAGACGCCGCCAAGGTCGAGATGTCTGTCGAGCAATCGCTCAGCCGCACGCGCTCGGTGCATGTATCGGTCGAGGTCAAGGACGGCGCGACGTGGGACACCGCGCGCGGCGACAGCCAGATGCTCGTCCATATCGTGGGTCGCACGCTCAAGGGGCAAGCGATCGACGAGTACCAATACGTCAATTCCGAAGGTGACGGCATCGAGCTCAAGCCCGGCGACTACGAGCTCACGGTCGATGAGCCGCCCGTCGCCACCGACGGCACGTGTTACCGTGCCTCAAAGCGCATGGTTCCGGTGAGTTTTAATTCACAGGCGCCCGATACGGTCGATAGCACGCCGCAGGGCGGGTTTGACCTTTACGCTATTGCTCAATAACTGCACCTGTCGCTCAACCCCGCCGCCAAGAGTGGGACAATAGCCCTCGACACTGTTGTTTACTTTTGGAGGAAGTAGCATGTCCACCGTCACCACCATCAAGCGCGGCGGCCTCACCGCGGCCATCGATTCCATGGGTGCCCAGCTCACGAGCCTTGCCCTCAACGGCAACGAGTATCTGTGGCAGGGCGACCCGGCCTTTTGGGGCAAGCACGCGCCCATTCTGTTCCCCATCGTGGGCTCACTGCGCAACAACACGGCGACGTCTGCGGCTGGCACCTGCGAGATGCCGCGCCACGGCCTCGCGCGCATCGCCGAGCATAAGCTGGTCGAGGTCTCCGAGGACGGCTCGTCCGTCACCTACGAGATCACCGACACGCCCGAGTCGCTCAAGGCCTTCCCGTTCCACTTTAAGCTCAACATGACCTATGCCCTGACCGGCGACGCCACCCTCATGCAGACCTTTGCCGTCACCAACACCGGCGACGTGGACCTGCCGTTCTCGGTGGGCGGCCATCCCGCATTTAACGTGCCCGCCCCCGGTGCCGAGGACGAGGCGTTCGAGGATTACGAGCTGGCGTTTACCGAGGCTTGGACTAACGAGGCCCCCGTCATCACGCCCGATGGCCTTATGACGTTCGAGGGTAGCTACAAGGCGCCCGATAACTCGGACGTGCTGCCCATCACGCACCGCAGCTTCGATAACGACGCCATCATGTTCACCGATACCCCGGGCTCCACGCTCACGCTGCGCGGTCGCAAGTCGGGCCACGGCGTCAAGATCGACTTTGAGGGCTTTAAGTACATCGGCGTGTGGTCTGCCGCCAACGACGCCCCGTTTGTGGCGCTCGAGCCTTGGACCGGCCACACCACCATGGACACCGAGGACGACGTCTTTGAGCACAAGGTCGACACCATTACGCTGGCGCCGGGTGCTACCGACAAGCGCGCCTTTAGCGTCACGTTGCTCTAGAGGTTCCGCCGTTCTAGCGAACGGCGGGCCGGTCGACGCTGCGCGCCACCCAGAGCGACAATTTGTCATTCAAAAGGCACGGCATGACCAGAAGGTCTATGCCGTGCCTTTTTCATGCCAACTTGTTCGCTCTGGGCGGCGCTCGCTGGCATTGCCAAAACATCGACGTTCCCAATGACTACCGTGTGTCTATTAATTTTTCGAGCTTGTGCTGCGCTGCTGGTCGCTGGCGTATATCCTGTTAAGTCGTCAGCATACGATTCAACAGGGAAGGCAGATTATGCATTCTCCCCATCAATGCGGCGCGCAGGCCCAGCCGGTGTGCAGTCGTCGCATCTTCCTGGGTAGCGCTCTCGCTGCGAGTGCTTCCGTCGTCGCCGGCGCGCTCGCCGGCTGTCAGCGCCCGTCCACGCTCAAGGTGGTTCAGCCCACGACGGGCGGCGGTCGCGAAGACCTATCCGATTCCGTGATCGGCAAGGACAAGATCCGCATCGGCATGGAGGCGGCTTACGCCCCGTACAACTGGCAGGTTTCCGAAGCCAGCGAGTACACCATTCCCATCGATAACGTGCAGGGCGCCTATGCCGATGGCTACGACGTGCAGGTCGCCAAAATCGTCTGCAAGGCCCTCGGTGGCGAGCCCGTTGCCGTCAAGCAGAGCTTCTCGGGCCTTATCGATTCGCTCAACAACGGCCAGATCGACCTCATCATCGCCGGTATGAGCGCCACACCCGAGCGTGAGGAGTCGGTCGGCTTCTCCGATCCGTATTTCATTGGCTACTTCGGCCTATTCGTAAAAGAGGGATCCCCCTACCAAAACGCCACCAAGCTCAGCGACTTTAGCGGTGCTACGGTACTCGGTCAAAAGGACACCATGCTCGATACTGTCATCGACGAGATTCCGGGCGTTGTGCACAAGAACCCGGTCGATTCGGTCCCCACGGTGTTTTCGAACCTGCTGCAGGGTACCTGTGACGCCGTGACGTACAACACCGAGAACGAGAAGGGCTATATGGCCCAAAATCCGGGCATTGTCCCTATTCATTTTGCCGAGGGCGAGGGCTTTAAGCAGGAGGTCGCGGCAAACGTCGGCTGCCGCAAGGGCTCGGACAAGCTGCTTAAGCTCATCGACAAGACACTCAAGGGCATTAGCCAAGAGGAGCGCGACCAAATGTGGGACGCGTGCCTCGATCGTCAGCCGGCATAGGGAGGCAGCATGAAAACCATCAATCATCTGGCCTCCTTTACCAAGGCCGACCACCGCTATGTGTACCTGGGCACGAGCGTTATCGCGGCGCTCGGCCTGGCGTTTAGCCAGCGCAACCCCACGCCGCTGAGCTTCTTGGCGCCTACGGGCGTGTTCCAAGACTGCCTCTGGGCAATCCTTTGGGCCTGGCTTGTCGTGTCAGCGGCGGCGCTGGTCACCAAGCTCATGCACTGGAACGACTATCGCGAAACGTCGCCGTTTGCTTCCGAGCGCTTCCGTCGCGGCGCGCGCCTGGGCAGCTATGTCGTGGTCGCCATTGCGGCGATCTTCTTTATCGACCGTTGCGTCATGTCGTTTATCGACCTGGTGCGGGTGAGCATTGTCTCGGACTCCAACCCCAGCGACTTTTTGTCGAGTCTGGTCTACATGACCTACAAGAGCGGGGACTTCTTTATCCGCGGTATCGAGATCACCATCGCGCTTGCGACCTTCGGCACCGTCATCGCCTTTTTCCTGGCGCTGCTCTTTGTGTTCCTGCGTATTCAGACCTTCGACCGTGTGGACAACGATCTCACGCGCTTCTTCAAGAGCATCGGCCGTGGCTTTGCGACCATCTACTCCACTATCGTGCGCGGCACGCCCATGATGGTCCAGGGCCTGCTCATCTATTACGCGGGCTTCACCGTTTTGCGCGGCATGGGCTTCGAGACCGCCCAGGCCAACCAAATCTGGAGTACCTTCACTGCCGGCCTCGTCACCATCTCGCTCAACTCTACCGCCTACATGATGGAGGTCCTGCGCGGCGGCATCGAGTCCATCGACCCCGGTCAGGCCGAGGCGGCGCGTTCGCTGGGTCTTTCGCAGTGGCAGGCCATGCGCAAGGTTGTGTTCCCCCAGGGTATTAAAAACGCGATTCCGGCGCTCACCAACGAGCTCATCATCAACATCAAGGACTCGTCGGTGCTTTCGGTCATCGGCGTGTTCGACCTCATGTACGCCACCACCACCGTCGCCGGCGTGTACTACCGCCAGATGGAGGTCTACTGCGTGGCGCTCGTGGTTTACCTGATCCTGACGCTCGTGGCGAGCCGCCTGCTCGAGGCCTTTGGCAAAAAGCTGGGCGCTGAGGCCCCGGCCACGCTGCCCAGCTCCAACTAGGCTCAAGACGAGGAGAATCATCATGGCAGATACCGCCACTACCGGCACCGCGGCCGCCGCACAGACCAATGAGCCGCTCATCCGCGTCGAGGGCCTGCGCAAGAGCTTTGGCTCGCTCGAGGTGCTTAAGGGCATCGACCTCGCTGTCAATCCCGGCGAGGTCGTCACCATTATCGGCGCCTCGGGCTCGGGCAAGTCGACCTTCCTGCGCTGCCTCAACCTGCTCGAGACCCCGGACGCGGGCCACATCTGGTTCCACGGCCAGGACCTTACGGCCGAGCGCTGCAATATCAACAAATTGCGCGAGGACATCGGCATGGTGTTCCAGGGCTTTAACCTGTTCAACAACATGGATGTGCTCGACAACTGCACGCTCGCGCCCGTCACGCTCAAAAAGATGAGCAAGGCCGAGGCCGAGAAGGTCGCGATGGAGCATCTGACGAGCGTGGGACTCGAAAAGTTCGCGCACGCCGCCGTTGGTCGCCTGTCCGGTGGTCAAAAACAGCGCGTGGCCATCGCTCGTGCCCTATGTATGAATCCGCAGATCATGCTGTTCGACGAGCCGACCTCCGCGCTCGACCCCGAGATCGTGGGCGAGGTGCTCGAGGTCATGCGCAAGCTCGCCGCCGACGGCATGACCATGGTCGTCGTCACGCACGAGATGGCCTTTGCCCGAACCGTATCCGACCGCGTGGTCTTTATGGACAAGGGCGTGGTACTCGAGGACGCCGCGCCGGCCGAGCTCTTTGGCAATCCCAAGCACCAGCGCACCCGCGAGTTCCTCTCGCGTTATCTCGAGGACAAATAACCGACCGCAAACGCTTACGTTGCAGGGCCGCTCCCGTGGGGCGGCCTTTGTCGTCACAATCGAAAGGATGTCATGGCCGAGGTTTGGCGCTTCTTTGCGCATGAGGACGATTTTGCCGATATAGACGAGGCCGGCGCGTGCGAGCGCTTGGGCCGCGTGCTGTCGTTTCCGACCATTTCGAGCATGGATGCCGAGGCGGTGGATTGGCAGCCCTTCGACGACCTGCGCGCGTATATGCAGCAGGCCTGGCCGCACGTATTTGCGGCGGGCGAGGTCGAGCTTGTCGGCCATTCGCTGTTGGTGACGCTTGGCGGTTCCGACTCCGCCCTCAAACCCGTCATGCTCATGGGCCACATGGACGTGGTCCCCGTGGTGCCGGGTACCGAGGCCGACTGGACGCACGCCCCCTTTAGCGGACAGGTGGACGACACCTACATTTGGGGTCGCGGCGCTATCGACATGAAGGATCAGGTCGCAGGCATTCTCGAGGCGGTTGAGTATGCGTTGGCGCACGGTTGGGAGCACAAGCGTTCGCTGTTGCTCGCCTTTGGCCAGGACGAGGAAACCACGCAGTACGGCGCTGGAGCTATCGGCCGCGTGCTCGAGGAGCGCGGTGTTGAGCTCGAGTTCCTGATCGACGAGGGTGACTACCGTATCGTTTCGGCTGCCGAGTACGGCGCGGGCGAGGGCTGGCTTATGCATGCCGACCTGGCCGAAAAGGGCTACGCCGATATCGTGTTGAGGACGCGTAGCGAGGGCGGGCATTCGTCTAACCCCTACGGCGGCACGTCGCTCGAAGTGCTCAGCCGCGCTATTGCCGCGATTTGCGATATCGAGTGGCCGGCGCGTGTGACCGATCTGCTTGCCGCGCAGCTCGTCGAGCTGGGGCTTTATACCGCAGACGAGATTGCTGCCAGCAAGGATGCCATCGTGCGCGACTGCCTTGCCAGCAAAAAGCTGTACCCGCTTGTGACCACCACCTGTGCGCCCACGCAAATCGAGGGCGGCAGTACCGGTGCCAACGTAATGCCGCAAGATATGTGGGTCAATATCAACTTCCGCATGCTCGAGGGTACGAGCGTGGCCGATGTCGTGGCCTGCTGCCGCGAGGCCGTTGCCACCGCTGGGCTCGCCGGCCGAGTCGAGGTCGAGCTGGGCCCCGGCAGCTCCGAGCCCTCGCCGTCCCCGCGCGTGGGCGGTCCGGGGCTCGAGGCCGTCCGCGCCATCGCCGCCCGCTATTTCCGTGATCCCAAGCCGACGGAGGAAAACGGATCGTCTGCGGTGGGCCAAGAGCCGATGAGCATCGTGCCCTCGACCGTGATTGGTGCAACCGATGCCGCCAACTACCAGCGCATTTGCCACGAGTGCATCCGCTTCTCCGCCTTCGTGGTCGACGATGACGAATGCGACCACGGCGTCCACGGCACCAACGAGCGCATCACCCGTCGCGCCTACCTCCAAGGCATCCGCTTCCTCATCGCCCTGCTCCACACGCTCTAGCATGCGACAAAGGGACTGAGCCGATTTCATCGGTAATGAGACAAAAACTGTCATAGAATAAGACTAAGATATCTTAAGAGACATATGCTGGGGTTGGTATTCCTTGAACGACTGCGGGCATGTGCCAGACTGCCTCGGCCCCCGGGGAGCACCCGGGCAGGTCGCCGTGTGACTGGGGAGGAAATTATGCAGGAGCTCAGAGAGACGACGTCTCGACTCGTGAATAATGCTACCGGGGGGGTGTCTAAGCAGGGAACTTCCTGGTGAACACCGGCCGCGCGAGCGGTGGTCCGTCATGTCTTATGGCCGTCGTCGTGGGCTGCGCCCGGTCTCGCCATATGTGATTGTTTTGGCCCTCGCCGTCGCGCTGACGGCGAGTTTCTTCCTGCCGACCCGTGCGGAAGCGGCGTTTTCGGACCACACGGTTACGACGATTTCGCCTTCGGGGACAACAATCAACCTGTTTGATTACTGGGTGAATCCCGATAACCATCTGTCGGTTTCCGGCAACGGCGGCGTCAACGCAAACCACCGGTTCCAGTTTAACGACGGCCAGGGTGGTGAGTCGCTCAACCATTGGACGGGCAACACGAACCCGCAGCCCGGCATTGTCAACAACACGCTTTTAGACGGCTATCCGCAGCTTTCCAAAACCTGGGGCGGCGAGTCCCTCTGCTACCTGTTCGATTCCTCTGCCCAGATCGGCAAGACGTCCCATTTTGGCGTGACGGGCCTCCTCAAGGTTCAGAACGGCTACTACGTCTATGACAGCTCCAAAAACTACGCAGCCTACAACGCTGACAAGAATGCCTTCGACATCTATGACACCTGGGGCATTGACAAAGTGGGCGATTCGTCCCACCAGGGTCAGTTCTTCCCGTTCGACGCGGCAGACAAGGTGCTCAAAGAGGAAAACGACCGGCTCGTCCAAACCGGCATCAAGGCAGACAACACCGGTGATTCGCGCTACAACGACGGCCGCCCCGTCAACCACCACTTCGGCCTCTCAATGTCCACGCGATTCGTGCAGCCTGCTGGCGGCAAGACGAACGCGGGCGACGACATGGTGTTCGAGTTCGCCGGCGATGATGACGTCTGGGTGTTCATCGACGATGTCCTCGTGGGTGATATCGGCGGTATTCACAACCGCGCGAGTCTGAGCATCAACTTTTGTACGGGCGACATTAAGGTGAACGGTAATAACGACGGCACACTGAAGAACAAGTACCAGAAGGCGAATAAGGACACTTCGGGCTTCAACAGCAACACCTTCGCCGACGGCACCAACCACACCCTCAAGTTCTTCTACCTGGAGCGCGGCGCCACCGACTCCAACATGGAGCTCAAGTTCAACCTCGTGACGGTGCCCGAGTCCGACATCATCAAGTTCGACCAGGACGGCAAGTTCGTACAGGGTGCCGAGTTCAAGCTCTATAAGACCGACAAGGACTTCAAGACCGTGGGCGAGCTCATCGGCTCCGGTACCACGGACGAGGCCGGCCACCTAACGCTCACGAACGACGTGGACAACGGCGTCATCAACTTCGACGATCTCTACAACAAGGATCACGACAACAACAAGTACTACCTCCTGAAGGAGACGCGCGTACCCGGGGGATACCGCTCGAGTCTCGCGGCGACGGGTGGTAGCATGCAGCTCGAGTACGTGCCCGCGAGCGCTGAGAACGGCGCGGGCGGCGTCATCATCAACCGCGGCGGTATGGACGCGGGCAGCGTCGTGTGGAAGACCGGTGCGTTCGCCGCCGCGAAGGAGACCATCACCGCGCCGTCGACCGTGTACAAGGCAAATAATGACCTGACGAAGTCCGACAAGACCGTCAATCTGGACTCCGGCATACTGTTCGCTGTGGTGCTCAAGCGCGACAAAAGCGCAGGCACAGGTATCAAAGATCCGAGCAATTGGTACGCCGTGTCGGGCGACCCATCGACGGGAGCGGGATACACCCTCGCCAAGGAGCCGGGCATGACCGGTGCTATCGAGGCGGCGAAGAAGGACCTGCACGCCTTCACGCTCAACACAAGCGGCCAGTACCAGGTAGAGATTCAAAATCTGCCCGGTGACATCTCCAAGTACTACTACCTGCTGAGCGGTGATGCCCGCAAGGATGCCGAGTACACGGTGGCCATCTACCACACAACGGCGAGCTCGATCGGCGACGCGACGCCTAAGAACACAGTCCACGTGTACAGCGACGACATCGCAGACGGCACGAACTTCAAGCGGCAGTTCGCCACGCGCCTGCTCGTCACGAACATCCAGAATCGCCTGTTCGTGCAGAAGACCGATACCGAGGGTAAGCCCGTTGACGGGGCGAAGTTCGGCCTTTACAAGTCCACCCAGGTGACTACGGATGCGAACGGCAAGGCCGTGCTCGATGGCGACCAGGCCCCCTACGACACCCTGACGACGAGGTCGGTCGCCAACCCGGTCAAGCTCGAAGGGGCGGGCGTATTCCCGTCTACGAGCGACAGTAGCGAGCCGCTCGTGAAGGGTACCTACTTCCTGAAGGAGGTCTCGGCGCCCAATGGCTTCCTGCTTAATGACAGGCTCATCAAGGTGATTGTGGACGATTACGGCGTCCACGCCGATGCTGGTACAGTTGATGACGGCGTTTCGACGTTCGTGGGCGTGGGCTCGCTCATGAAGAGCCTGGGCCAGTTTGGCGCAGAGGGCGACATTGACAACACGCTCACGTGGATCAAGGGCCAGCGCCAGACGTCCGACGGGACGCTCGACGGCAACGGCAATCTTTCCTGGAACAATGACGCCAAGGGCGGCGAGAATGAGGTACATCTTAAGTACGGCGCCAATGGACGTGTCTACCAGTATGGGCCCACCAAGAAGGACGAACCTTACCGCCTGGAGACCGAGACGGGCTGGATACGTATGGGCATCACGCAGGACGTGTCTGGTGACACTAATGCGAAGGGCGCCCGCGCCGACCTGGGCGACATGAATCTGAACGCCCTGTTTACGGGCGCCACCTGCGTGCGCGTGGCGAACGAACGCGAGGCGAGCCTCGAGGTGATGAAGAAGGTCATGGTGCCAGCGGGCCTGACGGGAAAACCGGACGCGGGGTTCACCTTCAAGTTCACCGTGCCCACGACGGCGGGGAAGACGTACAAGGCCGCGGTGTTTGAGAACGCGGGGACCGCAAGCGAGAAGCAGGTCGGCAAAATGTTCGACCTCGAGAACGGCCGCGAGCAGACCATCACGGCCGACCAGACGATCCGCGTGTACGGTCTCGCCGAGGGTGACCAGTACGCGGTGCAGGAGCTGACCGGCGCAGACAAGATGCCCGCGGGCTATAAGCTGACCGGCCGCAAGCAGGGTGACAAGAATCTGACTGAAGAAGGCGATAGCATCTCGGGCAGGATTGCCCCGCAGAATTCCGACGGCACGGTGGCCAAAGACAACAAGCTGGTGTTCACCAACAGCTACAGCGTGAAGTCTTCGGTGACGCTCACAGGCATCAAGGCGAAGAAGAAGTTCACCGGCCGTGAGTGGACTAGCGCCGACAGCTTCGAGCTTTGCCTGCGCGCCGCCGATGGAACGCCGATGCCTGATGGTGCCACGGCAGCGCCCGTGGCCGGCATGAAGCAGGTCGAGAAGACCGTTACGAGCGCCGAAGAATTTAGCTTCGGAGAGATTAAGTATGAGAAGCCTGGCAAGTACACCTACTACATTGCCGAGACTACGCCCGCCAAGAGCGATCCCAGTTGGCTGGGCGGTGTCAGCTACTCCAGCGCCGAATACAAAGTGACCGTAACGGTGAAGGATGACGGCAAGGGAAATCTGACCGAGCCAGTCGTCAAAATGGAGCAGATCTATAAGGATGATGGCACCGCCACATCTCAGGTGATCGACGATCAGATTGCGGTGATCACGAACACGTACCGCCCGAAGGAGACCTCGGTAACGCTCAAGGCGACGAAGCGCTTCACGGGCGGTGAGCTCGCGGGGAGTGACTTCACGTTCCAGCTGCTCGACAAGGACGGCAGCGTGGTCCAGACTGTCCAAAACGAGAAGGACGGCAAGGTCGCCTTTGCAGCCATCGACTACGCTACGCCGGGCGACCACGACTACACCATCAAGGAGGTGAAGGGCGCCGACTCGACCGTCGTCTACGACGCGAAGGGCGTGAAGGTCCATGTCAAGGTCACCGACGAAAAGGGCGAGCTGAAGGCGACCGTCACCTACGACGGTGAGAAGGCCGTGCCGACCTTCACCAACACGAAGCCGACGGCGGACGTCACCGTTGAGGCCACGAAAGTTCTCGCGGGCAAGGACCTGACGGCCGATGCGTTCACCTTCGGCTTGTACGACCAGGACGGCAATGAGGACGCTCGCGGCACCAACGATAAGAATGGCAAGGTCAAGCTGACCGTCAAGGGCCTGAACCTGGGCGAGTACGACTACACGCTCAAGGAGGAGAAGGCCGGCCAGTCCGTCGACGGCGTGGCCTACGACGCCAAGGAAGTCAAGGTCCACGTCAAGGTAGAGCAGAACCAGGACGACAACAACAAGACGAAGGTGACCGTCACCTATGACGGTACCGCTACGGCTCCCACCTTCAACAACACCTACACCGCAAAGGGATCCGTGGAGCTGACGGCGACCAAGACCATCAAGGTTGCGGACGGCTTCGATCACACGACGAAGCCTGCGGACGGCGAGTTCACCTTCGACCTGAAGGACGCTGCCGGCAACGTGATCGCCACCGCGAAGAACGATGCAAACGGCAAGGTCTGCTTCACGCGCGAGTTCCAGCTCTCCGACTTGGACGGCGCCGCGAGCAAGGACTTCACCTACACCATCGTGGAGCAGCCGGGCGCGGAGCCGGGCATGGTCTATGACAATCATGCCCTCACCTATACGGTGACGGTCACAGACGGCGGGAACGGAGCACTGAATGCGAAGGCGATCGTGACGAGCGCATCCGGCTCGGATACCTTCACCAACACCTACCAGCCGGCCGCGACCGGTCTGGCCCTCGGTGCGCAGAAGAGCTATGTGAAGAAGGACGACAACACGCCGATCGTCCCCAAGGACGGCGAGTTCACCTTCGATGTGTACGAGGGCAAAATGACTGCTGAGCAGCTTGCCGGGGCCAAGCCCGTCCGGACCGCGACCAACGGCGCGGACGGAAGTGTTAACTTCGACGCCTTCTCCTACGCGAAGCCGGGCACGTACGAGTACACTATCGTGGAGCGGAAGGGTGATCTGGCCTACGTGACCTACGACGACGCGGTGCATCATGCCGTGGTGACGGTTGTGGACAATGCCGGCACGCTGCAGGCGAGCGTCGCCTACGACGGCGCGGACGCCACGAAGCCCACCTTCACCAACACCTACAAGGCGAAGGCGACGAACTCCGGCGCGATCGCCCTCACCAAGAGCGTTGACGTGCACGACGGCAGCTATCAGCTAAAGGCGGGAGACTTCGCCTTCGAGCTGGTGGGGTCTGACGGTACGGTGCTCCAGACCCAGAAGAACGACGCCAAGGGCAAGGTTTACTTTAACGAGCTGACCTTCGACCATGCGGGCGCCTTTCCCTTCACGGTCCGTGAGGTGCAGCCGACGGACGGCGCGCCGGGCGTGCCGGGCGTGACCTACACCGGCAAGACGTACACCCTGACCTACGTGGTGAAGGACAACAACGACGGCAAGCTGGTGGTAGAGAGCTCTACGGTGAAACCGAGCGAGGGCACCGAGAACGGCGTCACCCCCAATACCATGACGTTTGCGAACAGCTACCAGCCGGGTCAGACCTCCTACCAGATCTCTGGCACCAAGGTGCTTGAGAATGCCGACCCGGCCACCACGCGGACGCCCGCCGATGGCGAGTTCACATTCGCGCTGATTGACGTGGCCACCGGGCAGGAGATCGACCGGACCACGAACGTGGGTAAAGCGTTTACCTTCAAGGCCATCTCGTACACCGCAACTGGTTCGCATGCGTACCAGGTGAAGGAGGTTGCGGGCCAAGATGGCACCATCACTTACAGCGATGCGGTGCTGGACGTAACGGTGAACGTGACCGATGACGGCAGCGGCCAGCTGACCGCGACGGCGAACAAGACGGCTGCGGATCTGACCTTCACCAACACCTACACGCCGACGGCAACGACGGCGACGATTACCGGAACGAAGGCTCTGACCGGCCGCGACCTGGCCGAGGGTGAGTTCTTCTTCGACCTGAAGGACGCCGACGGTAACGTGGTGCAGACGGTGCAGAACGGCGCCGACGGCACGTTCGGCTTCGCGCCGCTGCAGCTGGACAAGGTGGGGACGTACGTCTACACCGTGTCCGAGCGGGCAGGGGCGACGGCGAACGGCGTCACCTACGACACGACGGTCTTTACCGCGACGGTGACGGTGACGGAGAATGCGGAGACGCACGCGCTGGAGGCGCAGGTTGCCTACAGCAAGGGCGGCAAGGCTGCGGATGCGGTGGCGTTCAGCAACAGTTACGCGCCGGCCGCGACTGAGGTGAAGCTGGGGGCCTCCAAGGTGCTGAGCGGCGAGGACCTGAAGGAAGGGCAGTTCTCCTTCCAGCTGAAGGATGCCGACGGCAAGGTGCTGCAGACCGCAAAGAACGCGGCGGACGGCACGGTGGGCTTCGAGGCGATCTCGTACGACAAGCCCGGAACGTACGCCTACAGCATCTCCGAGGTGGACGACGGTCAGAAGAACGTGACGTACGACGCGGCCGAGCACCGGGTAACGGTGACGGTGACGGACGACGGTGCGGGCCATCTGGTGGCGACGGTAACCTATGACGGCGCCGTGGCGCCGGTGTTCAAGAACACGTACACGCCGCCGACCACCCCGCCGACGGAGCCGCCCACCAATCCGCCGAGCAAGTCACCGGTGCCGAAGGAGGAGAAGCCGGGTCTGCCGTATACGGGCGATACCAGCTTGTCGCCGATGGCCCTGGGTGGCATCGCGGGCGGCGCGGCGGTGCTGATCGCCGCAGGCGTTATCCTGCGGCGCCGGAACCGGTAGCTACGGCGGCCGAGAAGGGCTTTGATTGAGGGCGGGTGGTCGCAGGGCGCGGCCGCTCGCCCTTTTTGGTGAAAGGCTATGTTAACCCGCCGTTTGCACGTCCGGCTCCAGATGGAACTCGTACTCCGGCTCCATCATCTTCTTCCGGATCTTTTCGTAGCGCCCGTCGTCGAGCTGCTCGCGCATGAGCGACGTCCTGTCCCCGACGCGTGCGGCCTCGCGCAGCCATCTGAACCACATCAGGCAGCTGTGGAGCCTGCGGGTCGATACGCCCTTGAACCTCTCGAGGAAGTGGCCGAGCGAACCCTGCGCTTCAGCATCCTCTGGACCGTGTCCCGCTCGTACCCGGTGAGCCTGCCGTGGGTCCTCGGGACCGCCCTCGCGGCGCCCTTCCCGCCCTTTCCGGACATGGCGTCCTCCGATCTCCCGGGGCCGGCCGATCCGGCCCTCAGGGTATCGGATTCCCAAATTTATCCGTATATGTGCGGATGAATGCGGGAGGCGTTCGGATGAAGTTGTATTCAAGGAAAGAGACTGACCCTTTGTCGCATTCCGTGCGGGTTATATGCAGGTATGCCTGCGCACGCTATCATGTATGGGTTAGACCGCAACTATGTACCTCATACGCGAAGGGATGCGCATGTATCTGAAGATCGACATGTTCTAGCTGGGCTTACCCCCGCAGTGGCGCCGCGCGCCCCATCAACTCTGCCGATTTTCGCCTTCACGCACATAAAGGAGTCCCGCCATGCGCGACAAGCTCGAAAAGATCATTAAGGCCTACGAGGAGCTCGAGAAGAAGCTATCTGACCCGGCCGTCGCCTCCGATATCAAGGAGTTCACGCGTCTCAACAAGGAGTACGCGCACCAGTCCGACCTCATTGCCGCCTCGCGCGAGTACATCGGCGCGCTCGATGACATCGAGGCTGCCAAGGAAATGCTGCACGATACCACCGATGCCGATGAGAAGGAGATGCTCCAGATGGACATCTCCGAAAACGAGGCCAAGCTCCCCCAGCTCGAGGAAGACATCAAGTACATGCTCATTCCGAGTGACCCCAACGACGACAAGAACACCATCGTCGAGATCCGCTCCGCTGCCGGTGGCGACGAGGCCGCCATCTTCGCCGGCGACCTGTACAAGATGTACCAGCGCTTCTGCGAGTCGCGCGGCTGGAAGACCACCGTGCTCGACTCCAGCCCTAGCGAGGCCGGCGGCTTTAAGTCCATCGAGTTCAAGGTCGAGGGCGACCGCGTCTACTCCGTCATGAAGTTCGAGTCCGGCGTGCACCGCGTCCAGCGCGTTCCCAAGACCGAGTCCCAGGGCCGTATCCAGACCTCCACGGCAACCGTCGCCGTGCTTCCCGAGGCCGAGGAGATTGACGTCCAGATCAACCAGTCTGACCTGCGCATCGACACCTACTGCGCTTCGGGCCCTGGCGGTCAGTGCGTTAACACTACCTACTCCGCCGTGCGCATCACCCACCTGCCCACCAACACCGTGGTGCAGTCGCAGGAGCAGCGTTCCCAGATCCAGAACCGCGAGGTCTGCATGCAGATGCTGCGTGCCCGTCTGTACGAGATGGAGCTCGAGAAGCAGCAGGCAGAGCTCGGTGCCGAGCGCCAGAGCCAGATCGGCCACGGCAACCGTTCCGAGAAGATCCGTACCTACAACCAGCCCCAGGACCGCGTGACCGATCACCGCATCGGTTTCAACTCCACCTACAACGGCGTCCTTCTGGGCGATCAGCTCGGCACCGTCATCGAGGCGCTCGCCGCCGCCGAGCGTGCCGAGAAGCTGGCACAGGCCGTGTAGTAGGTTCCGCCGTTCTGCCGAACGGCGGACCGGCCGACGCTGCGCGCCGCCCAGAGCGACAATTTGTCATTCAAAAGGCAAGGCATGACCAGAAGGTCTATGCCTTGCCTTTTTCATGCCAACTTGTTCGCTCTGGACGTCGCTCGCTGACATTGCCAAAACATCGGCGTTTCCTTGGTTGTCAAATGATCCGTAGGGAGTCATTGGTGACATTGCCTTGATATTTTATTCAGTCGGCTGTGATGTCATTTGAGCTGCTTACCTGCTTAAGGTAATTGACGGCATAAGTCCGCTATCAAAAATATTGCTCAAAATATCGTTCGAGAAGTCGTGGGGCGAATTTTGGCGTGTCGCGCGTCAAGCGATGTGGCAAGCGTTTGGTTAGATATTGGTCAGTTTTGGGTCAACCTTGCCAAAAACTTGACGGATGCAGATTTAGACGTCGACGAATGAACACTTCAGGTGGGCTCCAAGCAAAAATCTGGGCTGATTCTCGATAATCGCCTTCAATCGTCCCTTGCCAAGCGCTGGCCTCGCTTACAATCTGCTCCGACATTCGCGCGCCGCCCGGCGCTTAAGAGGGGAGGACCCCATGGCAAACGAGATCTGGACCATCAAGCGTTGTCTCGAGTGGACCAAGGAGTACCTGGCCGAGCGCGGCGAGGAGCACCCCCGTCTTTCTGCCGAGTGGCTGCTGTGCGCCGCCACGGGCCTGGCGCGCATTGACCTATATATGCGTATGGACGAGACGCTTAACGCGGCCCAGCTCGAGACCATGCATGCGGCCGTTGTCCGCCGCGCTAAGGGCGAGCCGCTGCAATACATCACGGGCAGCACGCAGTTTCGCATGATCGACGTCGCGTGCGCCCCCGGTGTGCTCATTCCGCGCCCCGAGACCGAGATGCTCGTCGAGGAAGTCCTCAATTATCTGGATGCCGAGGTACTGAGCCCCGAGGCCGCTGCCCGTCAGCGTGTTGAGCTGCCTTGGAACGATGAGGTCGAGGAGGCGCGCAAGGCCGAGGCCGCATTGGCCGACGAACGGGCGACTGCCGAGCGCCATGCCGCTAACCTGACGGCTGCCGATGAGGCGGCGCTAGGCGGCGACGTACTGGGCAGCCGTGCCTATGCCGAGGAACTGGCCGATCGCGAGGCCGAGGAAGCCGCCGCGCAAGCAGCAGAAGCCGAAGCCGCGGAAGCCGCCGAGCCCGAGCTCGACGAATGCGGCATCGCCATCGAGGGTGCCGACCAGGAGACGGTTTCAGCTCAGGATGCCGCTGCGCCTGCCCCAGCCGAGCCCCGCACTGCCCGCGTTCTCGAGGTCGGCTGCGGCACGGGCTGTATCTCGCTCTCGATCGCCTGGGAGCGTCGCGGCCACGTCACCTGCACTGCTACCGATATCGAGCCGCGCGCCATCGACCTTGCTACCAAAAACCGCGATGCGCTTGGCCTCACGTCCGATGAGGTCGCCTTCAGCCTCACGAACCTGGTGAGCTCCATTCCCCGTGAAGAGTGGGGCACCTTTGACGTACTCGTCTCCAACCCGCCCTACATCCCCACCGATGTCATGCGCTCGCTGCCGCACGAGGTCAAGGACTTTGAGCCCGATCTGGCGCTCGAGGGTGGCGCCGACGGCCTCGATATCTTCCGTCGCCTGCTCAACGCGGCGCCCTACATGTTGCGCGCCGGCGGCCTCTTTGCCTGCGAGCTCTACGAGGGCGCGCTCGACGCTGCGGCCGAGCTCTGTCGTCAAGCAGGCCTTTCGGACGTGCGTATCGTCCACGACCTCACCGATCGCCCCCGCATTGTCCGAGCCATCGTCACCGAGCCCAAGCAACGCCAGTAATATTTATTAACTGGTTAGCAAAAATTATAAAGTAGTTTATAATTAGGACGGCTGAAAGAGGTCGGCCCATGCAACCTCCTACCTTTCGGGAAATCATTGCCCTACTCAAGCACGATGGATTCGTGAAGGTCGCGCAAGTCGGTAGTCATGCTAAGTATGTTTCTGGTGACCGCGTTGTCACCGTGAACGGCTCTGGTGGTGATCGACCAAAGAAGGGCACGTGGGCAAGTATTCGTCGCCAAGCTGGATGGTAGTTGGAGGCAAAATGAGGCAGCGATTTACCTATGACTGCGTTCTCATAAAAGAAGACGATGGTTACTGCGCTAGCTTCCCGCAGATTCCCGGCGCCTTTGCCGATGGCGATACGCGCGAAGAAGCGATTGCCCATGCCACCGAGGCACTGATGGCGTTTTTGGCCGACGACCTCAACAACGGTTTGACTCCGGCAGGGTACGAACGCTCGGCCGAGGTCGTGGCCCTTTCAGTCGAAATCGACCACGAGGACGCTCGGGAAGCGGCGTGCCGAACATTTAAAGACGCAGCGCTGGACCTCAAAGTCTCCGCTCCGCGGATTACCGCGCTGGTCAAAGCCGGAAAGCTCGATGTTGAACTCGTCGACGGCCGTCGGATGATAACGATAGACAGCATCGAGCGTTACGCCGCCCAAGAACGTCACGCCGGCAGGCCAAAGAAGTTCGTCGCAGTCCAATAACCCCCTCACTTTCACCGACTACTAGAGCCGCTCACCAAACCAACATGCGCTCTGGGCAAATAGGTTGAACGTTTCGTGCGAGAATGCCCCACAGTAAACAAACTTGCACCAGAGCGTAAGGGGCTGGCATACACATGCAGACGGTCTATCGGGTATACGAGGGAACGCGCGAGCCGCATCGGCTTGCCGTCGAGCGCACGGCCGAGGTGCTCGGCCGCGGCGGCCTGGCTTTGATCCCGACCGAGACCGTCTACGGTGTCGCCGTGGCAGTCAACGCCTTCTCGGACGCCGTGCCCCAAGATACAAGCGAATTCCCATCGTGGCCGCGCGATCCGCAGGCTGCCGTCAATGGCGCCGCAGTTCCTGCGCTCGGCACCGGCTATCGCCGTATCTTCACTCTCAAGCAACGTGAACTCACGCAAACCGTCGCTTGGCTGGTCGATGGCGTCGAAGCACTCGACCGCTATGGCGTGGATATCCCGGAAGATGCCCGCATACTCGCGCGACGATGCTGGCCGGGAGCCCTGACTATCGTGGTCAAGGCAGCCCCCTGCGTGCCGACCTTTATGCGCGCTGCCGACGACACGGTGGCACTTCGCGCTTCGGCCTCGCCCGTGGTGCAGGCGCTCATTCGCGCCTGTGGCAGCCCCCTTGCCTGCACCAGCGCCAACACGCATGGCGCGCCCGCGCCGGCAAGTTTTATCACGGTGGAGGGTCGCATCCTGGAGGGGGTCGATGTTGCCGTCGACGCCGGTGAGACCCCGTGTCGCGACGCCTCGACCATCGTGTCGTTTCAGCACGGCGAGCTCCAGCTCCTGCGCCAAGGCGCACTTCCCGCATCAGAGATCGAACGGGTCCTGTCCGACCCGATGCAATAGAAAGGTTTAAGCGATGTCGTTGAATCTGGGCAGCCTGGGCATGGAAGATGCCTCGTTTGACTTTGGCGGTTCCTACATCATGGCGCTCGACTGCGGCACCACCTCGGTACTTGCGACCATCGTCGACGAGTACGGATGCATCGTCGCGCAGGCACGTCGCAGCGTCAAAACCAGCTTCCCGCGTCCCGGCTGGGTGGAGCAAGACCCCATGGCGGTCCTTGCTAGCCAGATCGCCGTCATGATGGAAGTCCAGTTTAAGAGCGGTATCCACTCCGACCGCATTGCTGCCATCGGCATCTCCAACCAGCGCGAGACCACGGTGGTCTGGGATCGCGTGAGCGGTCAGCCGATCTATAACGCTATCGTATGGCAGTGCCGCCGTACCGCACCTCTGATCGACGAGCTTGTCGAGCAGGGCGCAGAAGGGCTGGTGCGCTCCCGCACGGGACTCACGCTCGACCCGTATTTCTCGGCCTCCAAGGTGCAGTGGATTCTCGACAACGTCGACGGCGCACGCGAAAGCGCGGCGGCGGGCGACCTCATGTTTGGCACCATCGACACCTGGCTCATCTACAACCTCACCGGCGGCCAGGTCTTTGCCACCGACTACACCAATGCCAGCCGCACGGCACTCTTTAATATCCATACGCTCGATTGGGACGACGACCTGCTGGCACTCTTTGACGTTCCACGTTCCATGATGCCCGAGGTTCGCTGGAGCTCGGGCGACTACGGCCGCGTCGCGAGCGACATCATGACCAACATGCCGCCCATCATGGGCGTGGCGGGTGACCAACAGGCGTCGCTGTTCGGCCACTGCTGTTTCCGTCCCGGCCAGACCAAAAACACCTATGGCACGGGTTGCTTTATGCTCATGAACACCGGCGACGAGATCGTCGAATCCAAGAATGGCCTGGTCTCCACCATCGGTATCGCTGCGGACGGCAAAGTCAGCTATGCGCTCGAGGGCTCTATTTTTGCCGCCGGCTCAACGATGAACTGGCTTCGCAACAACATGGGCATCATCTCGAGCGTGAGCGAGTCGGCACAACTCGCCGCTTCGATTAGCGACAACGAGGGCTGCTACTTCGTTCCGGCCTTTGCGGGTTTGGGTGCTCCCTGGTGGGACCCGCATGCTCGCGGTATCGTGTGCGGTCTGACCGGCGCCTCGAGCCGTGCGACCATCGTACGTGCCGCCTGCGAATCCATGGCATATCAGAGCTACGACGTGCTGCGCGCCATGGAGCAGGACGTGGGGCTTTCGATTGAGCGCCTGTCTGTCGATGGCGGTGCCTCGCGCAACGAGTTCATCATGCAATTCCAGGCCGACCTGCTGGATATCCCCGTGCTGCAATGCGAGACGGTGGAGACCACGGCAATCGGTGCCGCGTACTTGGCTGGTCTTGCCGTCGGCTATTGGGAAGACCTAGAAGAGCTGGAGCAAAATGCCCAGATCGTTAGGACCTTCCTTCCCCACATGTCCGCCGAGCGTCGCGAGCAAAACCTTGCGGGCTGGTGTGACGCAGTCAGGCGCTCGCTCAGTACCGCACAGTAGGGCTGCGATGGGCTGCTCGATACAACAAACCGCTAAACTAATGCATGGCGTGCGGCGGCAACATTGCTGCACGCCTTGTCAGCAAGGCCGTTTTGCGGCCGCAACGAAAGGGGCAATCAACCCATGACCGTCACCTACGATGCGTCCCGTGTGACGCTTGTCGATCACCCGCTCGTCCAGCACAAGCTGTCGATCCTGCGCGACAAAAACACCGGCACCAACCAGTTCCGTCAGCTCGTGCGCGAACTCGCGCTTTTTGACGGCTACGAGGCCATGCGCGACCTGCCTATGGAAGACGTCGAGGTCGAGACCCCCATCACTACCGCCACGTTCAAACAGCTTGCCGGCAAGAAACTCGCCATCGTGCCCATCCTGCGTGCGGGCCTTGGCATGGTCGACGGCATCCTCGACCTGGTGCCCTCCGCTCGCGTGGGCCACATCGGCATGGAACGCGACGAGGTCACCCACGAGCCGCACGAGTATTACTGCAAGATGCCCAAGGATATCGACCAGCGCATCTGCCTGGTCGTCGACCCCATGCTCGCCACGGGCGGTTCGGCCGAGATGGCCATCAGCTACCTGCGCGGGCGCGGTGTCAAGGACATCCGCATGCTGTGCATCGTCGCGGCCCCCGAGGGCCTCAAGTCGCTGACCGAGAAGGATCCCGATGTACATATCTATACCTGCGCCATCGACGACCATCTCAACGAGGCTGCCTACATCGTTCCCGGCCTCGGCGACGCCGGCGACCGCATCTACGGCACGCTCTAGTCGCTGGGCTAAACGGCCGCGGCTGCAAATACGAAGAAACGGTGCGCGCGGACGAACAAAAGGCGACCGCGCGCACTCCTGTTAACGGACGTTTTGCCCTGCAGGGTTCGAGAAAAACGTATTACCGTACCTGCGGCATAAAGAAGGTCTTAAGAAAACGAACAGGTGCGTATTAACCGATGCTTTTTCGGTTGTACTTTAGCGATTGGCTCGTACAATAGTCACCAATGTTTGGCGGGAACTGTTCTGTGAAGCGTTAAAAAGGAAAGTGAGGACGCCAGTGTTTCAGATAGCCGATCTGCTCGCTATCGTTGCAGGCGCCATCGCGGGCGCAATTGCCTTCCTTCCCTTTGTCTTTACGCTCAAGCCGGTTCTTGACGATAAACAGAATGCGGACATGCTCAAGGGTATGGTGAGTCTGGCGGTCTCGGCAATCGCCCTGCTCGTCTTTACCTTGGTTGTGTTTGTGTTGTTCGGAGAGGCATTTCGCATGTTCCTCCTGGGCGAGGCGATCGGCTTCGTGGCCTTTATGGCTGCCTGCACGGTTCGTGTCGTCAAGGCGCTGCGAGATCCTCATGAGGTCGAAAGGTAAGTCGTGGAAATTTTTGAAAAGCTGCCTGATGAGATTAATCATCTGGTCAGCGAGTTCAGCTCCACCCCTGTCGTGGGCGATCTGAGCTGCGGCATCACGCAGTACTCGTTTTGGCTGATCGTCTCCACGATCGTGCTCCTGATCGTCCTGGCCGTGTTCAAGAAGAAGCAGACCCTGGTCCCCAAGGGCTTCTTCGTCAACGGTTTCGAGTACATCATCGAGTACGTCGAGAACGATATCGGCAAGGGCGTCGTGGGTGAGAACTGGAAGAAGCACTTCCCGTTCCTGTGCTCGCTTTTCCTGTTCATCCTGATCAATAACATGATCGGCCTGATTCCGGGAATGAAGCCCGGCACCGGCGCAATCGGCTCCACCGCCGCGCTCGCCATCTTCGCCTTCGTGTATTTCATCTACTACGGATGCAAGGCTCACGGCGTGATCGGCTACGTCAAAAGCCTCGCCCCGCAGGGCGTAAGCTTCCCGATGAACGTGCTTGTGTGGGTCGTCGAGCTTTTCTCGACCTTCCTGCGTCTCATCACGCTTGCCGTCCGTCTGTTCTGCAACATGTTCGCAGGACACGTGGTCATGGGCTCGTTCGCCATCATGGCGAGCATGTTCATGCAGCCGCTGCTTCAGCAGGTTTCCGCGGCCCACGCCGTTGGCGCCCTGCCTTCGCTAGCCTGGCTTGCCATCCTCATCCTGATCTATGCGATCGAGCTTGTGGTCGGCGCCATCCAGGCTTACGTCTTCACGGTCCTTACCGCCGTGTATGTCTCCGAGGCAGAGGAGGTCGCGGAGGAGGAGTAGCCTTCCGCTCGCGCCTTAAAGGTAAGCAATTCGTTAAACCGCCGGTGCCCGTACCCATGGAGCCCGGCAGTTATAAAAAAGGTTATCCTGCGTGAAATAAGACACGCACGACAAAGGAGGAATCGTGGGAGTTATCGGTTACGGTCTCGGTGTTATCGGCGCTGGTCTTGCTATCGGCCTGTCTGCTCTGGGTGCTACGGGTGCTATGGCCCGTCAGCCTGAGGTCCAGGGCCGCGTGTTCACCGTCTTCATCATGGGCTCCGCCTTCGGCGAGGCTCTGGCTCTGATCGGCTTCGTTGTCGCGCTGATCGTTAAATAGCACGGAGCGTCAAGTATGAATCTTTCATCCCAGAAGAGCGCGATCGCACTCTCCGCGTCCGCGGCCGCGCTGCTCATGCCGGTTTCCGCGTTCGCCGAGGACGGCGCTGCCGGTGCGGACATCCTCATCCCTAAGATGGCGGAGTTCATCCCGGCGCTTATCGCCTTCCTGATCATCTGGATCGTGCTGGCCAAGGTCGCCCTGCCGGGCATCATGAAAACCATGGAGGAGCGCGGCAAGAAGATCGAGGAGAGCCTCGACGAGGCCGAGAAGACCAAGCAGGAGGCTATCGCCAAGCGCGCTGAGTCCGACTCGATCGTTACCGACGCCCGTCGTCAGGCTGCCGACATCGTTCTCGAGGCCCGTAAGGACGCCGAGTCCGAGCGCGCCCGTATCATCGAGGCTGCGCACAAGGAGGCCGAGGAGATCATCGCCAAGGCCCACACGACCGTCGAGGACGAGCGCAAGTCCATCTACGCCGGTGCCGCGAGCTCCATCGCCGACCTGTCCGTTGCCGTCGCCACCAAGATCGTGGGCGAGGCACTCGACGACGAGGCCGAGCAGAAGAAGCTCATCGAGCGCTACATCCAGGAAGCAGGTAGCCTGAATGCCGACTAGCCGCTATCAGGACAAGGTGCTCGAGACCTACGCGCGCTCCCTTTTGGAAGCCGCTAAGGCCGAGAACCATGTGTTCGAGGACCTCGAGACGATCGAGCGCCTGGCTAGCGCCAGCCCCGAGATCATCGCCGTGCTCGACACCATGTCCAAGCGCGACCAGCTCGACCTTCTTCCCAAGGTGGCAGCTGCCTTTAAGTATGTTGCCGAGGAAGACGAGGATGTAGTGGGCGTGACCGTCACCACGGCGATCCCGCTCGACGACGAGCTGCGTCAAACCATCACTAAGAAATGCGAGCAGGACTTCGGCCGCAAGGTATTCCTTATCGAGCAGGTTGACCCGTCTATCGTGGGCGGCCTGGTGCTCGAAGCCCGCGGCGAGCGTCGTGACATTTCCGTCAAGACGCAGCTGCGCATCGCGCAGGAGACCCTCGCAAACTCTGCTAATTCGTACGGAGGTGAAGCCTAATGTCCGAAACCCTCAATGCCCAGGATATCGCCAAGAAACTGCAGGAGCAGCTCACGAGCCTCTCCGCGACGGTCGATACGCATGAGGTTTCAACGGTCGACGAGGTAGGCGACGGCATCGCGCGCGTCTCCGGCCTCAAGAGCGCCATGGCAGGCGAGCTTCTGGAGTTCAAGAGCTCCGATACCGGTGAGACCGTCTTCGGCCTTGCCCAGAACCTTGACCGTGACGAGGTCGGCGCCGTTCTGTTCGGTGCCGTCGACGCCATCAAGGAAGGCGACGAGTGCCGCACCACTGGCCGCATTATGGATATCCCCGTGAGCCGCGCCATGCTCGGCCGCGTCGTCAATCCGCTCGGCCAGCCTATCGACGGTTTGGGTGACATCGTCGCCACGCACCGTCGCCCCATCGAGTTCAAGGCCCCCGGTGTCATCGACCGTACCCCGGTGTGCGAGCCGGTTCAGACCGGCCTGTTGGCTATCGACTCCATGGTGCCTATCGGCCGTGGTCAGCGTGAGCTCATCATCGGCGACCGTAAGACCGGTAAGACCGCCATTGCCATCGACGCTATCCTCAATCAGCGCGGCAAGGGCATGGTTTGCATCTATGTCGCCATCGGCCAGAAGGCCTCCACGGTTGCCAACATTCGCGAGACCCTCGCTCAGCACGGTGCGCTCGACTACACCATCATCGTTTCGGCCACCGCTGCCGATTCCGCCCCTATGCAGTACATCGCGCCTATGGCCGGTGCCGCTATCGGCGAGTTCTTTATGTACAACGGCGAGGACGGCAAGCCCGCCAGCGAGACCAACCCCGGCGGTCACGTGCTCGTCATCTACGACGACCTGTCCAAGCAGGCCGTGGCATATCGTCAGATGTCGCTGACGCTGCATCGTCCGCCCGGACGCGAGGCCTATCCTGGCGACATCTTCTACCTGCACTCTCGTCTGCTCGAGCGTGCCGTCAAGATGTCCAAGAAGAACGGCTACGGCTCAATGACGGCACTGCCGATCATCGAGACTCAGGACGGCGACGTTTCGGCCTACATTCCGACCAACGTCATTTCCATTACCGATGGTCAGATCTACCTGCAGTCCGAGCTCTTCTTCCAGGGCCAGCGCCCGGCAGTCGACGTGGGCATTTCCGTGTCCCGCGTTGGTGGCGACGCGCAGACCAAGGCCATGAAGCAGGTCGCCGGCAACCTTCGTCTGGACCTCGCTTCGTACCAGGAGCTCGCTGGCTTTACCCAGTTCGGCTCCGACCTTGACGAGGCTACTCAGAAGCAGCTGACCCATGGTGCCCGCATGACCGAGCTCCTTAAGCAGCCTCGTTATAAACCGTTTGAGGTTGGCGAGCAGATCGTTGCGCTGTTTGCCGGCAACGAGGGCTTCCTGGATGACCTGGAGATCGCTGACGTGCTGCCTTTCCGTGCCGAGCTCGTCGAGTACATGGACAATGGATTTGGCTCGCTGCTCGACAAGGTTCGCGCCAAGAAGATCGACGATGACACCAAGGCTGAGCTCCTGCGCGTCATCGGTGACTTCAAGCAGCAGTTCATGGCCAAGCACCATGCCGATACGACTGGATCAGAGGAGAACTAAGCCCTATGGCCAACCTTCGCGACATTAAGAAGCGAATCTCCTCGGTTACCACGACCAAGCAGATCACGCGCACGATGGAGATGGTCTCTACGGCCAAGATCCGTCGTGCCCTCGATCGCTCCAAGCAGGCCGAGCCCTATAAGGAGGCGCTGACCGACGTCATGTTGACGGTCGCCGGCGACGCCTCCTGTTCGGGCACCGATCCCATGCTGCAGAAGCATGAGAGCGTCAAGCATGGCCTGATTGTCGTTATTGCCTCGGACCGCGGCCTTGCCGGCGGTTTCAATACGACGGTGGAGCGCACGGCCGAAAAGCTCGCCGCTTCTTGGGCGAACGATGGCATCGAGTGCGAGATCATTGCGTGCGGACGCAAGCCGGCCACGTATTTCCGCGACCGCGCAAACGTCGTCATGCACTTTGAGGGCAATTCCTCCGAGCCCGATTTTAATCAGGCTCGCATGATTTCCTCTCATATCTGCGATGCGTATCGTGCCGGTGAGCTTGACCGTGTCGAGCTTGTCTATCACCACGCCAAGAACCGCGTGGATCAGGAGCTTCGCGTCGAGCACTTGCTGCCGCTCGATCCCGAGATGATCGCTATGGCCCACGGTCCGCGTAAGAACGAGACCGACGCCCCTAAGCGCATCTCGTCCACGTTCGAGTTCGTGCCCTCTCCCGAGCATGTTCTCGGCAAGCTTGTACCGTCGTATATCCTGACGGTCATCTACCAGGCCCTGATCGATTCGGCGGCCGCCGAGCAGGGTGCACGCCGCAAGGCCATGCACTCCGCGACGGAAAACGCCACCGCGATCATCTCGACCCTTACCCGCACGTATAGTCGCGTGCGTCAGGCTTCGATCACGACCGAGATTAACGAGATCGTCGGCGGAGCCTCAGCATTGGAGGAACAGTAATGGCTAATAACACCGTAAAGCTTGCGGTCGAGGAAGCCACCAAGAAGACGACTGCCGGTGATGGTCGCATCGTGCGTATCATCGGCCCTGTCGTCGACGTCAAGTTTGACGGTGCGGTGCCCCCGATCTACAACGCGCTCACGGTCGAGGCCGAGACCCCGATCGGTCACCTGAGCACGATCCTCGAGGTTGAGAGCCAGCTTCCGGGCGGCGTCGTCCGCACGGTCGCCATGTCCTCGACCGACGGTCTGCAGCGTGGTCTCATCGCCACCGATACCGGTGAGCCCATGAAGATGCCCGTTGGCCCCAAGACGCTCGGCCGCATTTGGAACGTCATGGGCAAGCCTGTCGACGGCAAGCCCATGCCCGAGGTGGAGGAGTTCTATCCCATCCACCACGCAGCACCCCGCTTCGACGAGCTCACCACCAAGACCGAGATCTTCGAAACCGGCATTAAGGCCGTTGACCTGCTCGAGCCCTACATCCGTGGCGGCAAAACGGGTCTGTTCGGCGGCGCCGGCGTCGGCAAGACCGTTCTGATTCAGGAGCTCATCAACAACCTCGCCCAGGAGCACGGCGGCACCTCGGTGTTCACCGGTGTCGGCGAGCGTACTCGTGAGGGCACCGACCTGTTCCTCGAGATGAGCGAGTCGGGCGTTATCGACAAGACCTGCTTGGTCTATGGTCAGATGAACGAGCCGCCTGGAGCGCGTCTGCGCATCGGTCTGGCTGGCCTTACCACCGCTGAGTACTTCCGCGATCGCGGCCAGGACGTTCTGCTGTTCATCGACAACATCTTCCGCTTCTCCCAGGCCGGTTCCGAGGTTTCCGCACTGCTGGGTCGTATGCCGTCCGCCGTCGGTTACCAGCCTACGCTGGCTACCGAGATGGGCGACCTCCAGGAGCGCATTACCTCGACCAAGACGGGCTCCATTACCTCCGTCCAGGCTGTCTACGTCCCCGCAGACGACCTGACCGACCCGGCGCCTGCCACGACGTTTACGCACCTCGACGCCACCACGGTTCTTTCGCGTAGCATTTCGTCGCTCGGCCTGTTCCCGGCTATCGACCCGCTCGCGTCTTCCTCCGACGCTCTCGATCCCTCGATCGTCGGCGAGGAGCACTACCGTGTCGCCGTCAAGGTCCAGGAGCTCCTGCAGGAGTACTCCGACCTTCAGGACATCATCGCCATTCTGGGTATGGACGAGCTGTCCGAGGAGCAGCGCCTTACGGTCAACCGTGCCCGTAAGATTCAGCAGTTCCTCTCGCAGTCCTTCCACGTCGCCGAGAAGTTCACCGGCAACCCCGGTGTCTACGTCCGCGTCGAGGATACCGTCCGCTCTTTCGCCGAGATTGTCGACGGCAAGGCCGATGACCTGCCCGAGCAGGCTTTCCGCTATGCTTCCACGATTGAGGACGTGCGCGAGCGCGCCCGCAAGATGGGGGAGAAGTAGGTTATGCGTATCCGCATCGTGTGCCCCGTGAGCTGCGCCTATGAGGGCGACGCTGCGTTTGTGTCGATTCCGTCCACGGATGGCGAGTTTGGTGTTCTGCCTGCTCACTCCAGCGAGATCTGCACGATCGACCGCGGTTACGTTCGCGTTTCCGATAAGGCCATGGGCACTGTCGACCACACGTTTGCCGTGGCCGGCGGCTATGCCCAGGTTGCGGACGATGTCGTGACCGTTCTCGCCGAGCGCGCTTGCGATTTGGCGACCGTCGATGCCGACAAGCTTAAAGCTGATATTCAAGGTTTTGAAGAGAAGCTGGGTAATTTGTCGGAGGATGATGCACGCCGCGCCTACCTCTATAATGAAATCGCATGGTGTAAGCTCAAGCTTGCCCAATAGTCAAACGATTTAGCGTTCGACCATTTGCGAACACATCATGCCCGGGATGGCCCAGCCACCCCGGGCATGCTTTTTGAAAGGGTAGACCTTGGATATTATCCGCGTTGAGGGTGGCCACGCCATCGGAGGCTCCGTGCCCGTCTCGGGCGCCAAGAACTCCGCGCTCAAACTCATGGCGGCAACGCTTCTGGCGCCGGGCAAGACGACGCTGCAGAACGTGCCCGATATTTCCGATGTCCACGTGATGGGCAAGGTGCTCAAGGGCATGGGCGCTACGATCGATGTTCTCGACGAGCACACGCTCGAGATTGATACCTCTCAGGTCGATTCATGGGAGGCCCCCTACGAGCTCGTTGCCAAGATGCGCGCTTCCACCGCCGTCATGGGACCCCTGCTGGGCCG
Source organism: uncultured Collinsella sp. (assembly GCA_900543505.1). Taxonomy (GTDB): domain Bacteria; phylum Actinomycetota; class Coriobacteriia; order Coriobacteriales; family Coriobacteriaceae; genus Collinsella. The sequence continues at coordinate 2,304 of UQSB01000001.1, read as the reverse complement.
CTTCCATCGCGCCAAAATTGCCATGCCGGGCGGCTGCAACCTGGGTGCTCGCAAGATCGATATGCATATTCTTGGTCTTGAGGCCCTGGGCGTTGAGTTCGATACCGCCCACGGTTACATCAACGCTAATGCGCCCCAAGGTCTGCGCGGTACCACCGTCACGCTCGAGTTCGCCAGCGTCGGTGCGACCGAGAACCTCATCATGGCCTCTGTGCGCGCACAGGGCACCACGGTTATCGACAATGCCGCCCGCGAGCCCGAGATCGTCGATCTCGCTAACATGCTCAACGAGATGGGCGCCAAGATTGTTGGCGCCGGTACGCCCGTCGTGACTATCGAAGGCGTGGAAGAGCTCCATCCCGTTACCCATCGCGTGGTGGGCGACCGCATCGAGGCCGGTACCTTTATCGTTGCCGGTGCGTTGATGGCCGACGATCGCGGTGTCGATGTCACGGGCTTTTGCCCCATTCACTTGGGCATGGTGCTCAAGAAGATGGAGCTCATGGGTATCGACTGCGAGCGCGTCGAGGATGGCGTCCATGTGAACCGTGCCGAGCGTATCAAGCCGGTCGACATCCAGACGCTTCCGTTCCCCGGTTTCCCGACCGACATGCAGGCGCAGATTATGGTGCTCTCCGCCCTTGCCGACGGCAGTTCTGTTATTACCGAAAACATCTTCGAGAATCGCTTTATGTTTGCCTCTGAGCTGGTGCGCATGGGTGCCGACATTCGTATCGAGAGCCATCATGCCATGATTCATGGCGTCAAGGGCTTCTCGGGTGCACAGGTTACCTCGCCCGATCTGCGCGGCGGAGCGGCCCTCGTCGTAGCGGGCTTGATCGCCGACGGGACGACCGAGGTTTCGGCTATCCATCACATCAAGCGCGGCTACGAGCAGTTTGTCGAAAAGCTGCAGGCGCTCGGCGCGCATGTCGAGCATGCTACCGTCCCCGATCCCGTCATCTACTAATACAGGTTGCCTATGTTTAATAAAAAGCCCCTCGCAGATACCACCACCCGAAGACCCTCAACTGGTGCGCAGGCCAAGATCTACAGTCGCGATAACGTGGCTCGCTATTCCGAGCGCGCTCGCCAACGTCGTCGTAGCCACACGATTCGTCACGTCGCGCTCATTGTCGTGCTTGGCGTGCTGTTGAGTGCCACTACCGCTGCCGGCCTGTGGTTTGCCACCATTATGGGCAAGCTCGGCGATTCTAATGTCATTACCGACAATCTGCGTCGGGTTCTGGTTGACACCGATGAGGCAAAGGATCCGTTCTACGTGCTGCTTCTTGGTACCGACGGCCGTCCGGGCGAGGATACGTATCGTGCCGACTCGATTATCCTGGCACGCATCGACCCCACGCAAAAGCAGGCGACGCTCATTTCCGTTCCGCGCGACACCAAGGTCGAGTACAAGGGCGAGACCATGAAGATCAACGCCTGCCATACCGTTGGCGGCGCCGAGGCCATGGTCGAGGCGGTCAACGAGCTGTGCGGTGTTCAGATTTCCCACTATGCCGAGGTCAGCTTCGACGGTATGCAGGCGCTGATTGATTCGGTTGGCGGTATCGACATTAACGCAACCGATGATGTTGACGACCCCGAGCACCTGGATATTAAGATTACCGCTGGCCAGCAGCATATGGACGGTGCCACCGCCCTTACCTATGCCCGCTGCCGCTACACCTATGCCGACGGCGATTACACGCGCATGCGCCACCAGCGTCAGGTGCTTGGCGCCCTTGCCAACCAGATTCTCAATAACTTCGATGCCACGAAGATCTTTGGCCTGGTTAATTCGCTGTCCGATATGCTCGTAACCGATATGAGCGTTCAGGATATCGTGGCTACGGTCAATGCCATGCGCGGTATGGATGTCGACGGTATCTACTCGGCCAACCTGCCCTCGTACGCCGACGACAGCACCATGATCGACGGTGTGAGCTACGTCTTTGTCTACGAGGACGAACTCAAGGAAATGATGGAGCGCGTCGATGCCGGCAAGGATCCCAAGGGTCCCAACACCATGGGTCTTTCCGACGGTTCCAGCTCTACGATCGGCGACCTGAACAACAACACGTCTGACGACTACGCAAACGGTACCGCAACCTCATCGGTCAGCTCTGACGATTCCGATGATTCAAGCGATTCGAGCGATTCGGACTACTACGAAGAGCCCACCGGCGACGGCAACGGCTACGAAGCCAATTATTAGGGTTACGCGGGCTTACCAGCCCGCGTAACCAGTTGACGCTGCAAACCCGCCAGAGCGGCAATCTGCCTTTCAACTTCGGCGGCATG